>CAYUXW010000007.1:0-71081 GCA_964449115.1 uncultured Erysipelotrichaceae bacterium | reverse complement strand
TTAAAAAAAGCCTTTGTCAATAAGGCTTTTCTTATTCAATGGTGAAGGTTAAGGGACTTGAACCCCTGACCCCTTGCACGTCAAGCAAGTGCTCTCCCAGCTGAGCTAAACCTTCAGTCGTGTTATTATCTTAACACTTCTAAAGTCAGTTTTCAACAATTATTCACCAACAACAATCGTTAAATACTTGACAATGCCACTTTCGGTTTCACATTTGATAACACAGGTACCTGCAGAATGAACATAGATGTAGGTATCATAGTATGTCGCAATTGAAGGGTCAGAAGAAGTAAATTTAACCTTGTAACCCATATTGTTAACTACTCCTGCTCTTTTTTTACCAACTGCCACATTTTCAAAGTAGATAGTATCATAAGTCAATATCAATTTTTCCATTGTATACTCCAGTTTAGCATTGAAAGTAACATTTCCCTGATAGGTTTGATATTCCTCAATACTTTTACCTTCATTATCAAACCAACCTTTGAAAAGGTAATTATCGATTGTCGGAAGTTCATAAGCTACAACTTTTTGGCCCTCTAATACTTTTTCTGTCTTTGACAATTGACCATCAGCCATCCAGTTAACAACATATATTCTGGTAAAATCAGCAATTATGGTTTTGCTGTCGGTAATCAATTCTGAAAAATCTACTGCTGTACCATCTTCAAAATACCAGCCATTAATCTGATATTCATTTTCCTTATATTTTTTATTTTCCAGGTTTGAAATATCTACTTTATCCTGCTCAGTAATACTGTAAACAACTTTTCCATCCAGTACAAAATCAACTGTCACTTCCTTATGACAGCCTGATAATAAAATTAACAATATAATTAACAAAATCTTTTTCATATCTTTACCTTTTCCTGGTACTATTCTACCATATCAAATAACATCTTTCATTATTATCAGATTAAAGTTAAAATTAATATGTAATGAGGTACACTTTTTATGAATATGATTAATTACTTAAAATGGCGTGGTGATTTAACGCTAAAAAAAGATAAATTTAATATTGTAGACAACTTATTGTTTGCCTATATTTCTTATACAAATTTGGACGGTATTGTTGATAACAGTGGCAAGGAAGTAACCATCAAAGAAGCTGCTGATAAATATTTTGAAAGTCATACGATGGAAGAAATAGAAAAAAGTAAAAGCCTGATTGCCAGAGCACCTGAAGTTTTAAAATATATGGCTGAAACTGAGCGCTTTAAAAACTGCAGATTGAAATATTATGAACATCAGATTGATGAAGAAACTACCCAGCAGTTCAGTGCCGTCCATATTGTAATGGATGATGGCATTACCTATATCTCATTTTGCGGAACTGATGATACCCTTGTGGGCTGGCATGAAGATTTCCAAATGAGCTATAAAGAAGTCAGTGCTCAAAGACAGGCTGTTAAATATCTAAATGAAACTGCCAGGGAGATCGGAAAATTTTATCTTGGTGGACATTCAAAGGGTGGTAATCTGGCCTACTATTCAGCTATAAAATGCCATAAAGAGATTCAAGATAATATCATCATGATTTATGACAATGATGGTCCAGGAATCAGTGATGAACTGTTTGACCAGAAGCAATACGACAACACCATTGATAGATATGTAAAAATCGTTCCTGAATTTGCGGTATTTGGTCTGATATTTGAAAGACCATGTAAAAAAATTATTGTTAAATCAGATCAGTTGTTGGTGCTTCAGCATATTGCTCACAGCTGGCAGATATTAGGAAATGATTTTGTAAGAGTTGAAGAAGTTGCTGATGAATCACTGATGATTCAAGCTGCTTTAAACAGGTTTTTAGAAGATGTTGATTTAAAACAAAGAGAAAAATTTGTCGATGAATTTTTCAATACCCTGCATAGCGCTGATATTGAAATGCTTTATGATTTTGTTTCCATAGGTTTGACGAAGTTTGGTAGAATCATCAAGGATTTAATGGATTTAGATGATGAATCCAAAGAAATCGGTGCTAGACTTTTGGCAATAGTATCTGATGTGGTCGAACAGGAAAAGGATAAATTAATCAGCTCGACTTCTGATTATTTCAAAGAAAAGAAAGAAGATGTTTCAACCTTCCTTAAGGAAGCATCAGATTATATTTCAGATTACTTCAAAACAAAAAGTACTGATTTAACTGATTTTGTCAAGAAAACCTTTGATGATGTTACCAAAGATAAAGATAAAAATAAAGCTAAGGACAAACCTGAAAAAGAAAAGGATGTATAAAATAAATGAGCAATTTCAACTTAGATAAATATCTAGAAGAACTGACATATATCTGTTCAATAGACAGTGATAAAACAAACACTGATGGAAAACTAAAACTTATAAAATACTTTGAAGATAAATTCAAAGCTTTAAACTTAAAGACTGCCATTGAATATTATCAGGATAATAAAGCAAGTCCTGTATTAATGGTCAGTAACAGTAATTTTGAAAACATTGATATCTTATTTATTGGTCATGTGGATACGGTTTTTGAGGATGGCTTGGCCAAAGAGCATCCTTTTACAGTAGTTGAAAACAATATCGGAACTGCTTTAGGCTGTATCGATTGTAAAGGCGGATGCCTTTCAATCTATCACTTGATTAAAATGTTAATTGAAAACAGGAAAGATAATTTTAATTTCTGTGTAATTTTTAATTCTGATGAGGAAACAGGATCAGATAATTCAAAATTTTATTTTGAAGAAATGGCCAAAAGAAGCAAGTACTGTTTTGTCTTTGAACCAGCCAGAAGAAATGATGAATTTGTTTCCCAAAGAAAAGGCTCAGAAAGCTACATCGTTAAATGTCATGGTATCCCTGCTCATGCTGGAGTGGAACCTGAAAAAGGTGCCAGTGCTGTTTTGGAATTAGCTAAATGGGTAGTAGAACTATATAAACTTGTCGACTATGAAAAAGGAACAACCCTTAACATTTCTCATTTTTCTGGTGGAATGAAAGAAGGAAGTGTTCCTGAATTTGCCCAGTTTAATTTAAACTATCGCTATCTGGATGACAAGGCTCTTGATAATCTTCAAGAAGTTTTAAATAAAATGAAAACAACTCCTTTTGATGATCGAACTACTATTGAAATAATCGATAAAGGCAAAAGGCCAGCCATGATACTTCACAGAAACAGTGAACTGCTTTTTGAAAAGCTCAAAGAAGTTGGCAAAGAAGTAAATTATCAAATAAAACATGTAACCACTGGTGGAGGAAGTGATGGAAACTTTGTTTCCTGCCATAATGTCGCTACCATTGATGGTTGTGGCCCTACTGGGGGAGATATGCATACCATAAAAGAGTTTATTGTCATTGATTCAATTGAAAAAAGATTAAATGTGATGTACCATCTAATCTTGAAATTATTTAACAATTAAGGTGCCTGCACCTTTTTTATTGCTTGATCTTATTTTTTAAAGCCCTGAAAGCTTCTTCCTTTTCTTCTATATCTAAAACTGTCAATTCCATTGGACATAATCCGGTATTTGTTCGATTGACAATGTTATCAGTCAGAATACTGTACTCGACATTTATTTTGGCTTTTTGTAGAATCTCTACTGCTGTTCTGGTTATTGTCTTACCATAAACATTTTTAACCTGCATCCTGCAGTAAAGAAAAGCTGCTGCTTTACCGATAATTGTATCCGCTACACTATAACCATGGTATCTGTTTTCCTCAGCTGATGAAACTAGAAAAGCTATCCCCTTCTCTGTACTTTTAATTATCTTATCATCTTTAACCATAACCAGTGTTACATCATCAACCAGTAACTCTTTAGCCTTTAAAAAGTCTTGCATTTATCAATCACCATCCCTATTCTAACATAAATATACCCTTTATCATTGAGGCAAATGCTGAAGTTTTAAATCTACCAATATCTAATTTTTTATGATAGACTTAAGTTAGATTAACAAAGAATAAATGGATGAAGAAACCAGGAGAGATTACTTAAATGTAAGGCCGAAGGTGCAGCAAGAACTCTCAGGCAAAAGGACTGGTTTTGGACAAACTCTGGAGAGCGAAAAGCACCCAAGAAGCAATCCTAATAAGGAGAATCTTTCAGGTTAATGACAGAGGCAGCAATCTTTTGCTGGCTCTATTTATTTTTTTAAGATGATAGGAGTTAGATAATATGGAATTAAAAACACCTTTGTATGATGTTCACCTGCAGGAAAATGGTAAGATTGTACCCTTTGGTGGCTATTTACTGCCCGTACAATATCCAACAGGAGTAATTAAGGAACATCTGGCGGTTAGAGAAAATTGTGGTTTATTTGATGTTTCTCATATGGGAGTAATAACCTTCAAGGGAGAGAGTGCTCTTAAAAGTTTAAATTACATCCTGACCAATGACTTTACCAATATGAAAACAGGCAAGGTCAGATACACGGTAATGTGCAATGAAAATGGTGGCTGTATTGATGATTTAATCGTCTACAAGTTTGCTGAGGATTATTACTTTCTGGTAGTTAATGCCTCAAACAGACATAAGGACTATCAGCATATGAAAAAAGAGGCCCTAGAAGGAACAGTGGTTCAAGATATTTCAGATTCAATTGCTATTGTGGCTTTGCAGGGACCAAAATCTTCCAGTGTTATTAAAAAGTTATTACCTGCAGAGCAAATTCCAACGGGAAATTATAATGCTATTGAAGAGGTTTATATTTCAGATATGAAATGTATGATTTCTACTACCGGATACACCGGTGAAGAGGGCTATGAAATTTATACTGCCAGTGAAAATGCCATCAGATTATGGCAGATACTACGTGAAGCTGGTACAGAATATAATTTGATTCCCTGTGGACTGGGAGCTAGAGATACCTTAAGACTTGAAGCCTCAATGCCTTTATATGGTCATGAAATAAATGAAGAAGTTACTCCTTTAGAAGCTGGTTTAGGTTTTGCGGTAAAAATGAATAAAGAAGATTTCATTGGTAAAAAAGCGCTGCTTGAAAAAGGAGAACCTGAAGTAAAACGTGTTGGCTTAAAAATGCTTGATCGAGGAATAATGAGAGAAAATCAGGATATTTATCTAAATGGTAAACTTATCGGACATACTACCAGCGGAACTCATTTACCTTATCTTAAAGAATCTTTAGCTATGGCCTTAATTGACAAGCAACACAGTGAACTTCATACCATTGTCGAAGTTGATGTCAGAGGTCGAAAATTAAAAGCGGAAATAATAGAATTGCCATTCTATTCAAGAAATAAATAAACATAATCAGGAGGTAAAAATATGTTTAATTATCCAAAAAAATTAAAGTATACCAAAACTCATGAATGGGTTAAAAAAGAAGGCGATGTTTACGTTATTGGAATCAGTGACTATGCTCAGGATGCCTTAGGTGATATCGTATTTGTTAACTTACCAGAAGTTGATGATGAAGTGTTTGTTCAAGAATCATTTGGAGATGTTGAATCAGTAAAAGCAGTAAGTGACTTGTTTTCTCCAGTAAGTGGAGTTATCTGTGAAGTTAATGAAGAACTTCTAGATAATCCTGCTTTAATCAATGAAGATTGCTACAGCAGCTGGTTAATAAAAGTTGAAAATGTAAGTGCTACTGATGAATTTCTAGATGCTGAAAACTATAAAGAATTTTGTGAAAGCCAAGGGTAACTAGTATGGCATCTTATGTTGTAAATACCAAAAAACAACAGCAAGAAATGCTTAAGGAACTTAATATGGAAACTCTCGACGATTTATTCGTTGATGTTCCAGAAAGTGTAAAACTTACAACTCTTAATATTCCTGAAGGCAAATCGGAATTGGAAGTTTATAATGAAATGAGCACAATGGCTTCTAAAAATACTGTTTTCAAACATATTTTCAGAGGTGCTGGAGCTTATAATCATTACATCCCTTCAATTGTCAATGCTGTTGTCAGTAAAGAAGAATTTTTGACTTCCTATACCCCTTATCAGCCAGAAATTGCACAAGGTATTTTACAGTCGATATTTGAATATCAGACTCAGATGTGTGAGCTGACCGGTTTAGATGTTTCTAATGCTTCAGTTTATGATGGCGCTGTTGCAGCTGCTGAAGCGGCTTTGATGGTACAGGAAAGAAGAAAAAGCGATATTATCGTCGCTGGTACTGTCAACCCACAGGTTTTGGCAGTTATTAAAACCTATTGTGAAAGCAGAGATGTTAATCTGATCGTATTAAATAACGACGCTTACTCTGTTGACTTAGATGATTTAAAGAATAAATTAAACAATACCATTGCTGGTGTTGTTGTACAGTCTCCAAACTACTATGGCATCATTGAAGATGTAAAAACTATCAGTGAATTAGCCCATAGTCATGAAGCTAAAGTGATTATGCATACCAATCCAATTTCCTTAGCCTTACTTAAAAACGCTAAAGAATTAAATGTCGATATCTGTACAGCTGAAGGACAACCTTTAGGCATGCCACTTTCTTTTGGTGGACCATATTTAGGTGTAATGACCTGTAAAAAAGAACTGATGCGCCGACTTCCTGGCAGAATTGTCGGTCAGACTGTTGATACCAACAACAAACGCTGTTTTGTTTTGACCTTACAGGCTCGTGAACAGCACATCAGAAGAGAAAAAGCTTCAAGTAATATCTGCTCAAATCAGGCTTTGTGTGCCATGAGAGCTTCTGTATACTGCGCTGCTGTTGGACCTCAGGGGTTAAGACAGGTAGCGATAAACAGCGTCAGCAACGCTCATTATCTAGCCAAGCAATTAGCCACCATTGATGGTTTCAAGCTAAAAACTGACAAGGAATTCTTCAATGAATTTCTGATGAGCTGTCCAGCTGATAATAAAAAGTTGACCAAACTATTGGCTGACAGAGGCATTCTGGCTGGATTACCAGTTGAAGATGATATCTTATGGTGTGCAACTGAAAAAAATTCTAAAAAAGAAATTGATATGCTTGTAAAAACAATCAAGGAGGTATTGTAGTTATGAAACTATTATTTGAAATCAGTAGTAAAGATCGTAAATTAGATTTAATACCACCTTGTGATACTGAAATATATATTTTCAAAGATGCATTATTAAGAAAAGAAAAACTGAGACTTCCTGAAGTCAGTGAAGTTGACCTGTCTAGGCACTACACTGAGCTGGCTAAAGAGGCCCATGGTGTCAATAATGGGTTTTATCCATTAGGAAGCTGTACGATGAAGTATAATCCCTCAATTAATGAGGCTGTTGCTGCCGATAAAAACTTCACCAACATTCATCCTCTGCAGCCTGTAGAAACTGTCCAGGGCTGTCTGGAAGTTCTTTATGAAGCTAAAGAGCTTTTATGTGAAATAACCGGGATGGATGATATGAGTTTTCAGCCTGCTGCTGGAGCTCATGGTGAATATGCTGGTCTGATTCTGATTAAAAAATATCATCAGGATAGAAACGATCATAAACGCGTCAATATTATCGTTCCTGATTCAGCTCATGGCACCAACCCTGCCAGCGCTACAATGGTTGGCTTTAAAGTTGTCAATATTCCTTCTAATGAAAATGGTGGAGTTGATATTGAAAAACTGAAAGAAGCAGTTGGTGATGATACCGCTGGACTGATGCTGACTAATCCTAATACATTGGGTTTATTTGATCCAAATATTTTGGAAATCACTAAAATTGTCCATGATGCCGGTGGACTCTGCTACTACGATGGGGCTAACCTGAATGCGATAATGGGGCGAGTAAGACCTGGTGATATGGGCTTTGACTGTGTGCATTTAAACCTGCATAAAACATTCAGTACTCCTCATGGAGGTGGTGGTCCTGGATCAGGTCCAGTTGGCTGTAAAGATATTCTGAAAGATTTTCTTCCTGCTTTAGAAGTTGAAAAAAATGAAGACGACTACGACTTCTACAGACCAGCCAAAACAATGGGTCAGGTTAGAAGCTTCTATGGAAACTTTTTAGTAGTTATAAAAGCTTTAACCTATATCAAATCATTAGGTAAAGAAGGAATACCTGAAGCCAGTGGTAATGCTGTTTTAAATGCCAACTACCTGATGAACAAATTAAAAACTCACTATGATGTTGCCTACGATTTAATCTGTATGCATGAATTTGTTCTATCTTTAGAAAATATGAAACGTGAACATAAGGTAAGTGCGATGGATATTGCCAAAGGATGTCTAGATTACGGTATCCATCCTCCAACAATGTACTTCCCACTGATTGTGCCTGAAGCTTTAATGCTGGAGCCAACAGAAACTGAAAGTAAGGAATCTTTAGATCAGGCAGCTGATATCTTTATCAAATTATATGAAACTGCTCTAAGTGATCCAGATAAACTGCACAATGCTCCATCAAAATGTTATATTACCAGACCAGATGAAGTACAGGCAGCTAGAAATCCGATTTTAACCTATCAATTTGAAAATGATTAATAAAATATTTTATCTTGAAACTGATTGTTTAGACCCTTATAAAAATTTAGCTATGGAAGAGTATCTCACTGATACTCTTCCTGTTAATAGTGCTCTATTGTTTTTATGGCAGAATAAAAACTGTGTCGTAATCGGTAAAAATCAGAATATCTATGATGAATGTAATCTAGATTTAATGAAACTTGATGAAGTCAAACCAGTAAGAAGAAAAACCGGTGGTGGAGCTGTCTATCATGATTTGGGGAATTTAAACTTCTCTTTTGTTACCAGCAAAGACCAGTATGAAAAAGAGACAAATAATCATATTATCTTAAATGCCTTGAAAAGTTTAAACATTCAGGCTGAAATAAGCGGTCGAAATGATCTGGTTATAGATAACTACAAGTTTTCTGGTCATGCTTATTTAAACAGTAGAAACTGCCTGCACCATGGTACCCTGATGGTGGATGTTGATAAAAACAAATTGTCAAAATACTTAAATGTGGCAAAAGAAAAACTTTTAAGCAAACATGTAAAATCAGTAAAATCCAGAGTTATCAATTTAAAAGAGGTAAATGAAAAACTGACCATAGAAGAGCTGAAAAAAGCACTGTTAAACAGTTTTGAAAATTATTATCAGAAAAAAAGTGAACCTATCGAAGTTGATTTTAAAAAAATAGAAAAGCTATCAAGAGCGTATCAAGATGAAAAATTTATCTACGGACTAAAGAAAAACTATAGTTTCCGTAAGTCTAATAAGTTTGATTGGGGTCTAATAAAAATATCCTACAATCTCAACGATAATAAGATAGAAGATATAGCTATTTCTTCTGATTGTTTAAACAGTGACTTTCCAAAAAAAGTGGAGACTATCCTGTTAAATAAAAAACTGAATGATAATCTTTACTTTTATGATGAAAGTAAAGAATATAAAGATATTATTGATCTATTGTTAAAAAGGAGGAATCTTTATGATTTATGATTTAGCGATAATAGGAGGTGGACCAGCAGGCTATACGGCTGCTTTTAAGGCAGCTAAAAATGGTTTAAGTGTCATCTTATTTGAAAAAAATAAAATCGGAGGGACATGTCTAAATCGAGGCTGTATTCCGACCAAATGTTTGATTCACAGCAGCCAGCTGTATAAAAATCTATCATCTAATAATAAGCATGGGATAGTTATTGAAAACTACCATTATGATTATCAAAAGATGCTGAACAGAAAAAATGAAGTGGTAGATTCTTTAAGAGGCTCTATTGAAAAACAGCTGCAGAAGGAAAAAATAACTATAATCAACCAGCATGCCAGAATCTGTGAAAATAATCTTATTAAAACCGAAACTGCCAGTTTCAAGGCTGAAAATATCTTGATAGCTGCTGGATCAGTTGTCGCTAAAGCTCCTATTAAAGGAATTGATAAAGCCATTACTTCAGATGAAATACTGGAACATGATTTCAACCTGAAAGATAGCTATATCATCATTGGAGGTGGCATTATTGGAGTTGAACTGGCTACTGTCTTACTGAATTTAGATAAACAGGTAACCATTCTGGAAATGGCTGATCAGATCATCTTTAATATGGATAGAGAGCTTTCTCAAAAGCTCACCCTGGCATTAAAGAAACAGGGCTGTTCAGTAATCACCAAAACCAAAGTACTGGAAATAAGTGACAGGGATAATGAAAAAACTGTCAGTTATCTGGATAAAAATGACAAGGAAATTACCCTCAGGGCTCAACAGGTTATTGTAGCGACTGGAAGAAAAGCCAATACGCTAGATTTATTGGAAAATGTAGACATTGAAATTAATCGAGGTATTGTAACTGATGAAAACTATCAAACCAGTGTAAATAATATTTATGCCATTGGTGATGTAAGAAGCACAAATATCCAACTGGCCCATGTAGCCATAGCTCAGGGAGAAAATGTTATTGATGTCATTTTAAATAAAAACAAAACAATCAGTGAAAATACCATTCCCAACTGTATTTACACCAATACGGAAATTGCCAGTGTCGGCTTAACGGAAGCAGAAGCTAAAGAAAAGGGCTTTAATACCTTCAATAGAAAAATATTGACTGGTTCAAATGGCAAATGTCTGATTGAAGATAGTGAAAATGGCTATCTGAAACTGGTCTTTGATACTGAAACAGAGACATTGATTGGTGCTCAGCTACTCTGCAATAATGCTACCAATATTGTCGGAGAGTTAGCTTTAGCTATTGAAAATAAACTCACAATGGCCCAGATTAAAAAAACTATCCATCCTCATCCAACAATCGTGGAAATGATTTGGGATAGTTGTAAATAGTAATTATTTGACAGATAAGGCAAGTCTTATCTGTTTTTTATAGCTGTAAAATCAGTCTAAGACTTCTAAACTTAGCTGATATAGCAGCGGTTCAAATTTTACTCCATACCAGTGACTATCATCAGTAATAGTATTTTCAATACATTTAACCACAAAATCAGCAGCTATTCTGGCACTTTCATAAACTGATTTTCCTCTGTTTAAAGCCCCGGTAAAAGCTGATGAATAGATATCACCTGTACCATGATATTTTCTATCAATCTTTTTATGACGGTAGTATGATTTAACTCCATTTTCCAATATCAGTACTCCAGTTGTTTCATCATCATAACTGAGTCCAGTAAGTACAATGGTTTTAGCTCCTGCAGCAGATAATTTTTTCAGTATACCATCAGTATAATCTTCATCATATTCTTCCCTATATTCTGTTTCTGTTAAAAAACAGGCTTCAGTAATATTAGGAAGACAGATATCACTGGCAAAGACCAGTTTTTTCATCTCTTGGACAAAAGCCAAGTCAAAGCCATAGTAAAGCTTGCCATTATCAGCCATTGCTGGATCAACAATACTGTATCCATCTTTTTTAAGCAATCTTTCAGTAATCTCTAAAACATGATTTATCTGTCTGGCACTGCCTAAATAACCGCTATAAACCGTATCAAATAGAATGTTTTCTTTTTGCCAGTGTTCAGCAATTGGCATCATATCATCGGTCAAATCTCTAAAAGTATAACCTTTAAATCCACCAGTATGGGTTGATAAAACTGCTGAAGGCAAAATTGCCGTCTCTACCCCACAGCTTGATAAAACTGGCAGTGCTACCGTTAAGGAACACTGACCAACACATGAAATGTCCTGAATAGTTAAAACTCTTTTATAACTCATCTTAATTCACCTTCTCTAATAATGAAAATACCAATTGATGGAACAGATTGTTATCAGCATCCAAGGCTACATAACAGTTTCTTTCATCGTCAGGGTATGTTCTAGTATCACAAATTGTCTGACCATCAGCCATACCACCTGAAAAGTCCACATCTACACGCATAAATCTGATGTCCTGCAAGACTTCTGGAACTAATAGATAACCTAAAGCTAAGGCATCATGAATCGGAGCACTTCCTAAAACAGCCTGGGGCTGATAGGCATCGTAAGCTTCAATTCTCTGTTCAATCATTTCAGCTACAGCATCAGTAACGAAATGATTCATAGCTCTGAGCCTTTTGCAGTCATCATAATCAAAGTTGGCCTTATGAGTAGCATCTAAAGGTACCATTGTGCACTTGATACCGCTGGTTAAGACAATCTGGGCTGCTTCGGGATCAGCCCAGATGTTAAAATCCGAGCATCTTGTCGCATTAAACACCTTAAAGCCTCCACCCATAAAAACAACCTCTTTAATATTATCAGCTATTTTCGGCTCAATTCTTAAAGCCATAGCCAGGTTGGTCATTGGTCCAGTTACGACCATTGTAATCTTTTCTGTGGCTTGTAAAAGTGTTTCCACCAGCCAGCAGACAGCATTTTTCTTTTCAGCTTCTCTTGTCGGTACTGGCAGAGGTAAATGATCATTATGATAGGTTATTTCAGGTTCTTTATCACCTTCATCTTTTACTCCGGTAAACCCACTATAACTTCCTCTTCTTGTTGGAAGCAGTTTAGTAACCATGCTTTCATGACAGCCAGCATAAACTTTTACATCACTGTTTAATGCTTCTACCACAGCCAATGTATTTTCAGTAGTATAATGCAAAGCCTTGTTTCCTGCTACTGTACAGATACCTACCAAATCAATTTCATCAGCCAGAATAGCCATCATAATCGCGATAGCATCATCACTGCCGGTATCACAATCTAAAATTACTTTAATTTTTTCTTTCATAACTATCCAATACCTTTCTATTCTTTATCCTCAATTTATAACACTGAATTTATTTGCCAATAGTGGCAAAATTAATCTATTTAATCCTTTTACTCTGGAACACTTCTTTTTAATAACAATTTTAATCCACCCATAGATATTATCACATTTAGCTAAAATACTACAGCCAGCAAAACTATTATCTGATTAAAATATTTCCTGTCAACCTTTTTTTCTTTCCGTCTGACCATGTCTTAACTTCCATTTAAAGTTTTCATAATCAATATGCAGTATAAGATTATCAGATAACGCTATATTCTCTTCATTTTCGTTTTTAACAATCTTTTCAGCAGTTATTTCATCAAATAGTTTTTCTACCAACTCTTCTTCAAAACTGCTGGCTAAATAATAACATTTACCCTGACCATAATTATTTACTGTCACAGATGAATAATCCCCAAATGGACATTTGTACCATTTAGCTAAAGATTTGGCGGTTGTAGGAAGCAACATTTCCTTAAATACATGGCCTTTATAAATCCTGTCTTCTAGATCTATACATTCTCGATAAGTATCTACCAGCAAGCTTTCCTGCTCGTCTACTATGACACCGGTTAGATCTGTCAAATTAAGCGGTAAATTTTCATTCAGGATGAAATTATTATCCTGATCTTTCCAGCTGGTTCTGGCTGTCAAGACTACTTTGCCACCATTTTTTACATATTGTTTAAGGGATTTTATAAAGCTTTCTTTCATCATAATCATATATGGAATTATTATCAGTTCATATTGCTTTAAATCATCACCAGCAACAATCATATCAGTACAGATATCACGCATCCACAACTGCCTGTATAGCTTGGCTGTTTCATTTACATAGTTAAAACTATCCGACTGTCTTTGAATTTTAAAACAGCTGGCACTATCATAATCAAATACTATCGCCGCTTTAGCCTTTATTGGATGATTAAAAGCCTCTTTGTTTTCTTTAATATATTTAAACAATCTTTGAACTTCATAATATTTTCTTTTTTTCCTGTTATCACTTTCTAAAAGTCCAAAACAGTACTGCTCTGCTCCCTTATTAAAACCACGATAGCGGAAAAACAGCATGCCCTTGCAGCCATGGCCAAAAGCCTGTATTGCCCAGCTGGATCCTTGATTTGGCTTAATGGCACAACCGATTACATCATGGCCCTGAGAACCCATAATCTGTTCAGTAATAAAGAATCTGTCCTTTCTAAAACCCCTGGCCATATCTAAAGCCATAGCTACTTCATAAGGTTTCAAAGGCTCTACTACACCACCCCAGACTGGATAGTTATTGTAGGCAATATCATCAAATTTTCTTGCCAGTTCAAATGGATCAAAGTGCTTGTCCAGGGTTCCCCCTTCTAAATCATGCAGCACTAATGAATCTGGAATTATCTTTTTCAAACTCAGATACATTGACTCTAAAAAATTAATAATGCTGATATTTCTAAATCTTTCCCACTCTAAACGCAAAGAAGGATTCTGGGCTGTATAGGCTTTTTTAGGAAGTTGAATATCTTCAAACCTATCATAAGTACCTGTCCAGAAAGAAGTTCCCCATCTTTTATTCAACTGTTGAACACTATCATATTTTCCTTTTAGATAGCTGATAAATTTTTCATGACAGTTTTTACAATAGCACATGTCGCTTCCTTCATGTCCAATTTCATTATCCAGCTGCCATATAACAATCTGTTTTTCATCTTTATAATGTCTGGCCATCGCTTCAGTCAAAGACAAGGCTTTTTGTAAATAGATATCACTGTTATAGCAATATCCCCTTCTTCCCCCAAAAGGTTGACGATGACCATACTGATCTTCAGCCATAATTTCAGGATATTTCAAATTCAACCATCTAGGCATTGTTGCTGTTGGAACACACATCATCACTTTAAGATCATATTCTTTACACTTTTCAATTACCTGATCAAAGAAAGTAAAGTCATAATGATTTTCTACCGGCTCAAAAACATCCCAGGCAAAATCGGCAACTCTGATAATATTGCACCCTAACTCTTTGATATTTTTCAAGTCTTCATCAATTAAATCTAAACCCCATTGTTCTGGGTAATAGTCAACTCCTAAATACATAATCCCTTCTTTCTGATATATTCTATTGCTTCACTGACCGCACTTTCTTCACAGCTTCTATGGCAAATATAATCACAATATGGTTTTACATCTTCCACAGTGTTAGCTACTCCAATAAATAGAGATGCATATGGTTTCATTACTAAATCATTATAATTATCAATAATGCAGGCAATACATTTTTTATCGACATTCAATCTATCAGCTAAAAATTTTAACCCAAATTCTTTATCAATACCCTTGATATTGAATTCCAAATATCTGTTGCCAGAATATGAATAATCGATATTGTCAAAACCTACAATATCATTTTTTTCAATTGATCTCAGTAAATCCATATCCGATTTAGAAAAACCAATCTTAATAATCTTTTCACTTTTTAAAAATTCAATATCCTGGTTATCAAAAACAGTAAGGGTTACTGAACCACTTAAATAATCTATTTCTTCCTGAGTTAAATTGTAGGTATAAATATTATCAATTGTGAAAATATGAATTGTTACATCATATTTAGTTCCAATGTTAAACAGTCTTTCAACTGTCTCAAATGGCAAAGTGGACAGACTGATTATTTCATCATTTTCACAGCTAACAATCATTGTACCATTACTGGAAATAGCATATTGCCCCTTCTTACCATATAAACCAACTTGTTTTAAATAAGGAATAAAGTCCTTATAATTTTTTCCGCTGGCCATGACAAAAAATGTTTTCTCATCCAAAGACCTGATACTGTTTTCATCTTCTTTAGAAATTTGCTTTTGATAATTAAGCAGTGTTTCATCTAAATCACAGGCAATAATTTTATACATAAAAAAACCTCTCTTATAATTCTATCATAAAAGAGGTCTCTTTAGTTTTTTTATAATATCCCGATTAACTCTTCAATTTTATAGATTCTTCTTGCTGAATCCAGGTTATATCTGCCATCATCACTCCAGATCCAGATAGGAGTAACTTTAGCATTATAAGCTCCCAATATATCATTGCTGTAGGTATCACCAACATATATGGCTTCATGTGGTAAAACACCCAGTTGTTTTAAAGATTCATTGAAAATAGAAGCATCTGGCTTAGCTATACCGAATTCTTCAGAAATAATAATACTGTCAAAATAATGACGAATATTGGTGCTGTCAATTTTGGTATTTTGTCCAATGGTTGAGCCGTTGGTAATCATACCCAGCTTATATTTTTCTTTTAAATAATCCAGTGTTTTTAGAGTATTTTCAAATAAAGGTTCATACAAGCCTAAATTTCTAACCCACCAATTATAAAGGTGAACATAATCAATTTTATAACCATACTTCTTATTAAACTGTTCAACTATCAGTTTTTTATCACTATTACCAAATTGGTCCAGCAGTAGCAAATCTTGAATCATCGCCTCAAAATATACTGGATCAACTTTTTCTTTAACTACAAACTCCTTAAGATACACTCGATAGGCATTGCAGCCTCCTTTTGCTCTATCTGCCAATGTTCCATCAAAATCAAATATTACTGCTTTAATCATCCTGTCCTCCTTTATTTTTTTATAATACAGATCTGTAATACAGTCCTCTGGTATATTCCTTTAAAATGTTTTCCCCATTTTCATAGGCTTTAAGTATCTGACTTACCTGTTTATCTGTTTCATCAGTAAAATATAAAATCAGATAATCCAAATTCTGCAAATCTTCCATTTTATCAGCCAGATAGATAGGGGTATGATTTAAAAGTTCAGAAACATTTAAATTACATCTAATAGGGAATTTATAGCCCAATCGATCTGTGATATAGCCTTTTTGATCACAATTAGCACAGTCACGACCATTTTTTAAAGGACAGTTGACAAGAAGCATCAATGGAAGCTTCCCATAAGCAATTATTCCTTTATTCATTTCTGTTTGAATCTGATTTATCTCATTTAAATCTATCTCAGCCGAGACAGTTATATCTTTAAGATTTTCTTTTTCTAAAACACTGCGGGCCAGGCTATTGGCGATATTTAAGAAATTACCACCCATTACTTCAAAGCCCAGCTGCTTAGCCAGTTCAATAGCAGCCAAGTTATTACAGTAAGCTTTTTTGATATTTTTTTCCTTGAAATAGTTTAATCTGTCTATGATGTAGTCTGTATTGTTTATCCATCTGGGAATCTCGACAATTATTTTATCAGCAATATTTACAATATCACTGTTTATCGGAACTATAATTCCCTTTATATTATCTATATTTTCAGGCAGCTGGTCTTTATTGGCAATACGAATATAGATATCCTTTAAACGGTGTACTTTATCATTTAACTGATAGAGGACTTCTTTTTTACGATAGCTGTTTCTTTCTTTTAAAGCATCCAGCTTTTCAACAGCTTCTCTTCTCATCTTGTTTATTTCGCTGTTTCGAATAAATAAATTATCATCAATATCAAAGCTGATTTTTTCTAAAAAATAGGCTGTTCCACCTAATTTGGAAAGTGCTGCTTCCAGGGCTGCTTCATCTGTTGGCCTGTTAGTCGCAATTAATGGTTTTTCTGCCTTCACGATGACTTCTCTTTCACCATCAGACACTTTCAGTAACATATCCTGATTTTCTCTGGCTCTGAAATGAAAAGTAAGAGGTATCCATTGTCGTTCATTACGATAAATTTCATGGATTTCATTTATTACCTCTTTGGAAGCTAAAACATCTTCTCTGGTTCTGATTCCAAACATTTCCTTACCGAGTTTATTTGTATAATAGCCATCAGTAAAGCCGCTTCTGGAAAAAATATCTTTCAGTTGTCTTTCCAGGTTTTCATCAACAAAATTGTTATCTACCACTTCTCTGCAACATTTTGTAGCAACAGCGATATATTCAGGTCTTTTCATTCTGCCTTCAATTTTTAAAGACGATACACCAATTTCTTTCAATTCACTGACATATTTAAAAAGCGAAGAATCTTTTAAAGACAGATCGTAGCCTGTTCCATTTTCAACCTCAAATGGCAAACGACAGCTTTGAGCACATAATCCTCTGTTTCCACTTCTGGTACCTATCATAGCACTTAAAAGACACTGCCCTGATACAGACATACATAGAGCTCCATGAACAAAGTATTCTACCTCAATATCGTATTCTCTGGCTTTAGAGCAGAAATGTTGCAACTGCTTTTTGTTCATTTCTCTAGCCACTACTACTCTTTTAATCCCCAATCTTTTCAATATTGGTAAAGCATAGGGGTTTTGAACACTCATTTGAGTAGAACCATGCAGTGGTAAATCAGGGAAAAATTCATTAGCCAATCTGGCAACTGCTAAATCCTGAACGATAATAGCGTCAACTCCCAGATCATTAAGGTACTCTAAAAGTTCAATAACCTCAGCTATCTCTTTTTCCTTAATCATGATATTTACAGTAACATAAACTTTTACGTTGCGTTTATGACAATATTTAACCGTGTTTAACAGTTCATCTTCATCAAAATTAGTCGCATTTCTTCTGGCTGAAAAGCTTTTGGCGCCTAAATAGATGGCATCAGCTCCAGATCTAACAGCGGCGACAAGTGATTCTGGTGAACCAACTGGTGATAATACTTCAATATTTTTCATTTTAAAATTCCTTCTCAATATCTCTATGGAAGGTAATGATACGATGATTCAGCTGTTCTATTTTTCTTTCCAAATGTCTTACAAAAGCTACACTTCTATGTCGGCCACTGGTACAGCCAATAGCGACAACCAGCTCATTTTTACCTTCTTCAACATAATATGGTAAGGCATATTTAATAAAATCAAATATCTTTTCTCCAAAAACTTCCGATTGCTTAAATGAGAAGACATAGTCATAGACATTATCATCTAATCCTGAATTCATTTTCAATTCAGCTATATAAAAGGGATTAGGCAAGCATCTGACATCATACACAAGATCAGCTTCCAGTGGTAAGCCATTTTTATAGCCGAAAGAAATCAGTTTGATGGTCAAACTTTTATAACCATCCTGTTTAAAAGAGTCGATGACATATTGTCTTAACTGAACTGGATTAAAATGGGTAGTATCAATAACGATATCTGCCTCATTTTTTACTCTTTTACAAAGTTCATATTCATAATCAATCGCACTTTCTAAAGTCGGATGTTTTTGTGAAATAAGAGGATGAGATCTTCTGGTATATTTGTAGCGACTTAAAATAGAATCTTTATCACAATCTAAAAACACCAAAGTATAATCGATGTTTTCTCTTTTCAAGTTATCAACTTCATTCAGTAAAGTATCATACAACTCATTACTTCTGACATCAATAACCACGGCCAGCTTTTTATTGACATTCAATTTACTGACCGCAACCAGTAAGGTTGGTGGTAAATTATCAATACAATAATAATCAATATCTTCCAAAGTCTTTAAAAAAACTGACTTCCCAGCACCTGAAATACCAGAAACTACCAAAACAGACATAGCTATCACCTCTTTTTAGTATTATAACATATTCTATTTTAGATAATTAGCCAACAAAAAAAGAAGTTGATTGAATTTATATCATTTATCAACTTCATTATTTTTATTGATGACTATTCTTTTGGTCAACCAATTTTTTATTTTTTGGTTATAATCTTTTCGATATAAAAAGTAATTACCCAAAACAAATAAAAATGATATTATGGTAAATGTTCTAAAAGATGAAACAATACTTTTTAGTGCAGCCTCGAATTGTTCTATTGGACGATTAGTGTAAACATAATAAATTGAATTAACCAAAGCAAATAAAACCAGACAGTCAATAAAAGTTTCTAATCTTTTTTTAATCGTAACTCTTTTTTCCATGCAATTACCTCCCGCAATAATTTACAAATTTTTCACCACCTTTTTCATTCTATACCCTTATTTATACTCTTTCAATAAATTGGAAGGAAAATAAGTTGAAACAAAATACTCTTTTTTCACAAAATAGGTTATAATAGACAAGGTGAGTTTGTATTATGTCGATCATTTTTGATTTTAATGGAACAATTATTTTTGATAGGCCAATTGTTGAAGAGTCTTGGCAGCAGTTTTTTTATAACCATACGGGTATCAGATATCCTATTGAACAGTTAAACTGTTATATCCATGGATTTAATCCCGATATAACAATTAAATATATTTTAAAAGATGATTTTACTAAAGAACAGATGCAGGCTTTAATTGATGAAAAAGAAGAAATATATCGTCAATTATGCATAAAGCATCAAAATGATATCTATAAACTGGCTGATGGAATTCAAGAGTTTCTTGATGAACTCAAGAAAAGAAATATTAAATGTACGATTGCTACAGGAGCACCAAAATCAAATGTTGACTTTTTTTATGAATCTTTAAGATTAGATCGCTGGTTTATAAGGGAAGAAACTGTCTGCTCTGATCATTCTTTTCCTGGAAAACCAGATCCGGAGATTTATCTAAGAGCAGCTGAAAAAATTAACGCTGATATTAAGGATTGTGTTATATTTGAAGATGCTGAAAGTGGTATTCAGGCAGCGGTAAATGCCAAAGCCAGAAAGGTTGTTGGAGTTACTTCCCTTTTAAATAAAAAACAGCTCTTAGATTTAGGTGCTGATATAATTATAGATGATTATACCGATTTAGATTCATTATTAAAAGCTGTTTTATAATTGATTACCAATTACTTTTTTTGTATAATATTTGTAGGAAATTAGAAATAATAATCTAATATTTCAAAAATTAACTTTTAACTTGTTAGGAGATTTTATATGTTTATTGATTCAAAAAATATTCTGCTTGATAGCGACCCGATATTAAGGGAAAAAGCTATCAGCGTTTCTGTGCCTTTATCTGCTGAGGATAAAGAGATTTTACAAGCTATGCTTGAATATGTCAGGAATTCACAAGATGAACAATTTTGCGAAAAATACAATGTTAGACCATCTGTTGGTATTGCTGCTCCACAAATTGGAGTAAGTAAAAAGATGATTGCCATATCTATCAGAAATGAAGACGATCAAGCATTAGAATATGCTTTAGCTAATCCCAAAATCATTACTAATTCAACTAAAAAAACTTACCTGGAAAATGGTGAGTCTTGTTTGAGTGTGGCTACTGATGTTGAAGGAGTTGTTTTAAGACATAATCGCATCACTGTCAGAGCCTATAATCTTTTAACCGACCAGGTTGAAGAAATCAAGCTGAAAGGATATCCAGCAATAGTAATGCAGCATGAAATAG
The DNA here is from genome assembly GCA_964449115.1 of uncultured Erysipelotrichaceae bacterium. Lineage (GTDB taxonomy): Bacteria > Bacillota_I > Bacilli_A > Erysipelotrichales > Erysipelotrichaceae > UBA1783. The sequence goes on along the minus strand of CAYUXW010000007.1, from coordinate 50,237 downwards.
ATCATTTAAAAGGTGTTCTCTATTATGACCATATTGATAGTGTAAATCCATGGTATAAGCCAGAAGATGCTATCAGCATTTAGGAGGAAGATATTATGAGCGAACCATACAAATTTAATTCAAGAAAGATTTCTTCTTTTCTGCCAAGTGACACCCGTATTTTCGCTTTGGGAGGAATGGGAGAAGTTGGAAAAAACTTATATTGTATTGAACAGGAAGATGAAATTATAATCCTTGACTCTGGTTTAATATTCCCTAACGAAGAATTGTTAGGTGTGGAATACGTTATTCCAGATTATACATATCTGATTAAAAATCAGGAAAAAATCAAAGCCTTATTTATCACCCACGGTCATGAAGACCATATAGGGGGAATTCCTTACTTATTGAGAGTATGCAATATTCCAGATATATACGGTTCAAGATTTGCGATTGCCCTGGTAGAAAAGAAGCTTGAAGATGCTAGATTGTTAAGTAATACTACCTTACATGTGGTAGAAAATACTGAATCTTTCAGGTTTACTTCAAAGCATTTTCATGTGGCTTTTTTCCATGTTGTACACTCAATCCCTGATTCTTTTGGTGTAGCTATCCAGACATCTAATGGTTGGATTATGTCAACAGGTGACTTTAAATTTGACTTGACACCAGTTGGAAGCAATTCAGATTATCAGGTAATTTCTTTTATGGGACAGTTTGGTATCAGCTTGCTGTTATCAGATTCGACCAACTCAGCCGTTTCAGGATTTTCAATTAGTGAAAAACAGGTCGCTAAATCAATTTCTGATATTATTGCCAAAACCAAAGGAAGATTAATCATTGCGACCTTCTCAAGCAATGTCCATAGAATTCAGCAGATTATTTCCGGAGCAATAACTCATGGCAGAAAAGTCAGTGTTGTTGGCCGAAGTATGGAAAATGTTGTGCAGATTGGAAGACGACTGGGACATATTGTAGCCAGTGAAGATGACTTTGTTGATCCAGAATTGTTATCAACTTATCCTTCAAATAAAATCTGCATCTTGTGTACCGGCTCACAGGGTGAACCAATGGCTGCATTAAGTAGAATGGCTAACGCTTCTCATAGATACATCAAGATTATTCCAGGAGACACGGTAATCTTCTCTTCTAACCCAATTCCTGGCAATGAGATGAGTGTTAACTCAATCGTTAATTCATTAACCAGACTTGGTGCCAATGTCTTGACAAATTCATTGTTAAATAACCTGCACACAACTGGACATGCTTCTCAGGAAGAACAGAAGTTAATGCTCCAGCTGGTTAAACCTAAATATTTTATGCCCATACATGGTGAATATAAGATGCTCAAAATGCACGCTGATACAGCTGTTGAAACAGGAGTTCCAGAAGAAAATATCTTTATTTGTGCCAATGGCAATGTTGTTGTCTTAAGAAATGGGGAAGCTTTCCTCTGGGAGCATAAAATTCAAACAGATGATATCTATATTGATGGTAATGATTCAAGTGGAATTGCCACCGCCGTATTAAAGGATCGAAGAATACTGGCTGACAATGGCTTAGTTGCTGCTATCGTTACAATTGATTCTAGAACTAATACCATACTATGTAGACCTAATATCATCTCTAGAGGATTTGTCTACATTAAAGAAGGACAGACAATGCTGAAGGAAGGCGAACTGTTGATTTATGATGCCTTAAGAAAGAAAATGCAGCAGAAAACAACATTTGGTGAGTTAAAAAATACTATCCGAGAAACTTTGGAACCATACCTGTATTCCAAGACCAATAGACAGCCAATAGTTATTCCTGTTGTTCTAAATTATATTGATCCAGAATTCAAGAAATAGTGAGTAATCTCACTATTTTTTATGTTAGAATGTTAATGGTGATTTTATGATAAAAAGAAAAAAGACATTAGTAGCAGTAATAGCAGCTATCATCGTAATTTTAATCTCAAGTATGATAGTTGTTTATCGTGGAAAATATATCGTTCCTTTTACTTTTAAAGTGTCATACATTGATGAAACATCAGAAAAAATACCATCAAACTTCGATGAGGTAAAGATTCTTTTTTTAACTGATATTGAATATGGATATTTATTCAACGAAGAACATATTTCAAAACTTAAGACAACTATCAACAATCTTAATGTTGATATAGTTTTATTTGGCGGCGATCTATTTGACAAAAACTATGCCCCTATCAGCAGTGATGTAGATATTCTTACTGATTTACTATCATCTATTGATGCACCGCTGGGTAAATTTGCCATCTTGGGTGATTTTGATTTCAGTAGTGAAACAAGAGAGCTGCTGGTTAAAAAAATACTTGGAGATTCTAATTTTGAAATTATAGCTTCAGAAATGAAACTCTACAACAATCCAACTGGATATATCACCCTTTATGGAGATAATTTTGGCAGTCACACTATTGAACAGGTATCAAATGAAACTTATTCAATTGTCTTACTACATGGCACTGAGACTTACAAAAACCTGCCAGCTAATGTAAATCTGGTTTTAAGTGGTCACACTCATGATAAGCAGGTCAATTTCTTTTCCAAAGCAGATTATCGATTTGGGAAAAACAAAAACCTCTATCGCAGTAGAGGCATCGGACTGACAGAGTTTGACTATCGAATCTTCAGCAGTCCAGAACTTGTTGTTATAACCTTAAAATCAAAATAGGCAGCCATTATCTATAGCTGCCTTTAATATGTATTTTTACATTACCAGGTTTTAATTACCTTTAATTCATCGATTTCATTTAAAATATCAAAGGCTTTGTTATAAGCTTTTTTTGTGATAAATGTAATACAAAACTGACTATTATAAGAAATCTCATTTAGATATTCATTGTCCGAGATAAATATGTCATTATGATAACCATATCTTCCACCAACTAACCTGAATACTTTTTTCATATTTGTAAGTTCGTTAAAATCAATACCTAAATAATTTTCAAATTCATAGCAATATGCTGAATCGCCACTGCTGGCCTCAAAAGAAATGATATATATCGGTTTTCCGTCTTTGACTAAAACATATTCAATGACATTAGTTTGACCAATAATAAGTGTTTTTCTGTCGCTTGCCACATATGAGCTGAAAATAGGAATAAATTCTAACAATTCAAATTTAGAATCACCCATTTCAATTTCAGATAAATACCTTTGGGCTTCTTCGATAGCATTTTGCTCCATCTTTTTTAATATATCTTCTGATATTTCCAATTTTTCAATCTTTATATCCGTTATATAATTCATCTCGATACTATCATTAAGATGTATTTTTTCAGAACCGGTCTTTATATCTCCATATACACCTTCTAAAACTTCACCAGTAATAATTCCGGTATTCCATTTAAAACTCATTCCACCATAGACGATTTCTTCAGTATACTCAAGATGAACTTTCGCTATACATTCATCTTCACAAAACAAAAAGTAGCCATAGATATTTTCATTATCAGATTCAGTACTGGCATAAAGATAGTAATTCAAATCTGCATTGTATAAATTGCTGATTTCTAAATACTCTTCGGCATATGCCTGAGCAAAAACATCCAGCTCTTTTGCCCCAACAGGCTCTTTCTTATTATTACAGCCAACTAAAATCAATAATACAGCAAATACCATCAGTAATTTTTTCATGATAAATTCCCCCCCTCTGAAAATAAATTAAGGCTATTCTAACTACATTATATATATATATATTTACAACCCGGCTAATCTGATAGTTCAATCAAGATATCAATTTCATTTTCAAAAGTGTAGGAAGTAAAATACATTAAAGGTGAAGTATCTTTTCTCATTGTTTCGATATCACCCCTATTATATTGATCCACTTCATCTACAACTATCATTTCTAAATTTTCTACTTTTATCGTGTCTTTAAACTTATTAAACCCAATGACCAATTCAAAATTAGCCATCATATTATCAATCTGTTCGATTGAATACTTACCTTCAGCAATTTCTTTTTTAGGTAGCGTTAAATATGTTGCCCAAAGAGTAGCTCTAAAATCTTCAATTTCTTTATATATCGGCCAATCCAGATTTGTCTGTTTACTAAGTAACATATTCATTTGATCATAGCCACCTTCTAAAGGAACAAGCGAATCGATGTAATCTTGAAGCTGTTGATCAAGATATTCTATTTGAGCATATTTAAATTGCATATTTTCAACATACAAAGGAACAAAGATTATTAAATATCTATAATAAATATTTTCTTCCGTTTCAACTTTAACAAGTTCAACTTTAGCTTCTAAATTGTCTGATTTAAAAACAGGATTACTCAGCTGATAATAATTTAATACTGATTCATGTAAATTGTCCTGCTTGGACAATAATGGTTTTTCTTGACAACCAGCAAGAATTAATAATGCTAACACCAACAACAATAATCGTTTCATAATTATGCCTCCCATCGTTGTTTTTTAAAATGAAGAACTCAGCTCATTTTAACAAATGTTCAGTGCCTATTTCATTATAAGACTTTTTGTCAGCATCTTCATTAAAAGTCATAAAAAACTGTAACTTTTTTCACAAATTAATTGTTACAGTTTTTATAAAATTCTATTCTCCGATAATTACTACTCTACATCTTCTATTTCTAGAACGATTTCTATCAAAGTCAACAAAATAGATATAACCTGTTTTACCAACTCCTAATTTACCTTCATCTAATTCAAAAGTAGCACTGTTGCCCAAAATTGTCGCTTTTAAATGAGCATCACAATTAAACAGTTCTTCTCTGGTCCCTGATGGCAGCCATTTTAAGTAATCAGGCCAGGCTTCAACATCTTCAAAATGAAGTGTTCCCGGATAGAAGTATTGTCCCCATTTTGTCTGATCAGGAATAATCTTTTCCAGTGCATTATCCAAGTCCTGTTGTAAAAATTCCTTTCCATTGGGCATCAGATCATGACAATACTCTTCAAAAAATACTGAACATGTAGTATGTGGTGAGATAACACAGATAATACCATTCTGTATTTTACTTCTTTCAATAATTGCTTTTACTTCTTCAGTAATGTCAAAATAAGTTGGACTGACACCTTTGCTTACCAATCCAGTAATTGTCTCTTTATAGACAGCCATTTTACTTTCCCCCTTTTTCATCTTTATTTTTATTAGTAAAGAAACCTGGTTTCTTATTTTTTTCTCTTTCAGCTTTAAGTTGAGCTCTTTTTTCCTTCTCTTCAGGTGATAATTCATTACTTCTTCTAGCAGTTGCTTTGACTGTATCAGGGTGCATCTGATATTCCTTATCTAAAAACCATTGAAACAGTTCATCAGCATCATTAAAGTATAAACAAAATACCCAATATCTTCCCTTTAATAAGTTATTCTGATTTTTATTTATCCTGACATACACTTTCTTAGCTTGGGGAAATTCTTTAACTCTAAAATCATAAATCTGTTTGAAATCATAAGTATGAACTTTCCCATAGGCTTTAAAGGTAAGACGATGATCATCAATATACACTTCTTCAGGATTAGATAACGAAAAAAATGTATTCAAAATCTGATAGGCGCATATTACCACTATAAATAAATTTAAATAATTTCTATTAATTACAAATAGATATATATTGTATATACCCATAAAAATACAAATAATACCAACCAAAGTAACCCTTACAAAAAAATGGTCTTTCTTATATACATATTTTTTCATTAATTATCCCCTTAAGACAAGCAAGGGGCTAATAAAAGCCCCTATACTTTAATTAGCAAAAAATTAAGCTTTATTAATTTTTCTAATTCTGATTCCATTATAAGCTGCAAAAGCAATTGCGATTGCAATTAGCACAACATATGCTACAACTGGAGGTAAATTACCAATTGTATAAAGAAGTGCAGTCAAAGGATTAGCACCATCACAAATAGATGAAATTGAAGTAGCACCACCCATATCGAAATTAATAGAAGCTGCAACAGCAGTTGTAGGTCCAGCTAAATATGTTGCGATATACAGACCTGCTGTTAAACATACTAAACCAGTAATTAAACTTCTGAAACCATTACCTTTACAGATTGGTAAAATTAAAACGAAAATGAATGGTAAAACTGCCAAGTCTACTGCTGGCAAGACTGTATTACCTGGTAAGATAACAGCTAAAAATAATGTTACTGGAACTAAAATTAAACCTAAAGTAATTGTCATTGGGTGACCAACACCAACTGCAGAGTCAAGACCGATGTACATTTGTCCTCTACCAGAGAAATGCTTGTCAACAAAGGCACTTGCAGCATCAGAAATAGGAATTAAACCTTCCATTAATAAAGCTGCCATCTTAGGAATTAGTACCATTGTTGCAGCCAGGTTGATTGCTGTTGCCATAGCAGTTTTGAAATCCTGTCCTGCTGCAACACCAATAATTAAACCTAATACAAACCCAACAATAATTGGTTCACCAAAGACACCAATCTTATCCTGTAAACCTTCAAGTGAGAAATCAACATCTCTTAAACCAGGAATTTTTTCAATAATCCAGTTACATACTAGTGCGATTGGGGCAAATGCAGCACTGAAGCCATGTGGTAAAGATACACCAGGCATATTTAATGTTGTTTCTAAAGCAGGAGCAGTTATATCTCCTAATACTAAGACTATTACTTCATTACAAACCGCAGCGACTAAGCCTAAAGCAACATTTCCTGTTACAGCAGCGACTAATGAACCTGTAAATGCGAAGTGCCAGAAATTCCAAATATCAATATTGATTGTCTGAGTAGTTTTGGTAACGATCATAATGATATTTACAAGTAAACATACTGGAATGATTAGTGCACCTACCTGAGTTGCAAAAGCGATAGCTGCAGCTGCAGGCCATCCAATATCTACTGTAGCAAGTGACAAGCCAAAATTAGCAGACATCTGTGCAACCGCTGTAGCTAAAAATCCCATTAATCCAGTAGATAAGTTTAACCCAATTATACCAACACCAACAGTTAAACCACCACGAATTGATTTGCCTATACCAGCTCCCATAAGAATACCAAGCGTGGCAATCATTATAGGCATCATTACACTCGGTCCACAATCACTAATAAAAGCAAAAACTTTTAAAATAAAATCCATAAACCTAATATCCTCCTTTTTTTATTTAGATTTATACTTTCTGTTAATTCTTTGTCCCCACAAGTCTTAACAATTAATTTACTAACTAAATATTGCAACTTAGTTAAATTATTCACTGAACAGCGCTTCTTCAATTTGATTATAGATTTCTTCAGTGTTTCTATTTACAAGCAAATTGGTAGCTACAATTAATGGACAATGGCAGGTATAAGAATTAGCAATGGTGCTGACACATAAATCAGCATCTTTTGATTTGCTAGGAACTTCTACTGCTTTACATTGGTTAATAGTAAATTTACCCTTATATCCTCTCTTATTCAATTCCTCTTCCAGTCTTTTACGAACTACGGTACTGGTAGCTACACCAGTGCCACAACATAATAAAATCTTTTTCATAATAAACATCTCCTTTGTTTCATTATATCCTACTTTTTAAAGCGTTTGAAATTTTTACTATTTATAAAAATCTGTTCTAGCTTTATCTAAAGCCGCAATCATCTCTCTTAATGTCGCCTCTGGATCTTTTGCAGCTACTATACCGCTGGTTCCGCCAGTACCATCAGCTCCCGATGCTATAGCTTTGTAAACATCTTCTCCGCTGGAAATTCCAGCTGCCTGTAGTGTTTTTGTCTTAGAAGAAACCGATTTAACTGCTTCATTGGTTGCTTTCATATAATCCATATCAGCTGTTTTACCAGTACCGATTAAACTTTTAAGTTCACAAACCATAACATCTGGTTCTAGCTGAGCAATAGCTTTTGCATCAGCGACATCATCAGCACAGACAATTGTCAAAATATCTAATTCCTTAGCCCTGGCAATTGTTTCAGTTAAATCAGAAACTGTTTTTGGATTTTCAGCATGATTTAGAAAAGTTGCCTGTACTCCTGCTTCTTTCAGTGCTTCTGGTAAAATATGTCCCATTCCCTTTCCTGGTCTTAAAGCTTCCATATTTTGAGCACAGATTATCAGATGTGGAAAATCTTCAGCAAATCTTGCCAAGTCAACCAGAGAACCTGTATAAATAATATCTAAATCATATTTGACTGCCAGCTCCTCAGCGACAGCACCTAATTTATAAGCTTCTTCACCCCATAAATAACATTTAGGGTTTAACACAAAGAATGGACTTCTCAATTCTCTTTTCATAATATCCCCCCCTTACTTAACACAATTAAATACTTTATAGTAATGTCTTAAGACATCTTTAACACCTTCATCTGACATCTGCAGTAATTCAAACCAGTCTTTTGGATTACCGTTTTTTACAGATTCAAAAGCTGCTACTACAAAATCGGTAAAGACATTTATCTTACTGATGCCTTCGGTTGCACATCTTCTAAGATTCTCATCTCCACTTGATGAGCCACCATGTAAAACCAGAGGAATATCCAAAGCCTCTCTAATTTCATGTAATCTTTCAAAGTTGATTACTGGAGTGCCTTTATAATGACCATGAGCTGTACCAATTGAAATAGCTAACGAATCAACTCCTGTCAGTTCAACAAATTTCTTAGCTGCTTCAGTTTCCGTATAAATCGAATCATCAGCAGCAGTAGAATAAGTATCCCCGCTTCCAACATGACCAATTTCAGCTTCAACAACTACTCCTCTAGCATGAGCATATTCCACTACTTCTTTTGTTCTTCGAACATTTTCTTCAAAGTCACAGCTGCTGGCATCAATCATTACTGAAGTAAAACCATAGGCAATGGCTTTTTTAATCGTATCAAATTTAGTCCCATGGTCTAAATGCAGAGCGATATCAACTTTAGCTGTTTCAGCATAGTATCTGCCAATCAGTGCTGCTTCTTCTAAAGAAAGCATACTGTCATGTACTTCAGCTGCAAAAGATAGAATTAAAGGTTGATTTAATTCTTCTGCAACTTCAACAAAGGCTCTACATGAATTATTGTCATAATAATCCGGAGCAACAAGAGCATATCCTTCATCTTTAGCTCTTTTTAACATTTCTTTTGATGTGACTAGCATTTTCTTCCCCCTTTTTAGTCTATCAATCCAGACTCACTTATAATTTGGTAATAATCATCATATGTTTTTGCTTCTTTTAAAGCATCCATAACATCATCCATCATAAACATATCCATCAGTTTAGGAAGCATTTCTAACTGTTTTTCCCCTTCCTTAAGAGCCATCATAAAAATTACTGAAACTTCAACTTCCTGAGTAATGTCTCCCATAAATTGAAAGATTACCGGCTTTTCTAATGTCATAAAGCCAATCTGGTTTTCTTTTACATATTCTGGATCTGTGTGTGGTATGGCAACACCCATTTTATTTAATTCTAATCCGGTCGGAAAAACTGCTTCTCTAGCCATTATTCCTTCCAAAAAGTTATCTTCCACAACCTTTGCCTTGACAAACTCCTTGGCTAGTAAGGCTAAAGCCTGTTTTCTGTTTTCAGCACTTTGATTAAATAAAGCTATCTTTTTATCGAACATTTAAATCTCCTCCTTACTTACCTGTTGAAGCAGTATCGCAAACTGTTCATTTGAATCAATTTTTGTCAGCATATTTGTTTTATCTTTTGTTTCGATTAAATCATTAAGCTTGGAAATGATATTTCTTACTTCATTGACATCCTCTTCAGCTAAGGCAATCATAATGATAGTATTAACATCATTTTCCTGCCATTTGATACTCTTTTTTAAAGTCATTATTGACAACAATGTTCTTTTAACTGTACTACACGAGGCATGTGGCATAGCGACTCCAGTATACAAACTTGTTATTCCTTCCTCTTCTCTGGCATAAATGCTTTCTTTAAAATCTGAAGTAACCAAATCAGCTTTTTCATACTGCTCAATCATAAAATCCAACACTTCTTCTTTACTGTTGAACTCATATTGCCAGAACATGAAGTCATCTCTAAAATAGTTGGTTAATTCCATCAAGTCTGTTTTTTCCACATTCCTTAATGCTCTTAACTGCTCATTAATCGAACCATAATAATTTGAAATTTCATTTAGTTCCTGCTGAGTAATTAAAGGTGAAACATAGAATACCTTTTTATCAACATTGGTAAATTTGTCTTTTTCTACCAGAGAAATAATAAATTCAATATCTGAAATATCAATGTCTAAAACCTGGTCAATTGTCACCACTTCAATATGATCAGTAGCAGGCAGGATATCTTTTATTTGGGAATAGACAAGCTCTGCCGTAGCCAAGCCTTTAGGACAGACAATCAATATATTTTTTGGTTTGATCTTTTTAGCGAAAGCTACCTGAAAGTGAATAGTCAAAAAGGACACTTCATCATCACTTAAGGTAACATCAAACAGATTTTCAAAAACCGAAGCAACATACCAGGTCAAAGTAAACATAACCAGATATTGTCTTTTTATTGAATCCAGCAATGGATTTTTCACAGAAAATCCATTTTTCAAACGATAAATCATTGGGATAACGTGAGCCAATAAAGATTCATAAAGCCTTTCATCAGCAGTTAAATCTACCTTAAGTGTTTTAGACATTCTTTCAACAATTTCTCTAACACTTTTTTCATATAAATCATCAAGCAGCACTTTATTAAATGTTGGCTCAATACCATGAGCTAAAAGTAACTCAGAAAGAAATTCGATATCTCTGTCTATAAACAGGATACCAAGAGTATTATTGACAGCAGCAGAAATATTTAGCGCCATCATATAGGTTTCCATTTTTTCGATATTCTGAAAAGCAAAATTTTCTACATTTTTTACAAAATGATGATTGTTTTTAGCTCTGGTAAACAGGATACATAGTGCAAAGAATAATGATGTCATATAACTTTGTCCCATTGCTCTTTTAGCTTGCAAGCTGTAGTCAATCACTCTTTTCTCCGCAGCATCAACTATTGGGGCGATGAATATCTTTTTTGCTTCTTTAACATATTCATCCAAAGTATTTAGGCCATTATTTTTAAAACCTTCAATTTCAAAACTTTTATAGCTGTTTTGGATATCCTTTTCAAAGCCTTTTAGATAAAATTCATTTGGCTCACAGACAAGTTCAACATTTCTACTGGAAAGAAATTTTTTAATAGCCGCTAAATCACTTCTTAAAACGGTATTGGATACAAACAACTGTTTTTCCAGAAGCTCATAGTTTACCTTTTCATCTTCAATAATTATTTTTCTGATAATTGTTCTTTGTCTGTTTTTAGGACTGTACTTATCTTCTGGCCTGAATAGTTGATTGTCCATTTTATAAAGTTCAATCTGACTTGTTTTTCCCTGAAGAATTATTCCTTTTCTAGGAGTTTTATCAATATGAATTCTATATTTGGAAAATGTTTTATTTAAATAGTTAATGTCCGAATAAAGTGTCTTTTCTGAAACATTTAACAACTTTGAAAAATAACTGGCTGGTCTATAATCCTTTTCAGCTTCCAACAAAGTGAACAATTTGTTTCTTCTCAGTGTTTCTTTATTCATGACACACCTCTTTAGTTTCATTATATACTAAAAGCAATAAAAAAACGCACTGTTATTTTCCACATTAATGTGGAAGTTTTGCCAGTGCGTTTATCTGATGTTTTCTTATAATACTTTTTTATTTCTTTCCGCTGCTGTCATCTGATGATAAAACTCAAAACCCTTATATTTATAAAGTAGCCAGATAAAAACGTAATACAAAAATAATATTATGGTAAACAATATTGCTACCCACATACTTTTTGTAAAATAGTAAATTCCATAAAGAATTATACCCATCACCAAAAGATAGCTGATAGAAAAGTTAGTGAAGGTTTTACTTTCAACAAAAAACTGATCACATGCCAGACATTGATAATATGTTTTCCCATCCTTACCTTTTTTATTTATTAAAGCACGTCTGGAATTACAGACTGGACATAATGTCTGATGTCTTCTTAATAGAAAATCAATTAATGAACCATTAAATTTTCTTTTTTCCTTTTTCTTTGTATCTTCAATCAGGTTTACTTCATCAAACAAATAATGACTTATCAATGTAGTAAATAGAATAACTATCGCTGCCAGAGCAACAAAAAGAAGCCAGGCCACAACATAATCAGTTAGATGATACTTATCGGTATACCTGGACATGAAAAACAACAAAGCCGCAACCATAACACCAATATCAATCAAATATCTCACTCTTGGTTTTTTGGTAGCATAATATTTTTTATTACATGAATTACAGATATAATAAATATTTCCTAATCCATCTTTATACTTCTTCAATCGTCCACTGCAACTGACACATCTGAACGCACTTTCCAAATAGATAAAATCTCTAATACTAGACATAAACTACCTCACTATTAACCATTATAATTTCACATCAGCTAAAAAGCAAACCAATCACAAACATTGTTTAAAATGATTAAATCCTTAAACATCATAATATAAAAAGAGCTCTCATTTCTGAGAACTCTTTCAATTAATTCTTTTTGACTCTTAGTCAACCAATCTTGCTTCTAAGTTTTTGAAACGTTTTTCAGCATCTGATCTTGCTTTAGCATATAAATCTTCAGCATTTTCAGGATTAACCTTGACTAAGTTATTGTATCTAGCCTGTTCCATTAAGAAATCATGGAATTTATCAAAGTCAGGAGTCTTGTAGTCGATTGTCAATGGTTTTTCATTACGAGGGTCGTATCTGTAAATATTTACATATCCACATTCAACAGCCTTCTTCTGAATTTCCTGATGTCTGACTAAGCCCTTCTTGATACCGTGTAATTCACATGGAGAATAAGCAATAATCAGAGATGGTCCATTATAGCTTTCAGCTTCTTTTAAAGCTTTGATTGCCTGGATTCTGTTAGCACCCATACAGATTGAAGCTACATAGACATGACCATAACTCATAGCAATCTGACCTAAATCTTTCTTAGCGACAGCCTTACCACCAGCAGCAAATTGAGCAATAGAAGCTGCCTGAGATGATTTAGATGACTGTCCACCAGTATTTGAATATACTTCAGTATCTAAGACCAGGATATTAACATTCAAATCGTTAGCGATAACATGGTCTAATCCACCATAACCGATGTCATAAGCCCAGCCGTCACCACCAACAATCCAGACAGATGCTGATACCAGATCTCTAGCTTCTTCTGCTAATCTGTGAACATTTTTATTAGCTGATTTTGCTGCTAACTCTTCAATTTGAGGAGCTAAGCGTTTTTCTTCAGCTCTGTTACCATTTTTAGACAGATAATCTTCAAATAATGCCTTTAATTCTGGTTCTACAGAATCAAGGTTATCTTCCATAATTTTTAACAATACTGCTCTCTTATAGCTTCTAGCTAATGCCATACCATAACCGAACTCAGCATTATCTTCAAATAATGAGTTAGCCCAAGCAATACCATTTCCATCTTCATCTGTTACAAATGGAGTTGAAGGAGTTGAACCACTATAAATTGAAGTACATCCTGTTGCATTGGCAACCATCATGTCTGGACCGAATAATTGAGAAACTAATCTATAGTAAGGTGTTTCTCCACATCCTGGACATGAACCTGAAACTTCCATATAAGGTTTCAAGAATTGAGTTCCCTTAGGAGTATCATCAACCAACTCTTTCTTATACTCAGTATCTTTATACAGGTAGTTAGCTAATGGAGCCTCAGGTAGCATAGTGTGGACATCAACCATTTCTAATGCTCCTCTTGGACATTCCTTAACACATAATCCACAGCCAACACAGTTATCTGGTGAAACCTGAACTCTGAATTTTAAGCCTTTTGCCTTACCGACAGCATTGATAGTTTCAAATTCGAATGGTGCATTAGCAACTTCTTCTTCAGTCAAGGCAAAGATTCTAACTGTAGCATGTGGACATACGAATGAACAGAATCCACACTGGATACAATTTTCTGGAATCCATCTTGGTACAAATGATGCAATATTTCTATGCTCATTATAAGCAACGTTATTTCTCATTGTTCCATCTAAAACACCAAATTTAGTGAAGGCACTTACTGGCATATTGTAACCATTTAATGAGTTGTAGCCATATACATGCTCATCCATATAAGCATCACCTGTATTAGGTTTTGCGAAATAAGGATCTAAATCAGCCCATTCTGGTTTAACAGCTACTTCTACTAAGCCATCTTTACCAGCATCAATTGCCTTGTAGTTCATGTTGACAACTTCATCACCTTTTCTGCCATATGATTTCTTAGCAGCTTCCTTCATCAGAACTAAAGCTTTGTCATAAGGCATAATCTGTTCGTTTAATGCAAAGAATGCTGACTGCAGTGTGGTATTAGTTCTTCTACCCATACCAATTTCAGCACAGATCTTTGTTGCATTGATAATATAGAATTTAGCATTTTTCTTCGCTAATTGAACTTTCATTCTGTTAGGTAAAAATTCTTCAATCTTATCAGGTTCAATTGTAGTATTTAATAAGAAAGTACCATCTTGTGCCAAATCCTTTAAGATATCATACTGTTGAACATATGAGTCTAATGAACAAGAAATGAAATCGGCATTGTTAACATAGTAGGTTGATTGAATTGGATCTGGTCCAAATCTCAAGTGGCTTCTGGTGACACCACCAGCTTTTCTTGAGTCATATTGGAAATATGCCTGAGCATACATATCAGTATTATCACCAATGATTTTTACTGAGTTTTTATTAGCTCCAACTGTTCCATCAGAACCTAAGCCCCAGAACAAGCAAGAAGTATAAGTACCTCTGATTGTGAAGTTAGGGTCTACTTCTAATGATAAATGAGTAACATCATCAACAATACCAATAGTAAATTCTTCTTTTGGTTCAGCTTTTAATAACTCATCATAAACAGCTTTGATTTGATTTGGAGCTGTATCCTTAGATGCGATACCATATCTTCCACCGATAATTTCGATATCTGTATCCTTTAAGACACTTAAAACATCCAGGTATAATGGTTCACGAGAACCAACTTCTTTAGTTCTATCTAAAACAGCAATTTTCTTGGTTGTTTCAGGTAAAACATTGCATAAGTATTTAGCACTGAAAGGACGATACAGGTGTACAGCAATTACACCAACTTTTTCTCCTTTTGCGACTAATACATCAACTACTTCTTCAATAGTTTCAACTACTGAACCCATAGCTATGATTACTCTTTCAGCATCTGGTGCTCCATAGTAGGTGAAAGGTTTGTATTCTCTTCCAGTATGCTTGCTGATTTCAGCCATGTAATCGTTAACGATATCTTCAACAGCAGCGAAATGTAAGTTTTGAGCTTCTCTACCCTGGAAGACTACGTCATCGTTTTCTGCTCCACCTCTGGTAACTGCGTTGCCATGCGGATTTAGTGCATTCTTTCTAAATTTTTCTAAAGCATCCTGATCAACCAGACTTTTCAGGTAGTCATAATCTAAAGTTTCTACCTTTTGAACTTCGTGAGATGTTCTAAATCCATCAAAGAAATGGACAAATGGAACTGATGCCTTGATTGCTGACAAGTGTGCTACAGCACCTAAATCTAAAGCCTGCTGAACTGAACTAGATGCCAGCATTGCACAGCCAGTCTGTCTTGCAGCATAAATATCCTGATGATCACCAAAAATTGATAATGAACGTGCAGCAATTGTTCTAGCAGCTACATGCATTACTGCTGGAAGTAATTCCCCAGCCCATTTGTACATGTTTGGAATCATCAATAACAAGCCTTGCGAAGCAGTGAATGTTGTCGCCAAAGCTCCCCCCTGTAGTGTTCCGTGCACAGCACCAGCAGCGCCAGCTTCTGATTGCATTTCAGCAACCTTAACAACACTACCAAACATATTCTTACGACCTTGTGTCGCCCATTGGTCAATTACTTCTGCCATATTGCTTGACGGAGTAATTGGGTAAATTGCAGCAACTTCTGTAAAGGCATATGCCGAATACGCAGCAGCTGTATTACCATCCATTGATATAAATGTTTTTGCCATCTATTAGCCTCCTATTTTTTTATAATTTCCTTTTATTATTATAGACTAAAAATGATTTTCTCTCAATACATAAAGTAAAAAAGACCTTGTGAGTACATAAAGTAAAAAAGACCTTGTGAGTAAAGGATAGATAATCAACTCTTTTCACAAGGTAAACATTTTTGTCTTTTTTCGTTATTTCTATTGTTTTTTATTTTTATCAGATACTAGTCCAAAGATAGAACCACATATTCCACCAACAATATGCGTAAATTGAGAAATGTTGTCGGTAACAAAAATTGCGTTATAAATTTCCGTACCTAAATAAATAATTAAAACCAGAATCAAAGTCAAAGGAAGCTTACCACTTTTAACTGAGGTAACTGAAGATAAGACGATTAACATAAATACAATTCCTGAAGCACCACATAATGCGACATTGGGAAATAGCACATTATTCAGGATTCCAGCAATTAAAGCTGTCACAAAAATTTTAACTATCAATCTGTCAGAGCCATACTTTTCTTCTACCATTGGGCCTAATAATAGAATGAAACTCATATTACCAAAAAAGTGATCCCACCCTAGATGACCAAAAATATGTGTCACCAGTCTGATATACATCATTGGATTTAACGGACTATCTCTATAAGTCATGGCTACAGAATATAAAAAACCATCACCAAAAATATTATAGAAAATCAAAACGATTAAACAAATTAACGAAAACGTTAGAGTTACTGGAGCGTTGTATTCAATTCTTTTAAATAATGACATAATATATCCTTCCTTTTTTTCAATTATACACTAATAAAAACTAAAAACCTAACTTTATATCTTTTTTATAATCTCTACTTTACCTTACTTAAACTTATTATCTTTTTATATTTCTACTATTTAGTTTATAATTGTATTCAAGGAGTGATAAAATGCCACTATCATTAAATTTTAATCAATTACTTTTAATCGCTGTTATTGTATTATTGTTTTTAATTGTTATTCTGTTAATTATCAATAACATTAAAATTAACAGACAGGAAAAATTAATCGATAACAGATTGGATAAGTATCTTGCAGATATCAACAACAATACCAACACATCGTTGAATAGTCTGTCAAACAATCTATTTCATTATCTACAGGCTAGCAGTGATCTGCAGATTGAAAGAATTGATGTTTCAAGCAGGTCTGTTACAGAAGGCTTAAAATCTTTGTCCAATTATCTTGTTGAGTCACAGAGACAAAACAATGAACATCAGATAAATAAACTGGAAGCCATTAACAAGACTTTGGCTCGAAACGCCATGATTGAAGAACAAAAACTGGAAAATTTAAGAACAACAATCGAAACCAATCTTACCAGTATTCGACAGGATAACAATAAACAGCTGGAACAGATGAGAAAAACTGTTGATGAAAAACTGCAGGAAACATTGGACAACAAGCTTACCCAGTCTTTCAAAACAGTTTCTCAGCAACTGGAAAATGTTTATAAGGGTCTTGGAGAAATGAAAAATCTGGCTACTGGAGTTGGAGATTTAAAAAGAGTCTTAACCAATGTGAAAACTAAAGGTATTCTCGGAGAAATTCAGCTGTCAGCTATTATTAAAGATATCTTGAACAGCTCACAGTATGAAGAAAACATCAGCACCAAACCTAACAGCAATGAAAAAGTAGAGTTTGCGATTAAACTTCCTTCCACTGATGATGGGTTTATCTATCTGCCAGTAGATTCCAAATTTCCTTCTCAGGACTATCTGAACATACAGAATGCTTTAGAAAATGGAGATAAAGAAGAAATCGAAGCAGCTAGAAAACAGCTGGCAACAACTTTAAAAACTCAAGCTAGAACAATTAGAGATAAATATATCTATGTTCCAGATACAACTGATTTTGCGATAATGTTTTTACCTACTGAAGGATTGTATTCTGAAGCCTGCAATCTCAATATGCTGGAGATTTTACAAAGACAATATAAAGTAACAATTACCGGTCCAAGTACCTTCGGAGCCCTTCTAAACTCTTTACAGATGGGATTTAAAACCTTGGCAATCCAGAAAAGAAGCAGTGAAGTCTGGAACCTGCTTGGTTCTGTCAAAACAGAATTTGAAAAATTTGAAGGTGTTTTAACTAATGCCCAGCAGTATATTCGCAAGACTTCCGATGAGCTTGACAGTTTAGTAGGAACTAGGACAAGAGCAATTAACAGACATTTGAAAAGTGTTCAGACAAATGCAATTCCCTTAAGTGAATTTGAGCAAATAGAAAATAAGGAGGTAGATTAATATGTGTGTTTTCTGTAAAATCGTAAAAGGAGAACTTCCAACCAATCTGGTCTATGAAGATGATATGGTAATGGCTATTTTGGATATTTCCCAGGCGACAAAGGGTCATACCCTGGTCATTCCAAAAAAGCATTTTGTCAATATCTATGATGTCGATGAAGAAACTTTAAAGCAGATGATTGTAGTTTGCCAAAAAATGGCTATCTTATTGACAGACAAACTAAATGCTGATGGCTGTAATATCGTTTCTAACAATAATGAACCAGCTGGTCAGGCTGTATATCATATTCATTTCCACGTTATTCCAAGATATATCGGTGATGATTACTATATTCGTGGTCAAGTGCACAACTATGATTTAAAAGAAATATTAAATACCATAAAAAAATAAGACCCTGAGGTCTTATTTCAAACTGCTGATAAACGACAATCCTTTCTAAAATTGTCGTTTTTTTTAATGAATTGAAAACAACAAATTTTCTTTCACCGTCAAATACTTTACACTGTCTTTTTAAAGTAGTAATATGTTTCATCTTCACCAGTTAAACTCATAACTGAGCTGATCATCTTATATGAGGCAATATTTTCACGATAGCAATAGGCAGTTACACTCTTTAAGCCAATTTCATACAAGGCATAATCGCAGGCAGCTTCAAAGGCTTCTCTGCCATAACCCTTTCCTAGATATTCTGGCAATAATCTTGTACCAATATTGGCACTTCCACGAAAATCAAATTCATTTATGACTACCTCACCTATCAATTTGTCTTCTAAACGAACAGCCATGCTTAAGCCCACCTTGTCTTTAAAGTCTGATGTTGCCATTTGATAAAAATAATCATCAGTAAGTTCTCCATGCAGATCGTTGCGATAATCATAGTCCCAGTATTTATTAAGTTCATCATCAAGGCATAGACGATTATACTCAACAATGTCGAGTTCACTTATCTGACTGTAGGTTAATCTTTCACTTTTGGCCTGTGGTATCTTTTTCAGGTTTACAAGTTCAGTACGCACTTTAACAGCTATCTGCTCTTCGCTTTTCAGTGGCTGGTATTGGGTTTTTGAAATTCTAAGTCCTTTACTGCCGGCATCATCCTGTCGATTAATATATGTTACATTCTGTCCATACTTTTCAGCAAAACTTTTAACCATAAACTGATATACACCAGGATAGTTATCCAGTGATTTTTCGATATGAATTATCAATACATCACCGATAATTTCACCAAAACAGAAAGAAATAATTTCGCCATCCAGTTCAATAACCGCTTCAAAATCAGATTTCAAACAAGGAAGCAAAAGCATTTCACGTGCTCTTTTAAGTTCCATGCGAGCTGAAAAAATGTTGCTCTTTCTAAAATCATCCTCAAAACGACTCCAAAATCTTTCAAGCTTTTCTTTTTCTTCAGCTGTGTCATTTAAGGGCATAAATACAGCATTGGGAAATAATTTTATAAATTTATTGACATGATTGCGCTGCCCGGCGTATTTTTTCCCCGAAAATAGGCGCATATCTTCCGATAAATATATATACTCACTTTCATTATGATTAAAACTTACATTATAGTTGTTATAACGAAGAGCTACCAGTGGCATCATTTCGCGTGGTACAACATAAAAAGAAAGTGGAATAGACTTTTTGGAACAATATTTTTCAATCGCTTCAAGAGCATCATTGATATTTCCGCTATCTTCATAGAGATATGGAAAAAAGAATTTCTCTTTATTGGAAATACAAACCTTTATAACAACACAACCTGCTACAGTAGTATAGGAAGCATTAAAATACTCCTTCCACATCAAAAGATAGCCTGGTGAATAACATGAAAGCAGATACGGATAATTCTGGCCTAATTCAATTAAGCGACCGACTGTTTTACATGAAACATCTTCAAAACTTAATATATGGTTAAATTCTGGAGTTTCACAGGATTTTTCATCAGTTTCAATTGTATTCTCTTTGCCAATATGCATAAATAATTTTTTCATCCTTTCATATAATATGTTAAACATTTTTAACATATTTTAAAGTTTTTATATTTTATAACAAACATTCTGGGTTTTCAAGCTACTCTTGATAACCCTTTTAAAAACTTTATCTATCAATATAAAATAAGACTTTTTGTCTTATTTTAATGTATTATTTTTTACCATAGATAGGATATTTTTCAGTGAGGGCAATAACCTGTTTAATCAGTTGTTCTTTTCTTTCTTCAAAGTCATCCCTGCTGGCTTCAACAATTAATTTGCCAACTAGATAACAATCCTCTTCATCAAAACCTCTGGTTGTTACGGTTGGTGAGCCAATACGGATTCCCGAAGTTACAGATGGCTTTTCTTCATCAAATGGAATTGTATTTTTATTTGCGGTAATATAAATTTCATCCAATCTTTCTTCCATCTCTTTACCAGTAATATTAGCTTTTCTTAAATCAATCAGAATCAGATGATTGTCAGTGCCTCCACTGACTAAGTCTAAGCCACCATCTTCAATCGCTTTGGCCATTGCTTTAGCATTATTGATTACCTGCTTTTGATATTTTACAAAATCATCGCTTAAAGCCTGTTTAAAACAAATAGCTTTAGCAGCGATAACATGTTCAAGTGGTCCTCCCTGAGTTCCTGGAAAAACAGCTGAATTAATTTTTTTAGCAATTTCTTCATCATTGCACAAAATCAAGCCTCCTCTAGGACCTCTCAGAGTCTTGTGAGTAGTACTGGTAACTACATCAGCATAACCAATTGGAGATGGATGCAGTTTAGCAGCAACCAATCCAGCAATATGGGCCATATCTACCATTAGATAAGCTCCAACACTATGAGCTATTTCAGCCATCTTTTTAAAATCAATAATTCTAGGATAGGCACTGGCGCCAGCAATGATCATTTTAGGTTTACACTCTTTAGCTATTTCTTCAACCCTTTGATAATCAATCTGGCTTGTTTCTCTATCGACTCCATATTGGACGATATTATAATTTTTACCTGAGAAGTTAAATGGCGAACCATGAGTCAGATGTCCTCCATTATCTAAAGACATACCCATAATCGTATCACCAACATTGCATAAAGCCTGATATACAGCAAAGTTTGCCTGTGAACCTGAATGAGGCTGAACATTGGCATAATTGCAGCCAAAAAGTTCTTTAGCTCTTTCAATAGCCAGATTTTCAATCTCATCTACCACATAGCAGCCACCATAATATCTTCTATTTGGATAGCCTTCAGCATACTTGTTAGTCAATACTGAGCCTGTGGCCATTAAAATTGCTTCAGAAACAATGTTTTCAGAAGCTATCAGTTCAATATTACGGTTTTGCCTTTCAAGTTCTCTTTTTATTGCCGAAGCAATCTGCTCATCTTCTTTAGCAATCACATCAATCATTTTATTAATCATAATTCCTCCAACGAACACAAAAGAAGCTACTGGTTAGCTTCTGTGTTTTCCTCTATATTTTCCTTTACTTCTGTCGTATTAATGGATATATTTCCTCTTAAGGTACTTAAAATAAATGTTTTTCCTTCTTTAGAGCTATTGGAAATCAAGCTGTTACTTTTTTCAACTGTTTCAATTTCATTGACCACATTTGTTTCATAGACATAATCATTATTCAATTTCAGCTGACCATAGGTAGTAGAAACTTCAAATTTATAGGTGTCAAAACTATCAACTAAAGTGAAATCAAAGTTACCTGAAACAATAAAACCATTAAAGCGATTAAAGGCAGTACTCATAATTTTTACATCACCAGTGTTACATGATAATACAATACTATTACATCCTACATTATTCATAATGAAATCGCCAGTAATATTATTAAAGTTTATATTTCTGGCAGAAACATCATTTATCGTAAAACTGCCAATAATAGTTTTAACATTGATATCAATTGTTATATCCTGAGGCAGATAAATTGTAATTACATTTATATTTTTATCCGGCTTAAATAGTAATGGGTCAAAATTTTCAACCTTTTCAATAAACTCCATAGTTAAAACTTTCTGATCCAATTTAAAAATATTTGAGTTATCAACCTTTTGATAATATGAAACTTTTATTTTCTCATTATTGCTTGGCTTGATCTCAACACTGTGGTTTATAGAATCTATTGAAATAGAAATGATTTCATTACTCTCAAATTCTTGGAATATTTCCAAGTAGGCAGAGTATGATTTAGCACTTGGAAAATAATACTTGCCATAGGCGTAGGAAATCCCTAGGATTAAAACCAATAATATAACAATAGCCGCAAATAGTCTGTTCTCTTTTTTCATAATGTAATTATAGCATCAATATAGAAAAACTTAATCTAAAAAACAAAGAAAATAAGAAGTAGATTCTTGTCTTTTACTATCATCATTAATATAAAATCCTACACCACTGTTGGTGTAGGACTTTTTTTATAACTCTAATGTTTTATCGATAATGTCTTCACATTGTTCCAGTAAATGAGCTCCTGCAACAATACATATATCAGCATTTTCATTTACCTTGTCAAACACTTCTTTAACTTTTAGGAAATCTTCTTTTGTGGTTGCCAGAATCTGAGCTCTTAATTCGCATTTATCCTGGTAAGTCATATTTGAAAAGTATTCCTCGTTACCAGTACTGATTCTGGTTTTAGCTGTTAAAAGTGGATCACTTTCGCCAATAGTACCAATAATGAGATTGTCCAAACTGTCTACATGATTATAGAAATTATCTAAAAAATCATTGGTAGCTTTATAAACATCAATTGAATGTCTTGGATTTGGGTCACGGTATGAGAAGAACATGATGTTACCTGCTTTACTGCTAATTCCACAACCATAGGCTCCACCTTTAGCTCTTATTTCACTCCATAGGTAGTCAAATCCTAAAACCTTATTTACAACTGCCAGATTACCTTTGATATCTTTAATAGCTTCACTGACATTGGCACCCATTGCTGCATAACCAACTCCTGATGCTATAACGATACCTTCATTTACCTTAGGCATTGTTTCTCTTTTTGCTTTAACAACTGAACTTTCATCTTCCTTAACTGCTGCCAGTATATTTCTTATGCCTTCTTCTTTTTGAGCACTCATAATACTTAAGGTCAAACGATTCTTAGTAAAGATGGAATTGTAGATATCTTGAAGCTTTTCTAATTTTTCTTCGTTAAAGTTATCTATCAGTTCCTTAACATAGTTGTAGAAGCTGTAGCCTTCCATCACTTCCTTAACTGTCCCAACTTCACAGGTAGAAGCTAGAACTCTATTACCTGCATAGCTATGTCCAGCCATGGAGATTTCCATTTCCATCATTGCCTTACCCTGTCTTAAAACATTTAACACAGCTTTTTCATCGTTGAACAGAAGATCATATAAATGCTCCTTAACAATATCGAAAGCAATCTCGTTGTTTTTATCCAGACAAGAATACATAACAGCTACCAGATGTTTATAGCCATCATCATTTTCATGTGGAATCAATGTATTTTGAACTTTGAAACTACCCAGATAAGTATTTCTAATTCTTGCCAGTTCACTGGTCGAATGGTTTTTAGAAGCCAGTTCATCGATCAATTTAGTAACAATCGCTAAATCCTGACAATCTTCAAGAGAAAGGTCTTCAACATTGAAATATAAAGCTCCATAAGTAATTCCTTCAGCTTCTGGTTTGTAGCTGATTACTGTTACTCCATCAACCTCAGTTATTTCCTTTTCAATAAGTGCTGGTTTTTCATCAATATCACTTAACTCTAAAGTAGGTAGTGTCGCCTTAATTTCAGCTGTTTCTTCTTTTGATTGCCATTCTAACAACTGTTTATTGAAAGCTATTAATTCTTCAATCTCTTTTTCTGATAATGATTCTTTAAATTCAGCCAACTCTTTTTCCAAGGCTTCTTGTTTTTCGGCCTCCATTGTGGTTGAAGGAACCATCAGCAAGGCAGCGTGATGAGCTGGATTTAATAAATATTTTTCAATTAATCTTTCAAAATAGTCAGTTTCAATCTTTTCTCTTAATGATTTATAAACATCAGCGTTACATAAACCATCTAAAGGATCTCCACCATAGTTCCAGCCACCCATCGCCAGGATAGTGTAAATAATTCCCTTTGGGGCATAGCCAAAATCTCTTTCCTTGTTAGAAAACTCCATTTTATTCAGATTAGCTGTCAGCTCATCTTTGTTTAAGCCTTCTTTAACAAGTTTTTCTAAAACTTCTTTAATTGTTGAAACAATTTCATCATATTTTTCTTTTTCAGTATTATTAATCAGCATATAAAAACTTGGCTGTAACAGGAAGGTGTCAACACCAACCATAACATTTTCAGCTAAGCCTTTTTCTAAGATGGCTTTTACTAAAACTGATTCATTGTTCTCAGCTAAAATATTAGAAATAATCTGGAAAGCTGTATTAACTTCATAATCATCAAAATCTGCCAAGCCAAAGCCAAATGAAGCAATGGCCTTATTAGTTGTATCTGTATGAGCTGGTACTGCATATTCTTTTATTACAACATCTTTGACAATTGGTTTTTGCTTCTTTATTTTATCTACCTGGGCATTTTCTGTATATCCAGCTAAATGTTCAGCATCAATAATGCCTAATATTTCTTCCAGGTTCATCTTGCCATCAAGGAAGATCATTGAGTTTGTCGGATGATAATATTTAGCGTGTGATGCCTTAAACTTCTCATAGGTCAACTCTGGAATCATATCAGGATTGCCACCAGAAGAATACTGATAACAGTTATCAGGGAACATTTCATTCAGCAAAAATTCAGTAGCCATGCTTTCTGCTGTAGAGTAGGCACCCTTCATTTCATTATAGACAACGCCTTTATAGATAATAGGCTCTTCTTTATCATTTATTTCATAATGCCATCCTTCCTGTCTAAAGATGTTTTCATTTTTTAGACAAAGTGGATTGAATACTGCATCCAGGTAAACTCTGACTAAATTTCTGAAGTCTTTATCATTTCTTGAACTTACTGGATAAACTGTTTTATCTGGAAAAGTCATAGCATTTAAAAAAGTCGTCAAAGAACTCTTTAATAAATCAACAAATGGTTCTTTTAATGGGAATCTTTCTGAACCACCCAAGACTGAGTGTTCCAAAATATGGAATACACCAGTATGATCAGTTGGGATTGTTTTAAAACCAATAGCAAATGTTTTATTGTCTTCATCTCTGTCTAAATATAAAAGTTGTGCTTTAGTGTTTATATGAGTCATATAATAGGCAGTTGCCTTTAACTCATCACTTTCTACAACCTTCTCTACTTTAAATCCTTTAATAATATCGTTTATTTTCATCTAAAAACCTCCTGTTAAAAAAATATATAACCGAAATAAATATATATCATTGCATAAATAATGGAATTTATACCAACAAAAGATAAAATTCTACTAAATACTGCAACTCTAATTAAACCTAAATCAAATAATAAAACCAATATAAATAAGCCAGCTACTACAAACTTTTTAATCCAGCCACTTGATTTCTTACTGTATGTGCTTAAATACACGCCAAAAACAAACAGTAACAGCGCTTTTAAAAAGTAAATAAATGTACTACTGACTGGAAAATATCTCTGTATCAGCGATAGCAAGAGTGAACCTGCCAATATTACAATTAATGGTATACCATATCTTTTCATACAATCACCTTCCTATACTACTCTGGCACTGCTGTAAGCAAAATAAACTGCTGCTACTCTATAACCGATGTCAAAAAGTGTGTCATAGCCACCGGTAAATGTACTTAAATAAAATCCTATATCAAAATTAAAAGCAACTAAATCACAGACTAAAATACAGACTGCTGTCAGTACAGCAGCTAAAATTGAAAACTGTATCTGCACACCTTTGCCGAAATATTGAATAATATTTCCAATAGCCAGTCCAATCGGTAAATAAAGAATCACAAAATATAAATGGAATACTTTAATCAGAATTATATTCACTATAGTAATTAAAAGTGTAAAAAGACTACCGAAAAGAATAGCTCTGGTAAATCTCTGCCTTCTTGTTAAGGCTGGTTTGTTAAACGCTTTAAACATATAAACACCTCACCGTTACTAATTATACAATAAAATTCTACTGAATGTGTAAAATTCTACTGAATGTGTAAAATACTTACTATTTAACCAATAATGTTATATAATTATCTTGCTTTAAAAAATTACATTTTTTGAAATATCTGTTGACTTATAACCTGTCAATATGTTAAATTATATAGGCACGAAAGCTATGGAGGTTTAGCTCAGTCGGGAGAGCACCTGCCTTACAAGCAGGGGGTCAGCGGTTCAAGCCCGTTAACCTCCACCATTGCCGGATTAGCTCAACTGGTAGAGCAACTGATTTGTAATCAGTAGGTTGTGGGTTCAAGTCCTATATCCGGCACCATTTTTTTGAAAGATATTTGGGAGGGTAGCGAAGTGGCTAAACGCGGCAGACTGTAAATCTGTTCCCTCTGGGTTCGGCAGTTCGAATCTGCCTCCTCCCACCATCTTTTTTTAAAATGATTGGGATGTAGCCAAGTGGTAAGGCACCAGACTTTGACTCTGGCATTTCGATGGTTCGAATCCATCCATTCCAGCCATTGACCCGTTAGCTCAGTCGGTAGAGCATCTGACTTTTAATCAGGGGGTCGGGCGTTCGAATCGCCCACGGGTCACCATTTATAACCTGCGGATGTAGTTCAATGGTAGAACTCCAGCCTTCCAAGCTGACTACGGGGGTTCGATTCCCCTCATCCGCTCCATGAAAACAAACGAACTGCTATAGTTTGTTTTTTTATTTTTCAACTTATAATAGTCAGTATTTATTGAATTCTTAGCGCTTTACATATTATTTATCATCTTTTTTCACTGCTTGATATTGCTTAACATAAGAAGTTTATTCACTACTGCTTTCTATAAAAGATAACTGAACTAATGTATGTTAATTTTTATAAAAATGCCTTTAATGGTTTAAAAGATTTATTATTATTGACTTTATAATACAAACAAGATAAAATAAATTCTATCGAGTTAGCCAAGACTAACTCGCTTGAAAATTATTTGAATGAAATTTTAAATCTTTTATGTATAATAAAATAAAAGAATAGTTTAGAAACGGAGAGATTTTTATGAATTTAAGAATAGCCGCTCAATTAATATTGCCCGGACTGGCAACAGGACTGGGAGCTATACCTATATTTTTTGCCAAAGATATTTCTAAAAAAGCCATCAATATACTCTTAGGCTTTGCTGCTGGAGTTATGCTGGCTGCTACTTTTTTCTCCTTGCTTGTTCCAAGCATTGAGATGGGTCATGGTGGTGTAAGAGGCATTTTAGTAACCTCTGTCGGCATATTTGCCGGTTGTGTAGTATTAGATCTTATAGACAGGTTTATGCCACACGAACATTTGATTACCCATGATGTTGAAGGAAAAAATACTGCAAGACTTAGAAAAATATGGTTATTTATCATTGCTATAACTATCCATAACTTCCCAGAAGGTCTGGCTACTGGTGTTGCTACTTTGCCTGATAATCCAGGAAATGGATTAGCTATTGCTATCGCTATTGCTTTACAGAATATGCCAGAAGGATTAGCTGTGGCTGTAGCCCTTAAAAAGGAAGACTACTCTAATAATTTTGCCTTCATAATCGCTTTAATCACTGGTCTTTTTGAACCTTTAGGAGCTTTCATTGGATATTATCTGGTTCATATCTCTACTGCAATTTTACCTTTTACTTTAGCATTTACTGCTGGAGCAATGCTTTTTGTTATCAGTGATGAGATAATTCCCGAAACACATAGCGAAGGTAATCAAAGAGGGGCAACCTATGGCTTGATTATAGGCTTTATAGTAATGATGGCGCTTGATTACCTGTTATAAAAGTTGTCATAAAACAACTATCAAGAACAGACTTTCAAGAGTCTTTTCTTTTGGTATAAACTTGAACGAAATCAGCTTGTAAAGTAAAATAAAGATACTATAAAACTAAATAAGGAGGAACTCAATGAATTATTCTGAACTTGTAAAACTTGCTTTAGAAGCTAGAGAAATGGCTTATGCTCCATACTCACATTGGAAAGTTGGTGCTGCTCTGCTTACCTCTAGCGGTGATGTATATAAAGGTTGTAATGTGGAAAATGGTGGCTTTACCGCTACCAACTGTGCTGAAAGAACCGCTTTTTTCAAAGCTATCTCTGAAGGAGTTTATGACTTTAAAGCGATTGCCATTGTCGGTGGCAATGATAAAGAAGGTGTTTTGGGATATTGTTATCCATGCGGTGTCTGTAGACAGGTAATGAGCGAATTCTGTCATCCTGACGATTTTATAATTGTAGTAGGAAAAAGTGAAACCGAATACAAGACTCACACATTAAGAGAATTAATGCCAGAAGCTGTTTTTGTGGCTGCTAATGAAGGAGAAGGCTTTAGAGCCTTAGATTAGATATTATGGCAAAAGAAGTAAAATATTCCAAAGATGTCAGAGAAAGTTTACTGAAAGGTGTTGACATCTTGGCCGATACTGTAAAAGTAACATTAGGACCAAAGGGAAGAAATGTAGTTTTAGAAAAACAATTTGGCTCACCTTTAATTACCAATGATGGAGTTACTATTGCCAAGGAAATGGAATTAGCTGATAAGTTTGCCAATATGGGAGCTAAACTTATCTATGAAGTAGCCAGTAAAACCAATGATGTAGCTGGTGATGGTACAACTACAGCAGCAGTATTAGCTCAGGCAATCATTCATAATGGTATTGCATGTGTAGAAAACGGAGCCAATCCAGTTTTTCTAAAGGAAGGAATGGAAAGAGCCTGTAAATTGATATCAGATAAACTGTTAGAAAAATCAAGAGATGTTTCCAGCTCCAAAGATATTGCCCAGGTAGCTTCAATTTCCGCTTCCAGTGAAGAAATTGGCGAAATTATTGCCAAAGCGATGCAAAAAGTTGATAAAGATGGTGTTATCACTGTCGATGAATCAAAAGGTTTTGAAACTGAACTGGAAATAGTTGAAGGCTTAGAATTTGAGCGCGGATACATGTCACCATATATGGTTACTACTCAGGATAAATGTGAATTTGAAAATCCCTATATACTGATAACTGATCATAAAATCACCAGTTTACCAGATCTTCTTCCAATTCTAGAACATATTATCCAGGCAAATAGAAGTTTATTAATTATCGCTGATGATATCGATAATGATGTATTGACTGCTCTAGTTGTCAATAAACTAAGAGGCATTTTTAACGTTGTTTCAGTTAAAGCACCAGGATATGGAGACAATCAAAAAGCAATATTAGAAGATATCGCTATTTTAACTGGAGGAAAATTCATCTCAAAAGGTTTAAATATGAACATAAAAGATATGAGCACTGATGATTTAGGAACAGCTGCTAAAATCATCGTTAAAAAAGAAAGTACCACTATCATTAACGGAAATGGTGATACAGCCTTAATAGAAAACAGAAAAAAGGAAATTAAAAACCTGATTGAAGATGCCAACTATGAATTTGATAAAAAGAGATTGTATGAAAGATTGTCTAAACTTAACAATGGTGTAGCAATCATAAAAGTTGGTGCTCCAACAGAAGCAGAGATGAAAGAAAAGAAATTACGCATTGAAGACGCTTTAAATGCTACTAAGGCTGCTGTTGCTGAAGGTATTTTAATTGGTGGAGGAGCAGCTTTTGCTGAAATATATAAAGAATACAAAAACACTTTAAAAAGTGATGTAATAGATGTTCAAAAAGGTATTGACTGTATCTTTGATGCAATTCTTGTACCTTTATATCAAATAGCAGAAAATGCTGGTTATGATGGTAACCAGATAATTAAAAAACATTTAGAAGTAAAGGAAAATGTTGGTTTTAATGCTAAAACAGGAAAATGGGTTGATATGTTTCAGGAAGGCATTGTTGATCCAACTAAAGTAGCTAGATTTGCGATTACCAACGCTACCAGTATTGCAGCTTTATTTATCACAACTGAAGCTGGAATTGTAACAAAGGATGACTCATCACTTTCTGCTGATGAAAGCTAGGTATTCTATAATCATTTTTAACAAAATACAGCTAGAGAAAAAAGAGATTTTTAAAAACCTCTTTTTTAATGCTTTTTTATAATTAACATTTAATTGTATTTTTTATCCTACAACTCTTTTAATAATTTCGTATAGTTTCTTTACATCTTCAATTTTTGTCAGTTTTGTTTCTTTATCGACAATCGATGAATAAACGTGAGGAATGATTTTTTTAACTCCAGCATTATTAATTATTCTAAGGATTTCTTCAAAGTTATTTAAATCAATTCCACCAGTAGGTTCTAAGGCAAAATCATTTTCAGCAAATGCTTTTGCGACATATTCAAGCTCTTCTTTACACGCTAAACCTTTCATAGGGAAAAATTTTATCGAATTTCCTCCCATTTCTTTAACCATGTCTATGGCAGTTTCTACTGGGACTACAGCATCATCTTTAGAATAAGAACTTAATTCTCCAGTATTAATTTTTACATAGCCTACTTTACTTGTAGGCGAAACTAGAGAATTTATAAATGAAAAATCATTATCAACACATGCTCTGGTATAGCCAACTGCAGAAAACACCTGATTAATATGTTTGGGTTGAACAGCTTTAGAAACATTAGCTACTTTCTTCCAGTTGGCAGGATTTCCCTGACCAAGACCAATAGAAATATTATTATCTGTGACTGCCTTATACTTCAATATATCTTCTACAGCTTCTTCCAAAGAATTATAATCAGCAGTTAAAAGACCCAGAGCAACATTACCATCCATGATTTCATTTATTTCTTTGGCATTTTCTAAGGACTGAGTCAGTACATTCAAGCAAACTTTATCTTTATAAAAATTAATTTTCATTTTTACCACCTACCTTTAATACTGTTTCATATATCAAGTCTAAATCCTGTTTTGAAGTTAATGGTCTTGGATCAAATGATAAATTACCTAAATTAACCTCGTGTTCTCTACAATAAATACCAGGATTTCCCGATTTTAATTTCTCATTTAAATCAAACCCACTAATTCCAAATGCTTTTTCATCCACATGCAACTTACATCTATAAATTTCTCTTCCAGCTTCATCTTGAGCAATGACAGCACTTAACCCTTCTATTTTGTTAAATTTATCAACTAATTCCTGTAAGTCCTCCATTGAAATAATCGATTTTTTAACTTCATAATATTCTTCAATTGAAGCTACCAATCCAAAAATATTTTCCTTACCTATTTTCATAGATCTTCCAATACCGTAATACTGTTTTCTAAGATTGCTTGAATGCTCTTTATTTCTACATAATACAAAACCAGAAGAAGGACCACAAAGTGCTTTAGCGCCTGAATAAACTACAAAATCTGCACCTTGTTGATAATAGGTTTTAAAATCTTCTTCCGCTGCAGCATCTATTATTAAAGGAATCTCATGTTTTTTTGACAGTTCAACCATTTCTTTAATGCTGATCATATTTTTTTGTACTGCATGATGACTTTTTACATAGAACAAAGCAATTGTATTTTCATTTATATATGATTCTACATCCAGCTTTGTAACCTTATTGGCATTCCCTGCTTCAACTACTTTTCCACCGCCAAGCTCAATCATCGTATGAACAGGTACTCCATAATCAATACTATGGCCTTTAGGGATTATAACTTCCCTTTTTTTAATATCATCTTTCTCAATATGAAGATTTTCAATCAACCTGTGATTAGAACCACATATCAATCCTGCAATGGTAAATACAATGCCTGAAGAAGCACAAGATGTCACAACTGAATCCTCAGCTTCCAACATTTCTGCAATATAGTTGCCTGCTTTTACATATAGCTCATCCATATCGAAATAATTATTTGAGCCATAGAGAATAGCCTCTTGAACATATTCTGATTGAGTAGAAACTCCAAGTTTAGTCATTCTACCTGAAGCATTGACAATCTTTCTTAATTTCGACTGTAAATCAGTTTTCATATTTGACATCACACCTTTCTCCATTAACATAGACATCAACCACTTTTACAACTGAATCAACATTAATTTTCATTCCAACACTATCTTCTAATTCTTTTTCTTCATTATCCAGTTTAAAAATAGTTAAATGTGCCTTGCCACCTGCTTTAATTTTACCAAATTCCTGTAATTTTAATAGTCTGGCAGGTTTATTTGTTACCAGGGAAATAACTTCATTTAAATCATATCCTGAATTTAAAAACTTATTAACTACATTAGCTAAACTATAAACAGGTCCATTAAGATTATATTTGTGCAAATCAGAAGATATTGAATCAGGATAAAAACCATCTTGTTTAGCAAGTAAAGAAACAAGATATGAAAATGATTCCTGTCCATGGCCGACATCAAACTTAACTTCTTCTAATCTTTTATTTTTTACATAAGCTTTTACTTTTTTATTTTCATCTAAAATTCCACCTGGCTTACCATGATAACAATGGGTCAG
The DNA here is from genome assembly GCA_964449115.1 of uncultured Erysipelotrichaceae bacterium. Lineage (GTDB taxonomy): Bacteria > Bacillota_I > Bacilli_A > Erysipelotrichales > Erysipelotrichaceae > UBA1783. Next base: position 17,527 of record CAYUXW010000007.1, on the reverse strand, counting down.
GATATCCCCTTTTGATAAATGACTTAAAACTTCTTCAAGTCTAGGAGGGAAATTACCAACATGAACCATTATTGGTTTTCCAGTTTTTTCTTTTACAATTTTTGCTTTTTCAAAAGGAGTAACAGTATCTTCTCCCATAACGCTTGCTGAAGCTCTTACCTTAATTCCTATAACAAAATCATTATATTCATTTATTTTATTAATTGTTTTCTCTATGTTTACATTTGACTTATCTTTTAGCTCATGCCTGTCTCTTAATCCTGTCGAAGCAATATTAATCCAAGATTTAACTATTGTTTTCTTATTTTTAGTTAAATTATAGAAGTCATCAATTGTAGCTTCACCACTTGATCCGGCATCACACAATAACACTACACCAGAGTCAACTCCTATTCTATCAGCATCAACACTGATATCCGTTACACCTTCGTAAATATGTGTGTGTATGTCAATCCAGCCAGGGGAAACATATTCGTGATTATACTTGATAATTTCTATATTTTTTAAATCAATTTCTTCTTTTATACCTATGATTGTATCTTTTTCTATTAAAATATCTACCTTATGTAGATTTAGTGGATGAGAATCATCCACTAAAACTAAATTTTTTAATAATTTCATACCTTATTTCTGTGGTAATGTGCCACCTAAAAGTAACCAGATACCACCAACAACCATAGCTCCTAATATAGCTCCACCAACCATTGGCTTTTTGTTTTTATAGAATATGAATGATCCTAGAATTGCTCCAATACCAACTGGAATATTATACGCAATTGCACTTAACAGTACTAGAGGTCCTAAAGCTTCCCCTGCTCTGTTTCCTGCTCCCATCATTAAAGATGTTGCGCCAGCCATTGATAAGTTTGGTGCTAATTTTCTAATGATAATTATAGCTCCACCAAGAACTGTTCCAACTGCCAATCCAGTAAGTAAAGCTAGAGGAAAACTATTAATCAATACATCATATCCCATACTTAAAAGTAAAGCAGGAATTCCAACACCAACACCAGTCATCATTGAACCACCAATATCCAAGATACCAACCAGAGGTCCTTCCAACAGACGAGCCAATAAGAAACCAGCAGAGAATGCAGCTAGAGCTGAATAATCTCCTGATTGTTGTCCTACTTTTAACATTTCACCAATGTAAATTTCATTAGTAAGACCAACTCCTTCAACCATAAATACATGTGTTGCGCCCATGATACCTGCAGCAGCCAAGGCCATCAGTAATACAAAGGCAATATCTTTTTCTAAAAATCTTGATAATTTTTCTTTCATTTTTACACCCTCCTATGAAAACAATCCAATAAGTTTCAAGTGGAAACCACGGAAGTATGCGATAGCAACAATAATTGCAATTACTACTACAAACATTGTGATTGTTGATTTATCCTTAAGACCTTTTTCCTCTGCTAATGAACCACAAAGGATACCAAAAATAATACCTGGCAGTGAGTTGCCTGAAATTATTGCCATAATTCCACCAAACACGATTGACCAGACGCCAATGCTTGTGCCAGCATCCATTGCTGCCCACAAGAATAATAATGGCATTACATAATTAATCATGTTTGTTGCTGCAGGAGTTAAAATTTCTTTTGCGATAGTAGCTAAATCAGCAGGGACCAATGAAGCGGCAGTATTAAGCAAAGTAAATACGATTGCACCAACAACACCACCAACTACAAACATTTCAAATGTTTTAGTTTTATAATTTTCTCCCTCTTTAAAGCCTACAATTGCAGCAGTCCAGTTAGGTATTACTCTATGCAGAACATCCTGAGTTAATGAACCTGTACCAACAACACTTGCTGCTGAGGTAATAAAGAACCCTAATCCAAATGAGAAGTGCGAAATAGGATCTCCATGACATGCATTCATTTCTCCCAGAGTTCTGAAGGCACCCATACCTTGAATTTCAGGAGCCTTGAACATTCTTGCTGCACCTGCACTGATTGCAGACCCAGCTAAGAAACCAACAACTATAAATTTTAAAATTAATTCCATACTAAATCTCCTTTCTATTTATTTATCTTTAAATATGAAATTGTAACAACTACCTTTAACCTTAAATACTCTTCTAAGTTTTCTCTTTTAGCGAAAAAGAACAAAAATGCTTCTGTTTTTGAATTCGTTTTTTTATCAATCAAATAAACTTCTTCTGTTTTAATTGTAATGATTGGAAATTTAACTTTCTCAACAAGTTTTCTGCGCATATCAGAAAAAGCACTCTCAATCGCTTTTTCAATTGTTTCTCCTGTACCCTCGCATTCAATTTCCAATTTACTAAATTCTAGAATATTATTTGTTGTCATTTACTCTCTTCCATTCCTGGACCAATCTTTTCCCTAACTCCTCTGTGTCCATAAAACCAAATCCAAGAACCTGATTTCCTTCTCTTAAAGCCGCTTCTCCAGCTTCTATGGTTCTTAAATGATGTTTTGATTTGTATCCGTATTTATTTTGAGCTGTAATAGCACCAGCTCCGCCAGACCCACAAAATGAGATGCCGAAATCTGCACTATGCTCTTTCATAACATCACCAACTTTCATATCAGCCGTTACTCCAGGAATTACTATTGCCTGTCCTCCTTCGCTTTCAATACCTTTTTTAACCAGATCGCCTTTTCCTAAACGATGTCCAATAATTACCAGTGGTTTACCCATTATTTTTCCTCCTCTTGCATTCTCTGCATATATATAGCCACCAACATTTTTTCAAAATTATTAATTTCAAAATTTCTGTGTTTGCTAACTTCTAAAATATACTCTTCAAGAAGATTTTTCGCTTCCTTTGAGAATTCTTCCATATTTTCTATTTCTAAATCATTCTGTTCATTTTTATCGATTCGCTCCCATAAACTGATCATATGATTCCAAAACACCTGATCAAGTTTATCATCACTGATTCCCCTGTCTTTAAAAAACTTATCAGTAATATCAATTTCTGTTTTGTAATTATCTAAATCAGGAAATGTTTCCTCTAAAGCACTTCGTATTGTTTTGTTCATATTTTACTCCTTCCTAATAATATATTGATAATATGCATACTTTTCTTGAGCTATCATTTTCACATTCAAGATACTTTCAACATATTCGAAAAACTCATTCATAATACTTGAGACTTTTATATCACTTCTTTCAATCTTCTGCAGTTCGTAAATGAATTCCTCATTTTCATCTTCTACATTTTCAAGGATTCTAGGTATTGATAAAATTAGATGTATTGTTACTCCTAACATTTTTTCTTCATTTATTTCATATTCTTCCGGAATTTCTAGCATTGCATCATACAGTCTTAGGAATATATCAGAATATATTCTTGAAAATTTTATATCGCTAATTTCATGATTTATATCAGAGTCATCATTTGATCTTAAAGGCACGCTTGTATGCATCTCTCCATAATCAATATAATCTCTAATTTTTCTAATATCATTTTTATTGAGTATTGAGGAAACTCTGATTACATCCTTTTCAACAGAAGGTAAATTTACAGTTGAAATTATAAAATCAATATCTTCAAAATTTGATTTATCAATAAAATAATGAGAAGAAAGATTTTTAACTACTTCAATATTGGAAAAAGTATTTTCAATTCTTATCTGCAGCAGCTTTGCCAAACCTCTTCCTGTTCCACAGACAGTAATTACTCTATACTTCTTTAAATATTTATCTTTATTGTTCTTATATAAATAAATTGCAATATATGAAGTTTCAGATAGAGATTCATCAAGTCCCATTTCTTTAGCAAAAATAGAATAGATTTCAGCTGCTAAATTGAAGTATGAAGTATAATTCATCTTTATATCTTGTAATAGTGGATTTTCTGCATCTATATATCCAATTTCCTTTCTTTTTAGGAATTGATACAAGTGCCTGGAAATATCTTCCTCCAGAGCGTCATAATCAAAGCTTACTTTTTCAGTATCTTTCAGGTATTCAATCATTTTTCTAATTGTGCTGGTAAACCTTAAATTGTTCTCATTAAAAGAATCAATGAAAATTCCCTTAGATATAATGAAATTCATAAAATCAATGATTTCTAATTCATTACTATAACCTAGCAACTTTTCAATAATTTCTTCAGAATATTTATATTCTTTTTCTAATTTTGTATTACGCAATGAACTTCCATAAATCTTGTCTGTTTTTTCTTTTCTAATAAAGGTAATCATTAAATAATTGACAATAGACACATATGCATATTTTGATATCCATACATTATATTTTTCATTTGTATAATTTATTAACTTTATAACCTTTTCAATTTTTTCCTTTTCTATATAAATAAATAAACTGTCAAATAATATATTTAAATCTACCTGCTTATTATCATTAAAGTAAGCGTTGGTTAAGGTTTCGCTAATAACTGTCTTTATTGTCAATTCGTCGTTTTCTAAAGATATTTACCTGTCATTATTAATTTTAATTTCCAATAAATTTACCGATTCATTAAATTCCTTTATCAAATTTCTTATTGAAGAACTTGAAAAATACATTTTTTCAGCTATATCTTCAACAGTTAAACTATCTGCTGATAAAGCAATTAAAATCATCAGATCAATCAGTCTATTTGACAGGTTATCATCTTCAATTTTTAGCAGGTTAATCAGCCTATCTTTGTCTTTCGGTCTGATGTAATAACCTTTTCCCCTTCGAATATGCACATCTATTTCATAGTTTTCTTTCAGATGTCTTTTTATTTCAGCAATATCATATTGAATTGTTCTTTTACTGACATTAAAAGTATCAATTAATTTTTCTAAACTGATTGGAAGGGTTTTATTATACAATTCTTTAAGAATTCCAATTTGTCGATCACTTAAATTATTTAATATCATCTTATTTATATACTAACAAATCTTTCTGTTTAATTCACACAAACAAATTGCACTTTAAAAAATTAAGTGCAATTGAATGTCTTTGTTTAAAATAAAAACCCCATCATTATTGATGAGGTTTGATTGTTCAATGTCCAATTTAAGTTTAACGTCTTCCCTTATCGTATGGCTGACCGCTGGCTTTTGGTGCTTTATCATTTTTGCTGATAAATACCAGAGCCAGTAAAGTCAACATAAATGGCAAACTCTTATAGAAGGCTTCTGGAAGTTTTAAAGCTGCCAAAAACGGAATTCCTGAATAAGAATTGGAAATTGTCATACACAGAGCAAAGAAAGCCGCTGCTCCAATCAGTGATTTAAAACGCCATTGTCCAAAGATCAGTACTGACATCGCCAAGAAACCATAGCCATTGACCGTTTGGCTAAAAGCGGTAGAAACAGGAATAATATACATCAGTCCACCCATACCACCGATAAATCCAGCAATAGCTAAGGCTGCATAACGATATTTTTGAACGTTAACACCTAATGATTCTGCTGCATGAGGATTCTCTCCACAAGCACACATTCTTAAACCAAAACGGGTTTTATTTATTACAATAGCACTGATTATAAATATAGCGATTCCAATAAAGTTAGTAATGTAAATTTTAGTAAAGAACATTTCTCCTATTATCGGGATGTCGGATAATAGCGGAACTCTATCAATAATAAAATCATTACGAATTGAAATATGTTCTGAACCTTTTTGTAGTACTCGAGCAAAGAAAATACAGAAGGCTGGAGCAAAAGTATTTAAAGCTTGAGCAACAATTGTCTGATTGGCATTTAAATTGATGGACGCCAAAGCTAATAGCATTGTCAATATAATACCCATAACACCGGCAAACAACAGTGCCAGAATCAGTCTCAATTGACCTGTGACAACGCCATCAAGCCATTGCAGACACATTACACCCCACATACATGACCAGACCATTACCGCTTCCAGTGCCATATGAATAATACCCGAACGCTCAGAATATAAAGCACTTACCGCAACAACCAGTAGTGGAATGAAGAAAAACATGAAATATCTAGATACAAAATACAATTGTTCCATTATAAATTTTCCTCCTCTATTACTATATTGGCATCTTCGGTCTTACCCCTTAATAGGATCTTTTCAATTTTATGACGCATAAACAATGAAAAGGCTGAGAAGTAAATAATAATTGAAGTAATAACATTGACAATTTCTCTTTGGAAACCAAAGATCTGCATATAGTTTCCACCAACTGTCAAATAAGCTAAGAAGCTCGCTCCAAAAATAGCTCCTAGTGGATTATTATTAGCCAGACACGCTACCGCAATACCGGTAAAGCCTTCTGCCGCATTACCAAGTTTAAATGGAATATAGGCTCCTGACCATGATAAATAGTTTAACGCTCCTCCCAGTCCACAAAGGGCACCTGAAAGTAAAATAGAAATCAGAATAGTATGTTTTGACTTAATACCAGCATACTGAGTAGCATCTGGATTTTTACCACATGCTTTCAGTTCATAGCCAAGTTTGGTTTTCTGTAAAATAATCCAGACAATTATTGCTGCGACAATAGCAATTAAAATTCCAATGTCAGCAGCCCTGTTTTTGGTAAGAGCTGGCATAAATAACTGTGGTAACTTACAGTTAGCTGGCACTGGTCTGGTTTGACCTTTCAGGGCATCATAACAGGTTAATGAAATCCAGTGTAGAATATAGTACATTTCAATATAGTTGAACATTACTGTTGAAATAACAATGTTGACATTGAAATATGCTTTCAGAATACCTGGGATTAAAGCCCATGCAGCACCAGCAAGCATAGCAGCCAAAACTGGAACCAGCCACGATAAAGGCATCGGTAAATCTTTGGAAAAATATAAAGCAGTTACAATAGCTGCAAATCCGCCAATAGAATATTGTCCAGGACCACCAATGTTAAAAACACCAGCCTGGAAAGCAAGGCACATTGCTATCCCTGTACACAAAATCGGTGTGGCAAAGAATAGGACTGTACCAATATTTTTAAAGCCTCCCATTCCAAAACCGCCAGAGATGATAGTCATAAAGGCATCCACACCTTTAGCTGGATTGGTAAACATTAAAATAATGAAAGCTATTAAAAGTCCACAGACTATGGCAATCAAAGAAGAAAGAATTCCAGTGTGATTAGAAATATCGAATGATTTTTTAGTTTTTACACTCATATACTTTTCCCCTCTCTTTTAACACCAGCCATATATAGACCAACTTCTTCTAAAGTTACTTCTTTCGGATTTAAAGTACCCATAATTTCACCTTCAAACATGACGATAATTCTATCAGCCACATCCATAACTTCATCCAACTCAAATGACATCATCAAGACAGCTTTATCTTTGTCTCTTTGAGCAACAATCTGCTTATGAATATATTCAATAGCTCCGACATCCAGTCCTCTGGTAGGTTGAACAGCAATCAGCAAATCTGAGTCTTGGTCAATTTCACGAGCTACAATCGCTTTTTGCTGGTTACCACCAGACATAGATCTGGTCATCGTATTTTTCCCCTGACCACTTCTAATATCAAATCTTGTAATTAGCTCATCAGCATATTCATTAAATCTATGAAAATTTAAAAATCCAGTTTTATTAACAAAACCCTTTTTAAAATAGTTTTTCAAGGCTAGATTATAAGATAATGGATAATCTAGTATTAAGCCAAATTTATGTCTATCTTCTGGAATATGTGATAAAAATCCGTTACGATCACGAATTGACTTTTTGGTATAGTCTTCTTCATTAATCAGTATTCTACCTTCATTAATTGGTATCAATCCTGTAATACCATAAATAAGTTCTGACTGACCATTACCATCAATACCAGCAATAACCACAATTTCTCCTTTTCTAACACAAAAAGAAACATCATTAACAACCTTCTTTTTGGTCTCTTTATTGATGATGGTTAAATTCTCTACCTTCAGAACCTCTTCTTTTGGCTGTGCTGGTTCTTTTTGAACATGGAAACTTACTTCCTTACCGACCATAAGTTCACCCATTTGTTCTTTTGTAGTTGATGCAACATCAAGAGTTGCGATTAATTTTCCTCGACGCAAAATAGATACTCTATCTGCAACAAGCTTTATTTCATCAAGCTTATGAGAAATAAAAAGAATCGTGTGGCCTTCCTGAGCCAAACCTTTCATAATGCCCATCAGCTCGTCAATTTCCTGAGGAGTTAATACCGCTGTCGGTTCATCGAAAATTAATATTTCTGCTTTACGATAAAGCATTTTCAAAATTTCACAGCGTTGCTGTTGACCAACAGTAATATTGGCAATCAATTCATCCGGATCAATTGCCAGACCATATTTTTTTGATAGTTCAACTACTTCCTTACGAGCAGTTTTCATATCAAGGAAAGGTCCTTTTAAAGTTTCTTCACCTAATACAATGTTTTGTAAAACAGTATAATTTTGAACCAGTTTAAAATGCTGATGCACCATACCAATACCCAGTTCCGTAGCAACTCGAGGATTACTGATTATTTCTTCTTTTCCTCTAATATCGATGCTTCCTTCTTCAGGATTATACATACCAAACAATATTGACATAAGAGTTGATTTACCAGCACCATTTTCTCCCAACAGTGCATGTATTTCCCCCTTGCGAATCCCTAAACTAATGTCATTACAGGCAGTAATTCCAGGAAATTTTTTGGTTATGTGACGAAACTCGATAATATTTTCTACATTCGTCATTTATTCCATCCTTTCCAGATAATAAGGTAGAAGGCGTACTATTAGTACACCTTCTAACAAAATCTTCTTATAATATTTTCTTATTTTTCGATATACTTAACAGTAACTAAAGTATATCTTCCTTCAATTGGAGCACCATTTTCTCCATCTGCTTCTGTAGCGATAGTAGCATGAACTTCAATAGTTTTAGCATAAATTGCATCATATTGTTCCTGAGTTAAAACATTCCAGTTTTCAGCTCTGTATGGAGCAATAACAGCAGCATCTTCAGCAGCAGTTAAAGTGATTAAACCATTTTCAGTATAGTACTTCCAAGCATCTCCACCTTCAAAGGCAGCTCTGACAGCATCTTCAACAGTGTTTGCTAAAGATTTCATAGCAGAAGTAACGATTAATGGTTCATTTTCTGCTCCTTCAGCTTTTCTAGTGTAATATTCATCAGTATCTACACCTACAATCCATCTGTTTTCGCCATCTTTTGCAGCCTGGATGACTGAGTTGACAATTTGACCACCACAAGCAAAGATAATTTCTGTTCCTTCTGTATACCAGTTAGCAACAAAAGTTACCAAATCAGGAGAAGCATCAAAAGTACCTGTATAGTAGTATTTAACTTCTACTTCACCTGGAGCTAAACCTAATTCTTTAGCTGCAGCTTCAGCGCCATCGATAAATCCATAACCGAATCTGACAACTGCTGGAACAGCCATACCACCAAAGAAACCAAGTTTTCTGTAGCCATCTAATACTACAGCGTATCCAGCCATATAACCAGAATCTTGTTCAGCGAAAGTAATCATCGCTAATTTGTCGGTATATTCAATTGAATCATCAATACCATCCCAGTTATAGTCAATATTGTATAAATCATCAGCATCTAAGAAGACAACTTTTACATCTGGATATTCAGGAATTAACTGACATAATGCAGCATCCCACAAGAAACCACAAGCAACGATAACTTTAGCTTTCATCTGAGCAGCAGCCTGTTCGAAGATTGTTCTTCTTGCTTCATCGTTATCACTGGCTGGTTGCAGATAAGTGTGTGTTGCACCTGATTTTTCGCAATAATCGACGATACCTTGATATGAATATTGGTTAAAACCACCATCGTAAATGGTACCCATATCAGCTAAGAAAACAACATCATATGTGTTTTCTTCTTCTCCACCTGGTTCTTTTGGCTGACAACCAACCATTGAAAAAACCATTAGAAGCACTAATAAACTAGTAAGAATCTTTTTCATATTTCCTCCTTCTTATGAATAGTTCTTTGTGATGTATCTATTAAATATCAGTATCTTTAAACGCACAAAAAATAAATACATCTATCATCAGATTAATTCTATCACTTTAATCGAAATGTAGTCAATCAATTGAGTTGGATTGTTTTGTATTTTACACAGAACGAACCACTTTGTTGGAGCTTAAACTTTGATCAATCATTATTCATCTTTAATAGAATAAAAAAACGGTAATGGAGTAAAGATATACTTTTTTACCGCTTTTTTAATACAAATTTATTTGTAGTTAGGTCCAATTTTTTCAAAAATTGGTGCTGTAGCTTTTAATACATAGCCAATAATCGGTCCTGTTGCCAGCACACCAACTACAGTTCCAATACCAACTGTTCCTCCCAAAAACCAACCGATAACAAAGGTAATGGCATCAGTAATCATCTGAGTCTTATCAAGTGATAAAGGAGTGATTTTTTCTAGCCAAAGTGGTAGAAAAGACCAGCAGCCAATACCCAGATTGGCAGCAATAGTAATACCTGTACCAAAGGCAAAAGTAATTGCACCAACAGCTAAAAGCAGCAATCTGACAGCTAAATGAGTAGTTTCAGGTGGAAAGGAAGCAAATAGAAAATCAGTAAACACATCAATTAAAGGACCCCCTATTAAAACAGCCACAAAGGTACCGATTCCAAACTTCTCTTTTAAAAATAAAATTATTAAAATTGCCCAGAGAACATTGAAAAAGGTCGAGATTGTCCCATAACTTAAATTGAAAGTTGAGTGTAACCCATCAATTAAAACACTGATTGGATCAGTTCCCAGATTACAGACATAGTAACAGCCAATACCAAAATTGGAGACAATAATAGCTATTATATAGATGATTGTATTGATGAAAATTGATTTAACATTTATTTTGTTCAGCAATTTATTCAGCATCATTCTCTTACATCCATTAAATCTTCTAATCCATCGATAATTTCGATGGCTCTTAAGGTAATCTTAGTCATTAACTCAACTCTTTTTGGATATTCACTATCATTACTTGTGCTCATTGAACCATAGCTGCTTCCTAAATACCCACCTGTCAGTAAAATCGTCCCTGCTCTAAGTCCACCCAAAAGTGCAGAAACCGTAAACAGAGAACTCGATTCATTTTCAATCGCCAATACTCCAGCATCTGTCCATTTATCGATTCTTTCTTTAACCCCTTCTTGGCCACCATGTGCTCCTGGTGACTCAAGATAGAAAGCATCATGACTTCTAATTACCCCACAGTAAGGTTTAATACCGTATTCCCTGCAGGCCTGCTTTAAAGCATTTACCACATCAATATCAGCGATGGCTGGATAAGCTAAGTCAATATATTGTCTTGAAGCCATATCGCCTCTGACAGCACCGGTAGCTATAACAAAACTGCCATCTGGAATGTTTGGCTGCAAAGAGCCAGCTGTTCCCATTCTAATCAGGGTTTTTGCTCCGATGTGTTTTAACTCTTCCACACATACTGCAACAGCCATTGGCCCCATACCAGTAGACATGACTGATACTTCAATCCCGTTATAGGTTCCAGTATAGGTTGGATTACCACGGGATACCTGAGCCAGTCGGCCATTTTCAAAAAACTTATTTACCATTTCACATCTGGCAGGATCACCAGGTAAAATAACATGTTTCCCAATATCGTTTTCATCCAGTCCGATATGCCACATTTTACCAGCATTATTAGTTAACTTTACTGATTTATATTTCATATTATTCCCCTTTAATAATTTTAGCTAAGGCTAACTGGGCAATCTTAATTGCTTCCAGCATTCTATCGTCATAATCATTTTTAAAATCCATACTTTCATTAGTCGTCAAGTTATCAGTAACCACATAAACAGCCCCAGCCTGCAACTGCAGAATTGAGGCAATCGCATATAAGGCTGCAACTTCATTATCAATAGCACTGACTCCAACTTCTCTCCATGGTTTGATTCGCTTTTCCACGCCATCATGAGCAAATGGACTTTCTAAAAACAGACCATCATGAGTTCTGCAGATTCCGCTGGTAACTTTAATATCTAATTCTCTGGCAGCTTTCATAATAGCCATAAAGGTTCTATGATCAGCAATGGCTGGATACTGCAGATTAAGATATTCAATAGTTGCCCCTTCACAGCGACAAGAAGCTAAAGGTATATAAATGCTTCCTGGCTTTAAATCTGGATCAATAGCATAACAGGTTCCTACCTTTATCATTTTATAACAGCCAATATGCCTTAATTCTTCAACCGCAATAGCTGTCGGCATACAGCCATTTCCAATGGTCATGCAGCTCATCTCTACATCATTACATCTACCGGTGTAGGTAATATATTCACGATGGAAAGCCTGTCTTTCAGCAGTCTGGAAAGTATCTTTTATCATCTCAATTCTTTCCAGGTTACTGGTCAAGATAACTCCAGGAGCAATCTGGTCTTTATTAATGCCCAAATGATGAACTTTAAAATCTTTTTCATATTGTGGTAGTGAATCAAATTCATTCTTTAATAACTCAGCCATTATACGATTTCTCCTTTCTCTTCCATCTCCTTTAAGATTTCTGTTGCCCTGATAGCGATTTTTGAACAGACAAGAACACGCTCTTCCATAAACCCCTCTTCAAAAGCTTCTGGGTAAGCTTCTTTTGAATCAGGTCCTTTATAATATTTTGTACCTTCTATCATTGAAGTATGAGAAACGCAGATTGAACCACACCTTAAGCCTAAACGATGACCGACAGTAAACAGGGTTGCTGATTCATTTTCTACCATTTTTACTCCGGCATCAATCCAGGGTTTCATGCGATCAAAAGTATCAATCATCGCAGTACTTGTTTCACGATAATAGGCATCATGAGCCCTGTATAAGCCAACAATTGGATTTTCACCAAATTCTTTCGCTGCTCTGATTAAGGCTTCAACAACATAAGGATTGGCAACAGCTGGAAATTCAGCTGGAACATATTCATAAGAGTTGCCATCTCCTCTGACACAGCCAGTAGCTATGATTATTCTTCCAGGCTCATAATCAGTTAATAAAGCCGCCCCAGTGCCAACACGAATCAGGTTTTTACAGCCAATCTGCACACATTCTTCAGCAACTGTTGACACAGCCAGTGGCCCCATTCCACTGGATACTACGGAAATTGGTGTATCATTGTCAGTTACTCCGGTATAGGTATAGTAGGTTCGCTGACCTTTGATAAAACGAGCTTCCTTAAAACATTGGGAAATTATTTTACTTCTCGCCAGATCTCCCGGCATTAAAACAGTCTGGGCTATATCACCAGCTTTTAAGCCAGTAAAAAACATTTCACCTTTTTCATTAGTAAACTTCTTTGCTCTAAATAACATGCTTCCTCCTACATATTTTTGATTTTTTCGTTTAATATTTCGATTCTATCATTACAGGTAGCCACAAATTCTCTTTCGTCAAAGTGCTGCAGTTTCTTGTTTCTAACCATCAGATTACCTCTAACAAATACTGTATCGATAGCATGTCCATCACCAGCATATAACAGATTGCCAATCGGATGCTGTCTGTCCGTCAGAGATAAATCATCATCCATTCTAGCCAAAATCAAATCTGCCTGATTTCCTACCTTGACTTCTCCTAAATCCTGATATCCCAAAGCCTTGGCACCATTGATGGTCATCATTTTCATCGTTGTTGCAGCATCCATTACCGTTGGATCCAAGGTCACTACTTTCTGCAGGTAGGCGCCTGCTCTGCCTTCTCTGATCATATCTCTGGTTGAAGAGCTGGCCTCTCCATCACAGCCCATCGCCACATTGATTCCTCTTTCCAGCATCTTGGCGATTGGTGGAATGCCATCGGAAATCTTCATATTGGTATTTGGACAGTGCACTGGATTAGCTTTAGTTTGAGCAATCATATCCAGTTCAAAATCAGGCAGCCAGATTGAATGCGCCAATAAGGTTTTTTCATCAAGAATACCGAAATTATATAAGGCTTCTGTTTCTCCTCGCAAGTTATACATTCTGGCTACATTTTCTGTTTCCATTTTTCCTTCACCTAAATGCGTATGATAAACAAGATCTCTTTCATTGGCATATTTTTTCAAAGCCTGGGCCATCTGTTTACTTACTGCTGGTAAACCTGCCGGAGCTACTGAAGCCCTGATAAGACCATTATTGGCTCCATGAGCCTTGCTGTAAATTTCATCAGCAATCTTCAAAGCCTTTTCTACACTGATTATCGGAGTAACTTCATTTTCGGCAATATCGGTGGTCGAAACACCATAGGTAGTTCGAATTCCAGCATCTTCAAAAGCCTTGAGTTGAACATCAATTCGGGCCATATCACCCATTTCATTGACAGTAGTAGTACCAAATTTCAGCGAAGACAGGCATCCTAGAAGAGTTCCATAATAGTAATCATCATCACTCATATGCTCTTCAATTGAAAACAGTTTAACTAGCCATTCTGTTATTGGCAGATCATCCAGTGGTCCCTTTAAAAACGATTGAGCCATATGCGTATGAGCATCAGTAAAGCCCGGTAATCCAAGCATTCCGTTAGCATCAATTACATTAGCTCCAATGGCATCTTCTCTGGCAATTTTTTCACTGATTTTTGTAAACTTACCATTTTCAATCACAATATTAACCCTTCTGGTACTTAAATCATCAAGATTACCAAGGTTAACATTTTTAATTAAATATTTACTCATTTTATTACCTCTTTTTTTAGTTTTTTATTTCTACTATTAATATTATTATATCCTTCAAAAACAATAGTTGACCACAAACATCAGCCAACTATCGTCGATATTAATTATTAACTGACTTCAATATTTTTTAAAGATAAAGATTGTTACATTGTTAATACATCAGCGACAATCTTAAACATTTCTTCTCTTTTGGCATTTAAAGCTTCTTCATCCAATTTTTCGCCTGTCAGATAATTTTCATGCACTAAAGCCAGTGAAGCAACCTTATTTCTAATACAGCTGGAAGTAATATACATTGAACTGGTTTCCCCATCAAAAATATCAACACCTAAATTAGTCCATTTTTTTATTCTTTCCATCCCATCAGGGCCATATGGAGAATCTAAGTTTTCTACATCATGAGTTCTAAAAATTGAAACCCTGAGATCTTTTTTACGCTCCAAAAGTTTAAATAGTAAATCCATATCCGCAATCGCTGGATAAGATATATCGATATATTCTTTACTATTTCCCTCACTTCTTACCGAACCTGAAGCTAGACAAAGTTCACCAACTTCAATGTGCGGTTGAATCGCTGGATTTTCACCAATTCTGATAATCTGCTTAACATCCAGATGATGTAACTCTTCAATAGCGATAGCTACCGGCATACAGCCAAAACCACAGCTCATAATGCTCAGTGGTTTACCTTTATAGCTTCCAGTGTAGGTAACATATTCACGATAGTCACCCATCATCTGGGCATTTTCTAAAAATTTGGCATAGAAAGGAATCATTAATGGATCTGGTGTTATTATTACATTTTCAGCTATGTGTTCTTTTCTAATTCCAATATGGTGCATGCGGCCATCAACGTGAGTCATCATAAAACTTTTAAATTTCATTATAGTCTTCCCTCCTGGTCTAATATTTCTACTGCTCTGATGGCAATTCTAGCTATCGTCTCAATACGACTTTGAAGGTAGGCAGGATCCTGATAGGCAGCATAAATCGCATCTCCAGAGGCATCTTTTTCATCAAACATTGAACCTAAGGCGACACAGATTGTACCTGTCTTCATTCCCAGTAAATGACCAAAGGTAAATAGTGTTCCCGATTCATTTTCCACAACCTTGACATCCATATCTATCCATTTCTGCATTCTTTCTTTTAAACCTTCATGAGCAGCCTTTGATTCCATATAGAAGGCATCATGACTGCGATACATGCCAACAATAGCTTCTTCTTTCATTTCTTTAGCTGCTTTAGCTAAAGCGGCAATAACATGAGGATGAGCTACAGCTGGATAGTCTTCAGGCACCAACTCATAAGAAGCTCCTTCGCCTCTGACACAGCCACTGGCAATAACAATTGTTCCAGGAACTGTTCCCGGAATAATTCCACCACAGGTTCCTACTCTGATAACAGTACTTGCCCCGGCAAAAGATAAATCTTCTAATGCTGTGGCGACACAGTTACAACCCATTCCTGAAGAACAGACTGCGATATCGCTTCCTTTTTCTGTTTTTCCAACATAGGCACTGTAAGTACCTTTTCTAGATAAGAAACGACTGTCATGAAAGAAACTGCTGATCAGTTTACTGCGATTAGGATCTCCAGGTAGCAGTACCGCCTTGGCAATTGAATTCATCGCTAATCCCGTACGCTCTAATTTTCCTTCATTATCTAGTCTAGGTTTGCTTTGATAAAACTTCATTTTTGCTTCTTTACCTCCCTTTAAACAAAAAATGGCCCCGCAAAGCCGGCCAACCACTGTTGATATGAATAATTATTCACTCTTATACCTCTTTTGAGGCAACTTCTGATTGTAGATTAGCACAGTTATTTTAATGTTGTCAAGAGTTTGTTATAATTGCAACAGAGGTGAAATTATGACTGACAAAAGAAAGGTAATATTTGATACTGACATAGGAGATGATGATGCAGTTGCTTTAGCTGCCTGTCTATTATCGGACAAGGTAGATGTTATTGGAATTACTACTGTTCATGGCAATCTGCCAATTGAATGTGCCAACGACAATGCTTTAAGAATGGTTGATTTTTTCAAAAAAGATATCAAAGTTTACCAAGGGTGTAAACAACCACTGGTAAGACACTTGAATAAAGGTCGAAAAATGACTACGCTAATGCAGACTGTCAATACTACTATCGATGGCAAGATAATCAGAATCCATGCGGAAACTTTACCACTTCCAGAAACTGATTTAAAAATAGAAAACACTCATGCTGTTTCATATATTGTTGATACCTTAAAAAATTCAGCAGAGAAAATTGATATCTGCGCTGTTGGCCCACTGACAAATATTGGTGCAGCCTTGATTTTAGATAAAGATATCATCAAGAATATTGGTACCATCTATATTATGGGTGGTGGACTGTATAAAGGTAACCGCACCTCTGTTGCAGAAGCAAATTTCTATGATGATCCAGAGGCAGCTGAAATTGTCTTGAATAGCGGAGCTGATGTTTTAGTTTGTCCACTGGAAGCCTGTGAGCAGGGTGCTACATTTACCCGAAAAGATTTACAGCAGATCAAAGCACTGCATAATCCAGCTGCTGACTTTATTTATAATGTCCTGGATGGCTATATTAAAAGAGGTATTATCCTTTTTGGTGGTGGTGATGAGTGCTGCGCCTATGATTATGCCGCTGTAGCTCCACTTCTTGAACCAGGTGTAAATACAGAAGTAAGAAAAGATGTCGCTCATGTTGACTTTTCTGGAGGTATGGCTGATGGCCAATTAGTAATTGACCGCAGAAACTTTGGTGTCTGGTGTGCTAATGCCAATATTGTCTACCAGCAGGAAGGCCAGAAAGTCCATGATTTACTGCTTGATTTACTTAAAAAATATAAATAGTCTAAAAAATAACAAATGCTTGTTGGAATCAACAAGCATTTGTTCAGATTGTTGACAAACAGACTTTTTTAAAAAAGGTCTGTTTTCATTTGATCTC
>CAYUXW010000006.1:0-71786 GCA_964449115.1 uncultured Erysipelotrichaceae bacterium | reverse complement strand
GTCTCAAAATCATATACTAAAGGAATAAAATCAGTCGATAATTTAAATCTGACTATCAATAATGGAGAGATCTTTGGTTTTTTAGGTCCTAATGGAGCTGGTAAAACCACAACAATTAAAATGATTACTGGTATTCTAGATGCTGATGAAGGTGAGATTTTGATTGATGGCTATGATGTTGACAAACAGCCAATGGAAGCTAAAAGACAATTTGGCTTTGTCCCCGATAGTCCAGATATTTTTTTATCTTTAAAAGCTATTGAATATTTAAATTTTCTCTGTGATATTTATGATGTTGAAGATAGAGAAAATAAAATTGTCAGCCTAACCAAAAAATTTGAAATATATGATGTTTTAAATAACAAACTGGAATCATTTTCTCATGGAATGAGACAGAAAATAGTTTTAATTGGCGCATTGCTACATAATCCTAATAACTGGATTTTGGATGAACCAATGACAGGACTGGATCCAAAAAGCAGTTTTGATTTAAAAGAAATGATGAGAGAGCATGCTGATGAAGGCAAAACGGTTTTCTTTTCTACTCATGTATTGGAAGTAGCAGAGAAGATGTGTGATAGAATCGGAATTATTTCCAAAGGTAAGTTGCTGTTTGTTGGAACAGTTGAACAGGCAAGAGAACAGTTTGCTAAAGAAGGCAGTTTAGAAAAGGTATTTTTGGAGATTACAGAAAATGCTTAAACGTATATTATCATTAACCAGAGTATTAATTAAAACAAATATTATAGACGTTTTTTCTAAACAGCAGGGTCTTGGCAAAAGAAAACTGTCAACAATAATTTTACTGATTTTCGCTTATGGTTATTTATGCGTGATAGTTGGAGTCTTTTCTTATGGGACTATCAACAATTTAATGCTTTTTGGTCAACAGAGCGCTTTTATCAGTTTAATCTGTTTAGTAAATGTTGTCAGAACGTTATTTGAAACCGTGTTTACCAGTCCCAACATTTTATATTTTTCTAAAGACAATGAACATTTACTGCCTTTACCTTTTCAACCATTTGAAATTGTAGCTGGTAAATTAAATACGTTGTTAGCTTACTCTTATTTTTCAGGAATGTTTTTTGGTTTAGTACCTTTATTTGTTTATGGTTATCTGACAAAAGCTTCAATTGTTTTTTATCTATTTTCATTAATTGTTGTGTTATTATTACCTGTTATTCCGATGCTTTTGTCATCACTTATAATGATGATAGTTATGTCGTTTGTTAATCTGTCAAAACATAAGGGGTTATTTCAGACTTTAAGTGTCATTCTTGTTATTGCTATCTCAATGTCAGTAAGTTTCTATTCTTCAAGTGGTGAAACTACTCCAGAACAGATGCTTGTAATGTTCAATCAGGCAGATGGTTTGGCCAAGTCATTATATCCATATTTTCCAACCATGAAATTTGCCAGTGAAGCTTTGATTAATCTTTCGATTGTTTCTTTACTACTGTTGGTAGCAATCAGTGCAATTGCTTATCTGGTGATGATAGTAGTCAGCAATAAACTTTATTTTAAAGGTGTAGTAGGAAATAGTACTACTGGTAGTTACTCTAAAAAGAAAGTGGATAAAAAAGACTTCATTAAAGCTAATGTAGCTTTCAGCTATATTGCCAAAGAGTTTAGATGTCTGCTAAGAAAGCCGGTTTATTTTACTCAATGTGTTTTACCAGGTTTAATATTGCCAATAATAATGACTTTCAGTTTCAGTCAGGGAGTTGGTGGTATTGATAGATTAATTGCTGATAGTTCACAAATAGCTGATTTTGATAAAGGTGGACAGCTAACATTTTCGGTTTTGATATTAATTTGCTTATTTATGTCAATATATACCTATGTCAGTATCACAGCTGTAAGTAGAGATGGTAACAACGCGACATTTATGAAATATATTCCAATTCCTTTCTATCAGCAGCTGATCTATAAATGTGTGCCAGATATGATGCTTACATTTTTCCCTAATAGTCTGATGTTTATTATTGTGGCTGTACTTATCAAATTGCCTGTTTTGCCAGTATTGTTTGCGATGATTATCTTTGCAATATTTGCTATAGGGCGCAGTTTCTTTGGAATCATTATTGATTGTAAAAAACCAAAACATAATTTTACCAGTGAATATCAGGTTGTTAAAAGTAACTTTTCAATTTTCTATGTTATTGTCTATAATTTTGTTTTGATGATTCCTTCAGTATTGTCCCTGATTTACTTATCTGATTTACCTTTGATGGTAGTATTTTTGATTAACTTACTGGTGCATGGTGTTTTGACCTTAGGATTATTCAACTATATCAGTAATAAAGACTTTAAACTTGCTCAAAAGGTTTATTAAAAGTCAGGTGGATTTGCTATAATTATTAATAGGTAATTATTATGAACGCAATTCTTATTGAAACTATCAAACAAAAGGCCCTGGAAGATAAAGTTCCAATTATGGAAGATGAGAGTTTAAAGTATGTTGTAAGTTTTTTAAAAGAAAACAATGTTACTTCTCTTTTAGAAATTGGAACAGCTGTTGGCTACAGCAGTATCTGTTTTGCCAGCAGTAATCCAGAGCTGCGGATTGTAACTTTAGAAATAGATGAAAAAAGATATAATATTGCCCAAAAAAATATCAGTCTGGCAAATCTGGAAGATAGAATCACAGCGATTTTAACTGATGCCAGAGAATATGACTTAGATGAAAAATTTGATGTATTGTTTTTGGATGGACCAAAAGCCCATAATCAACAGCTGTTTGAAAGATATTTAAAAAACTTGAAAGATGATGGAACAATAATTGTTGATAATGTATATTTTCATGGTTATATTGATAATCCAGAGTTAATAAAGAAAAAAAGACTTAGACCATTGGTTAGAAAGTTGGCTAAGTTTAGAGAAGATATGTTAAATCATCCTGATTTTGACAGTAAATATATAGAAATCGGTGATGGTTTACTGATTTGTAAAAGGAGAATAGAAAATGAATTATAGAGAAGGATTTGTAGATTTTTTAAATAAAAGCAGTTCAACATACCATGCTGTCAGTGAAGTTGAGCGACAGCTGATTGAAGCGGGTTTTATTAAACTGAAAGAAAACGCAACCTGGATTTTGGAAAATAATCGCTATTATTATGTGGTTAAAAATCAAAGCAGTCTAATTGCTTTCAAAATCCCTGAAATAGCTAATGTTAAATCGGTTAATATTATTGTTTCACATTCAGATTCTCCTAGTTTGAAAATCAAACCAGTGGCTGACATCAAGGATGAACATTATAACCGTATAAATGTAGAAATTTATGGTGGAGCACTTTTATCAACCTGGCTGGATAAACCTTTGGGAATAGCTGGAAGAGTAACAGTTAAAGAAAATGGAGCACTAACCAGCAAACTGGTAGATTTTGAAAAAGATATGGCAATAATTCCTAATGTTGCTATTCATCAAAACAGTGCTGCTAATGACGGCTATAAATGGGATAAGCAGGTTGACTTAGTACCGATTATGGGTTTGAAACCAACAGAAGATTATTTCAACAATCTGTTAAGTAAAAAACTTCTAGTTAAAAAAGAAGATATTTTAGCTCATGATCTGCATTTATATAATCGCCAGAAGGCTATTCTCTGGGGTGAAAACCAGGAGTTTATATCTGGTGGAAAATTAGATAACCTGGAAAGTGTCTATACTTCATTACAGGCATTTCTATTAGGCTATTCTAAGAATTCTTTAAATGTGTTAGGCATCTTTGATCATGAAGAGATTGGCTCAAGAACAAAACAGGGTATGGCCTCTAATTTCTTGAGTGATGTAATTGAAAGAGTGTTCAATAGTTTCTACTATGTTAATAGTGATATTAAGGCAATTTTGGCTAATTCATTTTTAGTCAGTGCTGATAACGGACACGCTGTTCATCCAAATCATCCCGAAATGTATGATTCAACCAGCAAGAGCTATTTGAATAAAGGAGTAGTTATTAAAACCAGTGCTGCTCAAAGATATGTTTCAGATTCAATAACTATTGCCATTGCCAAGGAGTTGTGTCATAAAGCTGAAATTCCATATCAGCTATTTGCTAATAGAAATGATTCAAGAGGTGGTGCTACTCAGGCAGCTGCTGGAAGTGTTCATCTACCAATCAATATGGTTGATGTTGGTCTGGCTCAACTGGCAATGCATTCTACCTACGAAACCTGTGGAAGTTACGATGTTGATTATATGATTAAATTCATGTTGGAGTTTTATAACAGTACAATAACTGTTGATGACAACAGGTATTTTGTTACAAAGTAAATAAAAAGCAGACTTGACTTTTTTTGCCAATTTTTTAATCAATATATTTTTTCGAGATTAGTTTCATTGATAGTGAATAGAAAGTTTTAAAATATCTATAAGTATTTAATATTTAGGAGGCTATTTTATGAATGTGCGGACTAAGAAAAAAAGTGATTTTAGTAATAATAAATTGATAACTAATCCAACGGTGTTAAATTTGTATCTAAAGCACAAATTTGTTGCTGATGAATATATAGATCACGAAAGAGAATACAACAAAACAAAAAAATATTATGTATACATCTGGTTTGCGAATACGAACCCTCGCAGGATATTTTATGTGGGAAGAGGAACAAGAGATAGGTATAATCATATATTAAAAGATATAAAAAAATATAGAGAGAAAAAAACAAAAAATAACAAGTTCAAACAATACTCAATGATTCAAGATAAATGGTCAATTAATTATGAAATTGTCTTAGACAAACTTTCTGAATATAATGCAATTGTTTATGAATAATGTTTAAAGTTAGAACTGCTTGAGAATGGAGAAGTGTTACTTAATGTAGAAGGAATTCCGGAAGAATTTTTGCCTGAAGGGTGGGAAGGAAAGTCTATCTTATTCGACAGACCGACTCTTCAAAGAAGTAGATTTCGTGTAAGATATTTGGATGATATCGTTGTTCCCAAATTTGATGAAGTAGATTTAGATAAACTGCTAAATTCATATTTTTATCCTTATTATTTACCCTATAACAATATTAATATTGAAGAAAATAGAGAAGGTATAAGTGAATGGATAATTGAAAATGGTGGACATATATATGTAAGACCTTTAAAAAAACTGAAGCTGTCATTGTGCAAGGATATCTCCCCCATGACAGATATAATGAGTTTTCTTCTGAAAGAAAAAAAATATATAGCGCAATTGATGTGCTAGAAAAGATTAAGTTAAAGTAATACTCATGAAATTGCTTTAACATTAATTATTGCTTCTGGAAATTATGTATTATTATAATTTTATATGTATTAGGAATGTTTCCCTGTTTATATATTTTACTTTAAATGGGAATATTCATACCATAAAATAAAACAGACTTTATTTTAAAGTCCGTTTATCAGTAGTGTAACAAATTCATAATTTGTTTTATTTAGGTTTTTATGATTAAGCCCATAGATCAAATGGATAAATGTCATCTTCCTTATATTGAGCAACTTTATTTTGAACTTCTTCCTTATCCTGAGGATAGGTAACTCCAAACCATTCTGAAGTAGTAGACATGACTTTGACATTGGCTTGTTTATTTTCAATAATATGAGCTACTGAAGTTGGAATGACCAGTTCGCTTTTATCAACTTCAATTTGTTCTTTTAAGAAGTTGACGAAGTCAGTTTTCATCATTGGAAATACTGCTGGGGTAAAGCCCCAATAGTTCATTGAGCAGATACTGTCTTCAAGCTTGATTTCTTTTCCATCTTTGAGTTGATAAGCTTCACCATTTTTTCTGATTATTTTTTTATATTCTTCAATATATGCCAAATTTCCGTGTTCGTCTTTCTTACATACAGCTCTGGTTACAGCACCACTGTCGCTTAAAGTTTTAGTCAGCTGATAACCAACCATACCGAATAAATTGTCTTTTACTTCATTTTTCAAGAAAGAATACATTATTTTATATGATTCTTTTCCATAAAAATCATCAGCATTAATAATCATAAATGGTCCATTAATATGTTTTTCAGTACATAGTAAGGCATGAGTTGTCCCCCAAGGTTTAATTCTATCTTCTGGACAGATAAATCCTTCTGGCAAATCATTGACATCCTGATAAGCATAAACGACGTCCATAAAAGGTCTGACCTTAGAACCAATGTTTTCTTCGAATAGTTCTTCATGCTCTTCTCTAATAATTAGTATAACTTTTCTAAAACCAGCCTGATAGGCATCATAAATAGAAAAGTCGATTATACTTTCTCCATTATTTCCAATAGTGTCGATTTGCTTTAATCCACCATATCTGCTTCCTAAGCCAGCAGCCAAAATAACTAATACCGGATCTTCCATTTATTAAACCTCCATACATACCACTTTCATTTTACCCATTTTCCCTTTCATAATCAAGAAATGACTTGCAATAGGGGCTAATTAATACTAAAATGTTAATAGAGTTATCAGAAGGGATCAGCTAAAATGAATAAAATGTTTGCTGTTAAAGGCACACAACTTGGCGGAGTATCTAGCCACCTTATGGTGGTGGTTTTTAACTCTAAAGATAAAAAATAAGATGCTTTTTTAATGGAGCGTCTTTTCTTTAAATTAAATGATTACAGAACAGGAGGAAAAAGGCTATGGACCAATTAGAAAGAGTATTTTTTGATGCAGCGGTTGAAAATAATATAAACGTTGTAAAAAAAGCTATTGAAGATGGCGTTAACGTCGATGTGCAAAACCAGCAACAAAGAACAGCCTTGATGCGTTGCGCTAAAAGAGGAAGAATCCAAATGACCAGACTACTTTTAGATAGTGGAGCCGGCGTTGATTTAAGAGATTATCATGAAAAGACAGCAATAATGGGAGCTTGTCAAAAAGGACATTATGACATAGTTCAGATGTTGCTTGAAGCAAACGCAGAGGTAAATGCTGCTGACTATAAAGGAAATAATTCCTTGATGCGTGCAAGTTTCTATGGCTTTGAAGATATTGTCAGATTGCTGCTACAATATAAAGCTAATTTAGATGATCAGGACACCAAAGGCCGAACAGCTTTAATGGAAGCCTGCTCAGCAGGACATATTGCAGTAATTGAGGTGCTGCTATCAAGAGGAGCAAACATTGATTTACAGGATGAGATGGGTTGTACAGCGCTTATGAGAGCTGCATATTCAGGATTTGAGGAGTTAATTAACCTATTGGTAAATAATGGTGCTGATATAAATATTAAAGACAAAGATGGCCGAAAAGCCTATGATTACTATGTTACTAAAAGTAACAATGAAGAAATGATGAAAATTTTAGCTTAGGGGGAAAAATATATTATGAAAGAATATAAAACGGATTTTATTAGAAACGTTGCAGTATTAGGTCATACCGGTGCTGGCAAAAGTGAAGTGTTAGAGTCGATTTTATATAATAATAAAATCACTGACCGCTTTGGAAAAGCTGTTGATGGCAACAGTATCATTGACTATGATGCAGAAGAAATAAGAAGAGGAATGAGTGTTTATTCTTCAGTAGTACCAATTGAGTGGAAAGATTACAAGATTAATTTTATTGACACTCCAGGTTATGTTGACTTTGCTGGTGAGCAGGTAGCGGCATTATCAGTAGCTGATGCAGTAGTAGTTGTCGTCAGTGCTAGAAATGGTGTTGAGTCTGGAACAATGAAAGCTTATAGACAGGCTTTAGCTAAGAATCTACCAGTTATCTTCTTTGTTACCAGAGTTGATGAAGAGCATGCTGAATATACAAAAGTAGTTGCTGAACTGGAAAGAAGATGTAAAGCTGTACCACTGGTACTTCCAATTATGGAAAACGGAAAATCAACAGGTGTTGTTAATATTATTACTAGAAAAGCAACAGTAAATGGCAAAGATGCAGAAGTTCCAGCAAACTTTGTAGATCAGGTAGAAAATGGTCACTTTGAACTTTGTGAAGCAGTTGCGATGACTGATGATGCTTTAACAGAGAAGTTTTTGATGGAAGAAGATTTCACTGATGAAGAGATGATTACTGGTGTTTCACACGGTTTAAGAGATGGCAGTATTCGCCCTATCTTATGTGGCAGTGCAACAGCATATGTTGGTCTTGACACATTATTAGATACAATTATTCACTATTTTCCTTCACATAGTGAAAAAGGCACAATTACTGATGCTAACGGTGTAGAAGTTGTGACATCTAGTGATGAGGATTTCAGTGCCCTTGTATTCAAACTGGTAAGCGATAACTTTGCTCAGGCTTCATTTGTAAAAGTAATGAGTGGAACGTTATCTGCTGATACTCCTTTATACAATTCAAATAAGTCTGAAAACGAAAAAATGGGTTCTTTAGTATTAGTTAGAGGGAAAAACCAGATTAAAGTTGATAAACTGGAATGTGGTGATATTGGAGCTATTTTAAAACTTCAGGATACTGATGTTAATGAAACCTTGGCTACAAAAGCTAATCCAATTGAATATAAGCCAATTGAATTCCCTAAGGGTATGTTAGGAAAAGCAATCTGGCCAAGAACAAGAAATGATGAAGATAGATTATCGACAGGTTTATCAAGACTGGCTAGTGAAGACAAGAGCATGATGCTGGTTAACAACACTGAAACCAGAGAGCAGGTTTTATACGGCCTTGGCGATCAGCATATTGATGTTATCGTTAATAAGTTGAAATCAAGATACAAGGTTGAAGTTGATTTAACAGAACCAACAGTTCAATATCGTGAAACTATTACTGGAAAAGCTGAAGCTCAGGGAAGACATAAGAAACAGTCTGGTGGAGCTGGACAGTTTGGTGAAGTCTTCATTAGATTTGAACCAAATCCTGAGGAAGATGAAATGGTCTTTGAAGAAGAGATTGTTGGTGGAGCAGTAAGTAAAAACTACTTCCCAGCTGTTGAATCAGGTTTAAGAGAAGCGATGAATAAAGGTGTTTTAGCTGGATTTAAAGTTGTTCAGGTAAAAGCTACCTTATATGATGGTTCAATGCACCCAGTTGATTCAAAGGAAGTTGCTTTCAAATCAGCAGCTAGACTGGCTTATAGAAAAGGTATGCCAGAAGCTAAACCAGCACTTTTAGAGCCAATCATCAGAGCTGAAGTACAGATTCCTTCTGATTATGTTGGAACAATCTATGGCGACTTTTCAAAACGTCGTGGTATGATTATGGAAAACAATGCTATTGATGAAGAAACAACTGTCATCGTTGCAGAAGTTCCACAGGCAGAAATGATGAGCTACGCAACTGAACTGAGAAGTATGACTCAGGGTAACGGTTCGTATGTCCAAGAGTTCTTGAGATACGAAAGAGCTCCAAAAGATGTGGCAGATAGAGTTATCGCTGCAGCTAAGGCAAGACTGGAAGAAGACGACGAAGATTAATCGTAGTTATTAAAGTAAAACAGAAGCGAGAATTAATAATCGCTTCTTTTTATATCTGAACCCAAAGGTTTAATTATTGTAGAATTGAAATTAATGTTATCATAGATTAAACGGAATAAAGAGGTAAGGGGTGAATATTATGATAATTACAAATGCCAAAGTATTTATTGATGGGGCATTTCATGATGTTGATGTACAGTATAATGAAGAGAAAATCTTGAAAATTGGCAAAAACTTAACTGAAAATGTCAATTCTGAAAAGATAATTGATGCTAAGGGGAATTATCTTTTTGCGGGTTTTATCGAAACTCATCAGCATGGAGGTTTTAGAAAAACTTTTTATCGTAACGAATATTCAGAAAATGCTGAAAACTTTAATGGTTTAGAAGATGTCAACTACATTTTAAAAGAGTTACCAAAGTATGGAGTAACAACGGTTTTTCCAACCTTGAATGTTCAACCTGTTGAAGATACTGTTGAAGCTTTAAGAGCGATAAGAAAAGCTAGAAAACAAGCTTTAGGGGCTGATCCAATGAAGATACATTTTGAAGGGCCTTATTTAAACCCTAACAGAAGTGCTTGTCTAGATCCAAATTTATGTGTTCTTCCTTCCAAAGAGCACACTTTAGCTTTAGTTGATAATGATTTAAGTGATATTGGGATTATGTGTCTGGCTCCGGAATTAAAGGGAGCAGAAGAGTGGTGTCGCTGGATTACTGCTCAAGGCGTTCATGTAGAAATTGGCTATACCTTATGTGATAGTGAATTGGTTAAAAAAGCTGCGGATTGGGGAGCAGATACAACAACGCATTTCTTTAATGGTTTTGAAGCAATGCATCATAGAAAAGATGGAGCGATTGTAGGTTGCTTACTGGAGGATAGACTTACCTTTCAGATGATTTGTGATGGGTATCATGTCAATAAGCAGTGGGTAAAATTAGCTGTTAAGACTAAAGGAATAGATAAGATATATGGCATAACTGATGAATTTAATTTCTCTGGTTTAGAAGATGGCGAATATGATAATGATTTTTATGGCAAAATCTTAGTTAAAGATGGACTAGTCGCCGTAAAAGAAACAGGGATGATCTTAGGTGGTAATAATACCTGGGATAAGATGATGCGTAAAGCAAGAGATGTCATTGGTTTAAATGAAATAGAAATTGCTAAGATGTATGGTGAAAACCCGGCTAAGTGTTTAGGCATAACTGATCGTGGTAAAATTGAAGTAGGCAGAAGAAGTGATTTCTGCTTAATGGATAAAGACTATAATGTCTTAAAAACAATTATCAAAGGTAAAATCTATTACCAAAGATAAGTTAAAGATTAAAGGAAAAGAAAAAGAAGTCTTCAATAATTATTAAAGTGAAGACTTTTTCTTTTGAAAAGTAAGTGGTAAAATTAGAACATGAAAAAATTATTGATTATGTTACTGCTGTTATTGATAATAAGTGGCTGTCAAAAAGAAAAGTTTATTGAATATGTAAAACCAACAGGAACTATTTCTGATATGAGTGGCTATGAAGGGTTAGTCAGTGAACAGTTTTATGATATAACAGTAGAAGAAATTTTAGAAAAAATAGCCAATAAAGAAACTTTCATTGTCTATTTTGGTTATGAAAACTGCCCATGGTGTAATTGTGTGGTGCCAGTTTTAAATGAAGTATCGATTGAAAACGATATGCCAATATATTATATGGATTTTAATAATAGTATTAATAATGAAAATATTGAAGGGATGAAGCAGATTAGCGAAATTTGTGATTATGATCAAACAGGTCTAAAAGAGGGTGAGTTTGCGTTTCTTTTTCCAACAGTTTTATATATAAAACAAGGTGAAGTATATAAAGTGCATGTTGGAACAGTTTCAGGTCACAATGGTTTTGAAGATCCTTTAACTGAAAAACAAAAAGAAAGATTAAAGTATCAATATAATAAAGAATTTGAAGGACTTTTAATTATTGAAAACTGAAGACTATAAAATTATGTATGCTATAATATTGAAAAGGGAGATGTCTCGATGAAAAAGATTTTGCTTCTGCTTTTAATTCTTACTTTATTAGGTGGCTGTTTTAAGTTTACTAAAGGAGAGGTAACTACAAAAAAAGCTCAGGAAATCTTAGAGATGTTTGAAGAAAAAGAAAGTTTTATACTTTATGCTGGAAACAGCAATTGTGAAAGTTGTACAGAATATCGTAAAGTTTTACAAGAGCTGATCAGTGAATATGAAATTGAGATTATCTATGTTGATACTCTAAATAAAGAACAGCAAGAGTTTTTAAATACATTGATTTACGATTACTTATATCGTTTAAATATGACACCATCTACCTATCTGATCAAGGATGGAAAAACAATAGATATGAAAGAGGGTTCTTTAAAATTAGAAACTTTAGAAGAGTGGTTTAAACAATATGAATACTTACCAGAATGATGAGATTATAAGTGTAGCCTTAAGTGAAAAAGAAGTGATAAGACAACTTCAGCATTTGGGAGTTGTAGAAGATATGTGTTTAGAAGTACATGTATCTTTTAATAGTGTTGGAAATGTTATTGGTGGGCCAACTTCTTTTGTTGATGCTTTATTAAAAGCTGTTGGTGAAAATGGAACTATAGTTATGGCCAGTCAGGACTTTAATAACAGCGAACCGTTATATTGGGAAAATCCACCTGCTGAAATCAGGTTGATGAATAAAATCCGTGAAAATACTCCAGGATATGATATCTATACATCAGGACAGCATATGATGGGTATTGTTGTAGATAATTTAAGAGTTAGAAAATCAACCTACCATTCCTACCATCCAAACAGTGGTTTTATAGCTAATGGTAAAGATGCTAAATATCTGATGTCCAATCAGCCTTTATCTTTTCCTCTTGCTTTGGATTCACCTTTAGGAAAACTATATGATAAACAGGATAGCTATATTTTACTTGTTGGTGTTGGTTATGATAAAGCGACAGGCATGCATTTAGGTGAATATTTATCAGAACGAAGAAACATCATTTTACAGGGTGGAGCAGTTAAGAGAAAAGGTGAAACAATCTGGAAAAAATATCTGGATATCGAATTAGATAGCAGTGAGTTTATTGAAATCGGTAAAGAAATGGAAAAAAGAAAGATGGTTCGAGTTGGGAAAATAGGCAATGCAGTATGTCGTTTATTCAGATTTTCTGAAGCGGTAGATTTTACAAGAGATTATTTGAAAGAGAGGTATTAGAATGAAGTTTGAAGGTATTATTTTTGACATGGATGGGATTATTCTTGATTCAGAACGTTATTCTGAAAAAATATTTGAAAAAATATTCAATGAATTAAATCATAAATTTACACACGAGCTTTTTGTAAGGGTATTGGGAGTTGTTCCCGAAGTGGAAAACAAGATTCTTCATGAATATTTTGGCAATAAAGAAGACGTTTTATATTTTAGAGAACAGTTTAACTACCTGTTAGATAAAGGGTACGAAGAAGGAAAAATCGATTTGAAAAAAGGAGCATTTGAACTTATCAATTATTTAAATGAAAAAAATATTCCTTATGCCCTGGCAACTTCTTCATCAAGAAAAAGGGTAGAGATGTGTTTCAACAATACTAAATTTGGTTCAAATCCTTTTAAATATGTAGTAACTGGCTGTGAAGTAGAAAAATCTAAACCAGAACCGGACATTTTCTTGAAAGCAGCTGAACTGATTAACTGTGATATTAAAAAATGTTTAATTATAGAAGATTCATTCAATGGCATCAAAGCAGCTCGTGCTTCTGGAGCAACGACCTGTATGATAATAGATATAGTGCCTCCAACAGAAGAGCTGATGGAAAAAATAGATATGATTAAAGAAGATTTGTTTGAAGTTAAAAGAATGATTAAAAACACCTATATTACAGAAAAAGAATTGGCAAGTTATTTTGATCATACCAATCTGCAGCCATTTGCGACAGAAGAAGATTTCAAAAAGCTTTGTGATGATGCTCATAATTTAGGTTGTCGTATGATTGCGATTAACTCTTATCCAGTTAAATTCTGTAAAGAATACTTGAAAGATAGTGATGTTCATGTGGGAGCGGCAATTTCCTTTCCACTTGGGCAGACAACAATAGAAACAAAAGTACAGGAAACTATTAACGCAATTAAAGATGGTGTTGATGAAATCGATTATGTTGTCAACATTGGCAAAGTAAAAGAGCATAATTATGATTACATCAAAGACGAGATGCAGCAGATAGTTAAAGTTTGTCGTGACAACAACATTATTGTTAAAGTTATATTTGAAAACTGTTATTTGACTGAAGAAGAAAAAATAAAGCTATGTCATATTGCTAAAGAGGTAAAACCTGACTTCATTAAAACCAGCACCGGTTTTGGTACTGGTGGAGCAACTGTCGAGGACTTAAGATTGATGATGAGAGAAGTTGATGGAGAAGTTAAGGTAAAAGCCGCTGGTGGTATCAGAAGTTTGGAAACAGCTTTAAAATATATTGAAATTGGAGCAGAAAGATTAGGAACAAGAATGGCGGATAAAATAATCCAGGAATTCAAAGAGAAAAAATAAGATGAAAAATATCAGCTTAGCCATTTTAGCCCATGTTGATGCAGGAAAGACGACACTTAATGAGTGTCTTCTTTTTCATGGTGGGATTATTCGTAAGATGGGAAGAGTTGATCATCAGGATGCCTTTTTGGATTTTGACAAAATGGAAAAAGCAAGAGGAATCACCATTTATAGTAAAATGGCTAATTTTAAATATAAGGATACCCATTTTTATCTGGTTGATACTCCAGGGCATAATGATTTCTCCAGTGAAATGGAAAGAAGCCTGCAGGTTGTTGATGTAGCTATTTTAGTTATTAGTGGGCTGGATGGTGTACAATCGCATAGTTTGACGATTTTTAATCTGTTGAAATATTACAATATTCCAACTTTTATCTTTGTCAATAAGATGGATATTTCTTTAAATAGCAAAGAACAGCTGTTAAAGGAAATTCAAAAGGAATTGGATGATAACTGTTTTGATTTTTCTGATGAAGATTTAATAGAACATATTGCTTTGGCCAGTGAAAAGACTTTACTGGAATATGAGGAAAGCGGAAAAATTTCCCAAGAAACTATTGCCAGAAAAATTTCTGAAAGAGTTATTTTTCCAGTATATTTTGGTTCAGCTTTAAAGGATGAGGGTGTTGACAAACTGTTGGAAGGTTTAAACAAGTATACTGATAAAAAGATTTATCCCCAAGAGCTGGGATTAAGGTTTTTCAAAGTTAATTACGAAAATGATGGCACAAGAATCTGTTATTGCAAAGTTACTGGGGGCCAGTTGAATGTTAAGGATAAAATCAATCAGGAAGATAAAGTTGACCAGATAAGAGTCTATAATGGACAGAAATATGAACTGGTACAAAGTGCCAAACCAGGAATGATAGTTGGATTAAAGGGATTGAACACCGTGATGGCTTATGATGTTATCGGTATAGGAGAGAGTAAAAAACCAGCTTTAAATGCCTATATGACTTATAAGGTTTCTTATCCAGAAGATACTGATAGCAATTATCTGCTGAAACAGCTAGAAATGCTGTCGCAGGAAGATCCAGCAATAAAAATAAGCTATCATCAGCAATTAAAGGAATTAAGATTATCTTTAATGGGAAAAATTCAGACAGAAGTGGTTGAAAGCACAATTTTTGAAAGAACAGGAATCAAGATTAAACTAGAAAAGGGTTCAGTCTTATTTAAGGAAACTATTGCCCAGCCGGTCAATGGATATGGACATTTTGAACCTTTAAAGCATTATGCAGAAGTACATTTGAGGCTTGAACCTTTAAATAGAGATGAAGGCTTAAAGTTTGAAAGTGAAGTTTCGACGGATGTCTTATCTTCCAATTGGCAGAATCTGATTCTTAATCACTTAAAGGAAAAACAACATCCAGGTGTTTTGACAGGAAGTGCTGTTACGGATATTAAAATCACTTTGATTAATGGTAGAGGTCACATCAAGCATACTGAAGGCGGAGATTTTAGAGAAGCAACATATCGAGCAGTCAGACAAGGGTTAAAAATGGCTGAAAGCATTTTGTTAGAACCATTTTATGATTTTAGAATTAATGTAAGAAGTGAATATTTAAGTAAGGTACTATATGATTTAGAAACTGTTGGCGCTTCTTTTACAGTTGAACAGGTAGATCAGGATTTGATGCTGATTGCCGGAAGTGGCCCAATTAGAAAGATGCAAAATTACCAGGACAGACTGCTTTCGCTGACATCAGCGACAGGAAAAGTGATTCTTTCTTTAAAAGGTTATGACATCTGTCTTGATCAGGATGAAATAGTCAAGCAGATAGGATATGACAGCGAAACAGATATTGATAATCCAACCGGTTCAATATTTATTTCTCATGGCGCGGGTTTCTATGTGCCTTATGATTATGTAGAACAGTATTTGCATATTAAACCTCAAAAGGATACTGATTTTGATAAAACTTATAGTGCAACTACCAGAAGCACTATAACTGAAGAAGAATTAAAGAGAGTAGTTGAGGCAGCAAGTGGCAGAAATAAAAAAGAAAAGAAAATGATTAGTAGAAAAAAGGTTGATGATAGTGAATCTTTTTCTAAAACAAAAATTGTCCCTAAAATAAAAAAACCATATCTATTGATAGTGGATGGTTATAATCTGATGTACTCATACCGTGATAACTATGCTGTTTTGAATTTTGATGCAGCAAGAGATAGAGTCATAAATGATGTAGCCAGTTATAATGGTTATAAAAACTTTAAAACCATTGTGGTCTTTGATGCCTATAAAACAGATGAAGTTACATCTAGAAAAATAAAAAGTGATACGGTAGATATAGTTTATACCAAAGCTAATCAGACAGCTGATTCTTATATCGAAAAAATGGTTCATGAAAATAGAAACAAATACGACATTATTGTGGTCAGTTCGGATTTTGCGGTACAAAATATGGTGCTTGGTGATGGAGCAATTAGAAGAAGCAGTAGAGAGTTTATGCTGGAACTAAAACATTTAAACGAAAAAGCCAAACAATATTTAATGTAGGTTATATTTATTTGCACTTTAGTGTATAATTTTTATATGGAAAGGAAAATATAATTATGAAAAAAGTATTAGTGGTTTTATTGGCCTTATTGTTAATGACATCTTTAGTAGGATGCGATAAGGAAACAATTAGCGATGATTGGACAGACATGGAATTTATAGTAGATGGGAAAAAATATACTTTTCCACATACTTTTGCGCCATTTAACAAAAATGGTTGGCTGTTAGAAGAAAATGACATCTTACAACCTGGGGAGTACACAATGCATTACTACGAAATGTGGAACAATGGTTTTTATGATGAAAAACAGCAGCTGTATGCCACAATTACATTGGATTTTGAAAACGAAACTGATAAAGAAAGGAATATTAAAGACTGTACTATCTGGTGGATTTCGTTTACAAGAATGCCTTATCTAGGAGTGCTTTTAGAAAACGTATATGAAATCGAGTTGTCAAAAGGAATCAAATGGGGCAGCACTGAAGCAGAAATTATCAAAGCTTATGGTAATGTAGAGTCAGATATGAGAATTGAATACCAGGAAGATGGCTATTTCGTGTTAATATATCAGGGTCGATCTGATAACATGTTTGCTCAGATGGCACTGTATATTCTGAATGATGGCGGTCTGTTTATGGTGGACCTGGAAAAATATCCAAATGAATAGCTAAAAAAACGTATAAACAGCAGATGCTTAATTCTAAAATAAAACAATATTTAAAGTAAGGGTATATTAAAATTTAATTTAATGTATAATCTGGGTATAGAAAGGAAAGTTGTTGGTTATGAGAAACAAGTTCAGACTTACTAGAATCCAAAATGTTAAATTAGTCAATGAGAAAATTATTGATTATGTTTATAATGCCCTTGTTTTATCAAGGTATGAAATTGAGTATGATGAAGTAGAACCACTTTTAGAAAATAATAAAAGGGATAGTGAAGTCGCTATTGCAGCTGACAATTTTAAAAATACTTTCTATCATATTTTAAACAACCCAGATGAAAAAGCGGATGCTGACTTTTTACTTAAATTACATGATATGCTGATGAAAGATTTAAATGTTGGTGTAAAAGCGGAGTTGACAGAAGAACAAAAACAACAGCTGGCCGCTATGACTAATCAACCCACTAAATCAAATACTGAAATTGCTATAGATGCTATGCTGTTCTTATTGGAAAAACATCTGTTTTCAGATGGAGATGTTAGAATTTCAATCATGTTTGCCAATAAGATTATGATTGATCATGGCTGTGGTGTGATTACTGTCAGCGAATATAACAAAACCAAATTTAGAGAATTGCTTAAAGAGTTTCATCAGAGTAAAGATTATAAAAAGTTCAAACAATGGATTTTCAGCAAGTGTATTTCTGGAATGAGAGTAGAATATTAATGTTTTTTTGTAAAAAAAAGAAAGTAAAAACGCAGTTATTATCTACTGCGTTTTTTACATGTTATTGGGAAACATTTTAAATTAAATATTATGAATAATGCTTTTTGAATGTTTAATTAAAAGATTAGAACTTCAAAACCATTATTTACATAATCCAAAACTCCAGCATGATTATACATATCATCTAGAAGGCGAAGACCTGTCTTTACATTGTCTTCATATACTCCAAGAGCTTTAGAACAAGCTAAACATACTCCTTGAATAGTGCCATCATTTTTAAGCGCCAGATATAAAGCGTTTTTTTCTTCTTCTAATTCTTTAGGAAGTACACAAGACATTCCTTCAAGAACCATTTTTACTTCATGACCAGCATCTTTTAATTGTCTGGCATTCATAAGTGCATGCAAGAAGCACATTTTCTTGCCTTCCATAGTGTAAATCAATACTTTTTTCATTCTTTTGCCTCCTTATATTTTTTATTTTTTAAAGAAAGCAACAGCTACGGCACCAGGTCCAGCGTGGGTTCCGATAACTGAACCGATAGTTGAATAACGGACTTCTTTGAGGTCTTTTTCCCATAGCGGTCTGCTATCTTCAATATATTTTAGCAAAAGCGCATTAGATATACCAGTATATCCTAATAACACTGGTTTGGTGAAATCGACATCACCAGCTTTTGCGATTTCTTGAGAAAGCAGGTTATTACCACGTTTAGAGCCCATTGCCTTTCCGATAGCATTAATATTTCCGTTTTCTACTGAAAGAACAGGTTTAATATTCAAAACTGCTCCAGCAACAGTAACTGATTTTGATAGACGACCACCTTTATGTAAATATTCCAGTGTGTCAACTAATGCGACAATAAGAACTTTTTTCTTTTCTTCTTCAATTTTTTCGACAATGGTTTTAACATCAAGTCCCTGATCAATATATTTTATTGCAAGTTCAGTCAGGATAGCAGCTCCAATAGCAACAGTTCCAGTATCAATTATGTAAACATTTTCATAGTCTTGAGCAGCAATGGTAGCACTTTGGTATGTTCCTGACAAATTTTTAGGTAAAGCCAGTACAATGCATGCTTGATTTAACTTTTTAGCTTCTTCATATTCTTTAGCGAAAGCTTCAGGGTTTGGTTGACTGGTAGTTGGAAGAACATCAGACTCGATAAGCTTTTTATAGAAAGCGTTATGGTCGATATCTACTCCATCAACATATGATTCTTCGCCAAAGTGTACAGTCAGTGGAACAACATGTACCCTGTCCTGAAATTCTGGCATCATTTCTGTCGTTGAATCTACGATTA
Organism: uncultured Erysipelotrichaceae bacterium; assembly: GCA_964449115.1. Lineage (GTDB taxonomy): Bacteria > Bacillota_I > Bacilli_A > Erysipelotrichales > Erysipelotrichaceae > UBA1783. The sequence continues at coordinate 52,694 of CAYUXW010000006.1, read as the reverse complement.
ATCTAATTTTCATTTTAATTCTCCTTGTTTGTAATTCTATTTTTAATCTTTATAAATTATTGGCTATGTTTTCTAACCTTTCACTGATAATTGAAAGATAGCGATAGAATAACTTTCTTTCTTCTTCAGTGGTTCCGGCATCGACAGCATCTAGAATCATATCAATTTTATCGATAATTTCTTTTCCTACCTGTCGACCCTTGTCAGTTAAGAAGAAAGGACTCTTGTAACGTTTGGATTGGGCACTCATGCACACTACGTATTCGTTTTTTTCTAGAAAATCGAGAGAGCGGGAGACAGCTGCTTTGTCTTCTTCACATTTATGGCATAATTCGGTTGCGGTCAAGCCATCAGTCTTATATAGATGATATAAGCAGGAAACATGTGTGCTTTTCAAATTGAAAGCAGCAATTTCTTTGTTTTTTATTCTATAAATATTGCGACTAATACGGTTAGTTAGCAAGTTAAAAGTTCCAAAACGGTCGTTCATTAAGTCCTCCTTTCTTAACTTGTTGATAAATCAACAGGATAAATATATCACACACTTGTTGATAAATCAACAAATATATTTGAGAAAATTCTCCAAGTTTGTGAAAATGACTACTTTAATAACACGCAAGCGTTTTCAAATTGTGAAAATGTTGACAAATGGCGAACAGAAGTATAAATTATTCTTGTAAAAAGAGGTGTATAGTATGAATGAAGCAGCTTTAAAAGAAGTAAACATATTAGTAGAAAAAGGTTTAAAGGCCTTGGAAGAGTTTAATCATTTAAATCAGAAACAGATTGATTATATTGTAGCCAAGTGTTCTGTGGCTGGTTTGGATAATCATGGTATTTTAGCAGCCAGTGCTATTGAAGAAACAAAAAGAGGTGTTTTTGAGGATAAAGCCACAAAAAACCTGTTTGCCTGTGAGTATGTTGTTAACAACATGAGGCATTTAAAAACAGTTGATATTATCAGTGATGATCCAGTAACAGGTATTACGGAAATAGCTTCTCCAGTAGGAGTTATTTGTGGTATTACTCCAGTTACAAATCCAACAAGTACAGTTGTATTTAAGGCATTGATTTGTTTGAAAACAAGAAATCCGATTATTTTTGCTTTTCATCCATCAGCTCAGCAGTGTTCAAAACAAGCCGCTGAAATCATGTATAAGGCAGCTGTCGCAGCAGGCGCACCTGAAAACTGTATCCAATGGATTGAAAATCCAAGCATGGATGCGACAAATGCCTTGATGAATCATGAAGGAGTAGCTACAATTCTGGCTACTGGTGGAAACTCGATGGTCAAAGCAGCCTATAGTTGTGGTAAACCAGCAATGGGTGTAGGGGCAGGAAATGTTCCGGCTTATATCAACGCCAGTGCTGATGTTGAACAGGCAGTTAATGATACTGTCTTATCAAAAGCTTTTGACAATGGAATGGTCTGTGCCAGTGAACAAGCCTGTATTGTTGATGAAGAAATCTACGATGAAGCTGCAAGTTACTTTAAAAAGTATAAGGCTTATTTTGCCAACAAGAAAGAAAAGAAAATGTTGGAAAAGTATCTGTTCAATGTTGAAGGAAAAGCTGATTATCCCAATGCCGTTTTAAATTCAAAAGCAGTAGGTAAGCCTGTAACCTGGATTGCCAGCCAGGCGGGATTTGAAGTAAGTGAAGATACTTCAATAATCTGTGTTGAGTGTAATGAAGTTGGAGTAAGTGAGCCATTAAGCAGAGAAAAACTTTCGCCAATACTGGCTTTCTATAAAGTCAAAGGTGCTGAAGAAGGATTTAAAAAAGCCCAACAGATGGTTGAGTTCAATGGATTAGGACACTCAGCAGCAATTCACTGTAAGGAAAAAGAAATGGCTGATGAATTTGGTAAAGTTGTCAAAGCTATGCGTATTATCTGGAATAGTCCAGCCACTTTTGGTGGAATTGGTAATGTCTACAATTCATTTTTACCATCAATGACCTTAGGTTGTGGTTCTTATGGTAGAAACTCAATTGGTGGAAATGTAAGTGCAATTAATTTATTAAACATTAAAAAAGTTGGAAAGAGAAGAAATACAATGCAGTGGTTTAAAGTTCCTAGTAAGATATATTTTGAAAGAAACAGTATTCAATATTTACAATCTTGTCGCGATGTCAAAAAGGTGTTTATTGTAACTGATAGAAGTATGGTTGATTTTGGTTTTGTTAACAAGATTACTGAGCAATTGCATTTGAGAAAAAATGAAGTAGCAATCCAGTTGTTCTGTGATGTTGAACCAGATCCAGATATCGTTACTGTAAGAAAAGGTGTTGAATTGATGAAAGCTTTCAAACCCGATACGATTATCGCCTTAGGTGGAGGCAGTGTTATGGATGCTGCTAAAGGAATGTGGGTATTCTATGAACATCCAGAAGTTGATTTTGATGATTTAAAACAAAAGTTCATGGATATTAGAAAAAGAGCTTTCAAATATCCTGAATTAGGGAAAATGACTAAACTGATCTGTATTCCTACAACTTCAGGTACTGGTAGTGAAGTAACGCCATTTGCGGTTATTTCCGATAAAGCCAACAACAAAAAATATCCATTAACGGATTATTCGTTAACGCCAACAGTCGCTATTGTAGATCCAGAATTTACAACCAATCTACCTGCAAGATCAACAGCGATTACTGGAATGGATGTCTTGACGCATGCGGTAGAAGCCTATGTTTCAGTTATGGCCAATGATTATACCGATGGTTTAAGTTTGCAGGCCATTAAATTGGTATTTGAGTATTTGCCAAAAGCAGTTAAAAATGGCAAAAACGATTTAGAAGCTAGAGAAAAAATGCATAATGCAGCTACTATTTCAGGAATGGCCTTTGCCAATGCTTTCTTGGGAATGACCCATTCATTAGCACATAAAATTGGTGCTGAATTCCATACTGTACACGGACACACCTGTGCGATATTACTGCCAGAAACAATCAGATACAATGGACAACAGCCTACAAAACTGAGTGTCTGGCCTAAATACAATGTATATAAGGCAGATAAAAAATATCAGGATATCGCTAGATTATTAGGGCTCAAAGCTGATACACCAGAGCAGGGAGTAGAAGAGTTTGCCAAGGCGGTAGAAAAATTGATTGTCGAAATTGGTTTAGAGACTAACTTTAAACAATTAAATATAGATGAAACAAGTTGGAATGAAAAGATTGCTTCTATTGCTGTGGCAGCTTATGAAGATCAATGTTCACCAGCTAATCCAAGAGTACCAATGGTAGAAGACATGAAGCTGATGTTAAAGAAAGTTTACGACAAATAATTAAAAGACGAGATACGCCTACAAAGGTGTGTCTCTTTTTATTTGAATTTATAGATAATTAAATTACCTGAATTTTACAAACGGATGGCAACAGAAGTGATATATTAAAGAAAAAGAAACAAGATAATTTCTGGAGTAATAATATGAAATATTTTCGCAAAAAACTCAGTAGCAAGAGTGTTAAAGAAAGAATAATTTGGGCAATTGTTTTATTTTTCATCTTCTTTTTCAGCATTGTCATTGTCAGCTATTATTTTCTTCCTGAAGGCTTACTTAAAAATAAGAATCCGGCTCAAAATTGGAGTCCTTCAGAAAATGCTGTTATTTTAGCTTTGCAGATATTTGTCTATAATATGATATCGGTAGTCATAATATTTCTAGCCAGTTTATTTGCCAGTAAAAAAAGTGATGAAAAAGAATATTTATCAGTAGGTTATAGCGTTTTTTACACACTGATTGCAATTAATGCTGTTGTTTTGGGTACCTGGTCATTTTCGGTAGAAAGTAGTTCACCTTCTCTTTTAAGTAGAATAGCAGGTTTATTTAACCTGTTTGATAAAGCCGCTTTTTGGGAGATGATGGGTCAACTATTGATAACCTGTGCTGTCGCTAAGATAGCAGTAGTAAAAAGCTGTGGTAAACAGACGATAAAATCCAGTTTTAAAGAAATAAAACTGGAGAAATTGGAAAAAATAATCCTGCTTATTGGTATCATTTTGATGCTGATTGGTGCTATTATAGAAAGCATAGCGATTAATAGATTATAAAAAATGTTATTAATGGTTAGTTTTATATAGTGTTGAAAGGAAAATTAAAATGAAAAAATGGTATTTGTATGCCTCAATATTACAATTGGTTGTTGGAATAGCAGCGGTTATCGCTTATGTATATCTTGCCAGTGTTGGTGAGCCAACAGGAAAATGGACGATTACCTTGTTTCTAGCTATCGGATATGTTGTTTTAGGCGTAATTGGAATTATAGATTACAACAAAAGTAAAATAAATTAATAGAAAACAGCTTTAATTAATTGTAAATAATTAGCGAAAGGATATTTTTGTATGACTGCTCAAAAGGGAGATGTATTTAAGTACAAAGAAAAAGAATATTCAATTGTTGCGATAACAAATCCCCTGAATTTTAATCCAAAGGATTATGGCATTATTCCAGCACCGCTGCATACTGGCTGTAGGAATGGTTTTTGGTGTGTTTATAATATAAACGATAAAGGTATTTTTCTAGAAGATCTGTATATTAATTCTAAAGATGGTCTTTATCCAAGTATTAATAATGTTGAAGCAGTTCCAAATAATTATCATCTAGATCTTGAAAAGTATATCGGTCATCATTTATATAAGGACCTGAACATAAAAATGATGTTTTCAGGAAAGATTCTTGTTGGTGCTGAATTTTTGCGTGAGTATTATATTCATATGGGTTATCAACGTGGGTGGGCTTATAAAGTTCTAATAGAATTAGTCTTTGATCAAGGACAGCTGATAGAAATTAACGATCAGAGTGAAATTGCCTCAGAACTTAGAAAAAATATAAAACCAGGAAATAAAGCTTATAGCAAAACTGTTAATGATATTCCAAAATTTATTGATGACAGCTTTAATCTTGACTATAGAGTAAAAGCCTGGTGGCTGAAATAAAAATATATAATAAAACCTAAGTATTAAATTATGGGGAAAATAACAAGTATTAAAATGGTAAAAAGAAAAGTAGTTAACACTAATCGTAAACTACTTATATAAAACTTTTAAAACCATTTTTTCTTTTTGAAATACCACAGCATTCCGACACAAACAATTACACTCAGTACAATAACAGATATATAACCATATTCCCAATAGAGTTCCGGCATATATTTAAAGTTCATTCCGTACCAGCCAGCAATTAAAGTTAATGGCAAAAATATCGCGGTCACAACAGTGAATATTTTCATAAACTGGTTTTGTTCGATATCAATCTGAGCTTGATAAGCTTCACGCATCTGGGTAACATAGTCGCGCAGATTTAATACATAACTATAATATCTATGAACCCTGCCACTTATAATTGCCATAGATCTTTCTGCTTCAGTAGATAAAATATTATTATCATTGGCACAAAGATTATCTAAAATAATATCTAACTGTTCATAATAGCGCTTTAAAGATAATAATTCTTTGCGATAAGACATAATATTGTTTATGTAATCATGTTTTGAATTTTTTAAAGCTGAATCCTCAATATCGATGATTTTACTTTCAAAGTTTTCTAAAAATCTGAGGTCATCATGAAACAGGTTGACAAAAAATTGATATAAGGCTTTTTCGTTAGATAAACCCGCTGGTAAAAGAACAGCAAGATTGCTTAGGCAAGCGTCATTTTCACAAAAAATAAACAGATCTTCAGTGTCCATATAAACTAAAACTTTTTCTGTTTTTGAGGAATAAAGATTGATGTTATGCCACTGGAAAGCGAAAATATTTGATTTCTCAAAACTTTCAAAAGCAAAGGTCTGCTTAGTGTTGATATACTCTATCACATTGGGTTCAAGAAAATCGGTAATGGTGTTGATTTTTGAAAATAATAAAACCTGCTGCATATTATCACCTCATCAAGATTGGTAAACTAATTATATAACACTTAAGTCAAAAAACATAAATATAATGTTGCAGTAGGGGGATTAAACAAAAAAAGTTGTAAATGCTACAACTTTCTTAATGAGCTATTTCTTTAAAGCATCACGAATTTCAGTAAGCAATTTAACTTCTTCTGAAGGTTCTTTTTCGGTTTCTTCTTCTTTTTCTTCCTCTTCAGCTTCTTTTTGCAGTGTGTTTTTAAATTTGTTAACAAGTTTAATAATAGTAAAGACAGTAAAGGCAATAATTAGAAAATCAATGACTGTTGCTACCAGTGATCCAAAATTAATGGCAACTTCTGTTGCAGCATCAATTACGCCATCAGCACCAACTACAGCTTCCTTAAGTACTATTTTCCAGTTTTTAAATTCAATACCACCAGTTAAAACCGAAACTATTGGCATAATCACATCATTAACAAGTGAAGAAGTTATTTTACCGAAGGCACCACCAATGATGACCCCGATTGCCATATCCAATACATTACCTCTAGATATAAACTCCTTAAACTCTTCGACAATTCCTTTTTTCTCCATTTTTTTCTCCTTTTTTTAATCGATATAATTATACTTCTTATTTATAAAAATAAAAGGGGATTATACATATTTCAATGTAGTAAAGATATTATCAGAAAGAATATCTGTATAGGAAGAGAGACAAATATTTTCTAATGTGTTTTAAAAAAAGTTAAAAAGAAGTTGATTAATGTTATAATAGTTGTGTCTAAAAATTTTCAAAATTATTTAGGTGAAATTTATAGGTAAGAGAGGTGGAAAAAATGAAAAATAAAAATCTGTTTATAGTCATAGCTACTTTATTTGCCTATCTAGTGCTGCAGGTTTATCAACCTGTTCAGGCTTTAGCTAATATTTATTCAACTGCTAATAATCCACCAGTTCTTATGAATCTAGATGAAAATACAACACAGATTTATCTTGATGGTATAAATGGTGATGATTTAAATGATGGCAGTACAAGAGAAGCGCCAGTCAAAACTTTTGAAAGAGCAAAACAGATTGCCACGGATTATCAGAATATAAATACAATTTATGTTATTGGTACTGTTGTTGTCAGTGGAGAAATAACACTTGAGGGTACAAATGCCATCTTAAAAAGAGATGCGGCATTCAATGGTTATTTAATACAGATAGCTTACGGAACGGAAGCAACGCTTAAAAATATCAGTATTGATGGTAACTCTCAGCAGGCTGTTAATGCCAATAGTTCACTAATCAGATGTCAGGGAACTCTTAATATCACCGAAGGTACAGTTCTGGAAAACAACAGGATTGCTTCAAAGTCAAAAAGAACAAAGAATCTTGGTGGTGCAGTTTATTGTACTGGACCAGGATGTACTGTAAATATGACAGCTGGCTTAGTGCAGAATAATTCTGCCATGTGGGGCGGAGGTTTTTATTTGACCAAAAATGCTGTACTTAATGTGTCAGGTGGAACAATTAGAAACAATAATGCTTATACTGGACCAGGATTTAATAGATACAATCCAGATACCTGGAATGTTTCTGGAGCTGGAGGCGGAATCTGCTTATTTGATGGAGCAACATGTAATATAAGTGGTGAAGCTCTAATTCAAAGTAACAGTTCAGAAGAAGTAGGTGGCGGCATCAGTGTTGGTACTATAAGAGGCAGTACAACTGGAAGCAATCGCTTAGTTATGGATGGAGGAACTATTGATAGAAACACTTCTGGGGCAACAGGAGGGGGAATCTTTGTCCAGGTTGCTATCACTCCTTTGGAGTCAATAGCGACTATTAATGCTGGCTATATTACCAATAACAGAATGACTGGAAGTGGATATACCAATTATGCCTTTGGAGGCGGAGGCATTTATGTCAATGGTAATAATTCTCCAGAAGTAACAAATGGGAAATTGATTCTGATGAACACCATTGTTACCAACAATACAGCTAGAATATACGGTGGTGGTTATGCTGCCTGTCCAATAAGTGATACCAAGATTTATTTAAGTGATAGTGGTGCAATATACGGAAATAAGGCTAATTATTATTCAAGGGGCAAGGATCTTTTCATCTATGCTCAAACACAGGGATATGGTACTCATGGTGGCAATCCTGAGTTTTTCATCAGTGATTCAATGCTGGGCTGTGCGCCTTACCATTGGAAGAACTATGATGGAACTGAGGTGCCTTTAAATGGTCTTAAAGGTGTCTTGTTAGGAGAAGGAGTTGCCTTACTGCTTCATACTGATGAAGTGGCTGATGAAATAACTTTAAGGTTAGCTAGAGTGTTTATTACTGGCAACTATTCCTACACTTCTGGTGGAGGAGTAGGCTCTAATTGAGATGTAGTTTTTGGCTTTTATGAAGAAACCTTTGATCTGTATGTCAGTAAAGTATGGGATGATGACAACAACTTCAGTGGACTTCGTCCTGATAAGATAGAAATAGAATTGTGGCGTAAAACAGCTGGCACATCAGAAGAGCCAATATATGTTGGTTATGAAACCATTACACCAGATGCCGATGGCAACTGGTCAATGAAGTTTAACAATCTACATAAGAAAGACGGTTTAGGAAATGAGTTTGAATATATCATTAAAGAAAGACCAGTAACAGGCTATGTAACAACCATAGAGCAAAAGGCTTCTGACAGAGTACTGATAACAAACACTATTGAAACAAAAAGAATTTCAATTGAAGGAAGTAAAACCTGGAATGATGATAATAATATTCGAGCTAAAAGACCAGAAAGTATTACAATACGTCTTTTTGAAAATGAGATAGAAATTGATTCAATAACCGTTACAGAACAGGATGGCTGGGCGTGGAAGTTTGAAGATTTGCCAAAATATAAAAATGGGGAATTGATTGTCTATACGATAACTGAAGATGAAGTTGTAGATTATACTACTGAAATTGAAGGCTATAATATCATTAATACTTATAAAAACATCATTCCTGAGACAGGGGATAATTTCAATCCTGTTTTCTGGATTGCGGTAATGATAGTTTCTTTTGCTTCAATAGTTGCGTTAATCTTGTATCAACGTAAAAGCAAAAAATAAAGAAAAAATATGAATTGAACAAAATACAGTCCATATATTTACTCACTAGTAAATTGTGGGCTGTTTTTATATATTTATTGTCAGCAGGATGTTGTAAAATATAGTTGTGCAGGAAGGTGATAAGATGATTAATATCGAATATTTGGATGATGCTTTAGTTATTTGTCCAACTGCTTTTAAAAATCATATTTTAAAAAAAGTTTCCAAAAAAGGTGCATTTTTAAATAATAAATTCATGTCCCTGGAAGAATTTTTAAAAGACTATTTCTTTGACTATGATTTTAAGGCCGTTAAATATTTTGTTGATAAATATAAGATGAAAATAGATGTGGCTAAAACATATCTTAATAATCTGTATTTTATTGAAGATAAAAATTATGACAATGAAAAGCTGGATCCACTGGTTAATTATAAAAAAGAGTTGACTGAAAAAGGACTTTTAATTGAAAACCCTCTTTTTGCAGATTATTTAAAAAAGTGGAAAAAAATACTTGTTGTTGGCTATGGTAGACTAGATAAATTCTACAGAGATATTTTTGCAAAGCTGAAAGCTGAGATATTTGAATTCAATTATGTGGAAAAAGAATTTGAATATCACAGTTTTGATACTATGGAAAAAGAAGTCCATTATTTATATGATAGGATTTCTCAACTATTGGATAATAAAGTGGATATCAATAATATTTATGTAATGAATGCTGGCAGTTGCTATGAAAGTTATTTTAATCGCTACAATGAATACTTTCATTTTAAAATAGAAGAAAAAAATGAAAATAGTTTTTCTTCTTTGACAATAGTTAAAGATTTTATAAAAATTTTAAAAGAAAAAGATCAGTCGGCAATAAATGATTTTATTGCTAGAAATAGTAATTCTAAACACATCGGTACAATTGTTTCAATCATCAATAAATATGTTCAAATAGAAGAGTATAGTGATTTAATTATTGATGAGTTGAATAATACCAAGGTTAAAAATGAATCATATACCAATATTGTTAGAAAGGTTAATCTATTAGAACCTTTTGAGGAAGATGATCATGTGTTTTTGGTAGGTTTTAATGATAGCTGTCCTGCACTTTCTGTTGATACCGATTATATTACTGATGATATTAAAAATCTGGTTGGTTTAAGTAATACTGAAGAGAAAAATGTTATTAAAAAAGAGAATGTATTAAATTATCTGTCTAATATAAACAATTTATATCTTTCATATTGTGAAAATAGTTTAATGGATAATTTTAAACCAAGTGTACTAATGGAAAAAATTAAATTAAAAGAAAATAATGATAAAGCAGCAGGTTTTAACTATTCCGATAAACTGAACAGATATAGTTTTTCTAAAAAGTTAGACCAGTTTTCCAAATATAATTTTAAGGATGAAAATCTGGAAAGGCTGTATTCAACTTATAAAGAAAATAATTATCGAAAATATGAACATAGTTATAAGCAGATTAACAGACAGATAGATGAGGCATTAAATTTATCTTATTCACAGGTTGACAATTATTTTAGATGTCCTTTTAAGTACTTTATCGAAAGAAAGCTAAAAATTAATGATGAAACAAGTCAGTTTCATATGCAGCTGGGAAATGTTTTCCATGAAGTATTAAAAGAGGTTTTTGAAAATGATATCAATGATGAAAAAAAGATTAATGATTTAATTGATAGCACCATAGAAGAAGTGATTTCAAAGCAGCAGTATACAGAAAGCGAGAAGTTTTTTACCAGAAGTTTGAAACAGGAACTACTTAAAGATATTGAAATAATCCGAAAGCAACATCAGAAAATTGGTTTTGATAATTATGAATATGAAAAAGAAGTAAAAGTACAAATGACTGAAAATGTTGAGTTTAAAGGAATAATAGATAAACTGATTCATCAAAAAATAGATGAAGAAAGACTGATTGTGGTAGTTGATTATAAAACAGGTGCAGAAGAATTTAAAGAAGACAAGGTTGAAGCTGGCCTATCTTTACAGCTGCCAAGTTATCTATATCTGGCAAGTCAGATCTTTAAGGATGAAGATAAAAAATATGCTGGTTTTTATATTCAGCATTTAATTAATACAGATACCAAATATGATGGCAAAAAAACTGTAGAGGAAAAGAAAATTGATTCAATGAAACTTGATGGAAAAAGCAATGGTGATGATAATTTAAAAAACATCCAGGCTTTTGATTCAGACTGTCAGAACAGTGAATTTATTAAAGCTTTAAAAACAAAAGACAATAAAATTTCGGGTAAAAGAGGAATGAGTAATGTCCAGATTGAAAATTTAATAAACTTAACGGAAAGTAAAATAAGGGAAGCAGCCACTTCCATATTACAGAGAGAGTTTTCTATTTCTCCTTATGATTATGATGAGGCCTGCAAATATTGTACCTATAGTGATATCTGTTATAAGAAAAACAGTGACTATAAAAAAGTAGAAAAAAAGGAGGATGACGATGAGTAAGATAACTTGGACAAAAGAGCAACATGAAGCAATAACATGTGATATTGCCAACACTATTGTTTCAGCTGGAGCCGGTAGTGGTAAAACAGCCGTGCTGACAGAACGTATCTTTAATCATCTGTGTAAGGGTATTGATATTGACCACCTTCTTGTTTTGACTTTTACCAAGGCAGCAGCAGCTTCGATGAAAGAAAAAACCAAAGAAAAGATAGAAAAAAATGAAGGTGGAGCTTTAAATGAAAATCGTCGAAAAGATCAATTAGATAAAATTGATGGAAGCTATATTATGACCTTTGATGCCTATAGCCTGTCTTTAGTGAAAAAATATCACTACCTGTTAAATGTCAGCAATAATATCAGTGTTATTGATGAAAATGTAATGAAGATAAAACAGGAAGAGATACTTGATGAAATTATCAATCAGAAGTATCTTTCTAAAGATAGTAAATTTTTAGAAACAATAAACGATTTATGTATAAAAAGCGATAATGCTTTTAAAGAGGCCATAATAGCAATAAATAATAAAATGGATTTAATAATTGATAAAGATGAGTTTATTAATAATTACTTCAATCAATTTTTCAGTAATGAATTTGTAGAAAAACAGGTAATAGAATATCGTGAGTCATCTTTAGAAATACTAAAAAACATTGAAAGATGGCTTGAAACTCTGATGGATATAATATATGGATATAAAACTACCTTTATCGAAAAAGAAGTGCCAAAACTGGAAACCCTTGTTAGTTGTAAAACCGTAGAAGATTTAGAAAATGAAATTTCTGATTTCAGTCTTGGATCTATGAGAATTTCAGGTATAGATGATTATACGAAATTAAGAGCCTCTTTCTTTAAGGATAAGATTTCTGAGGCTGTTAAAGAGATAAAGGAAATATTTGCCTTTAGTAAAACAGAAGTGAAAAATCAGATATCAAGTACTAGAAAATATGTTGAAGTTATTTTGGAAATTATTAATAGACTAGAGAAAAAGACTTCTATTTTTAAAAAAGAAAAAGATTTGTATACTTATACTGATATCGCCAAGATGTCGATTAAGCTGGTCGAAGAAAATGAAAATATCAGAAACGAAATAAAGGATTACTTTAAAGAAATATTGGTAGATGAGTATCAGGATAACAGCGATCTGCAGGAAGAGTTTATTAGTCTGATATCTAATAACAATGTCTTTGTCGTTGGTGATATTAAACAGTCTATTTATGGTTTTAGAAATGCCAATCCTTTAAATTTTCAAAACAAGTACAATGAATGCAAAAAGGTAAGTGATGGTAAAGTAATTGACCTGAATAAAAACTTTAGAAGTAGAAAAGAAGTCTTAGATTCTGTAAATCATATTTTTTCATATCTAATGGACCAGTATATCGGAGGAGTCAATTATGACAAGTCTCAAATGCTGGAATTTGGCCAAGAAAAATATACGCAAAACTGTCCAGATGCAAACTATTATCAGACAGAAATAATCAGCTACAGACTCAAACAAGAACAGGAGTCTGAAGATTCAAAAGGTAAAATAACAATTGAAAAGGTTGATATTTATCCGTTTGCTGATAAGGAATTTAAAAAAGAAGAAGTTGAAGCGATGATTATCGCTAGAGATATCAAAAATAAAATTGCTGGCGAATTTCAGATTTTTGATGGTAAGAATTTAAGAAAAGTTAACTATGGTGATTTCTGTATCATGGCCCAGACCAAAAAACATTTCGATTTATTTAACGAAATATTGTCTGCTGAAGCAATTCCGGTAAAAGTAGAAAGAGAAGTTCAAATAGGCGAAACAGATATTATCAAAGTTATTAAAAGAATCTTTATGATGATTGATAACATCGTTAATAAAAAAGATAAAGAAGTTCAAAAACATTGCTATGCTTCTATTGAAAGAAGTTTTCTGATTCAAAATACTGATGAAGCAATTTATGAAACAATTAAAGAGGATACAATTGAAAAGACTATAAGTTATTTAAAATGTGTCAATATTTCCCAGGGAATTGAGAATAAAACGATTTTAGAAGTATTTAATGAAATTATCAAAGCTTTTGATTTCTATGAGAAGATTCATTTGCTTGGTGAAGTGGAAATGAATGTTGCTATTATCGAGTACGTTAGTGATCTGGCAATTCAATTAGGGCAAATTGGATATAGCTATTCTGATTTTGCCAGTCATTTAGAAAAGATATTGAATGATGAAAAGAAAAAACTGGAGTTTAAATTGAATCAGCACGAAGAAAATGCTGTTAAGATAATGTCGATTCACAACTCTAAAGGTTTAGAGTTCCGTATCTGTTATTATCCATTATTATTTGGAAGGTTTAATACTTCGGATGTCAAAGGAGATTATCTGTTCTCTAAAGAAAGAGGGGTTATTTTACCTTGTAAGATTTATGAAAGAAATCAGTATTTGGGCTTGTCGGAAACAGTTTTAAAGAAACTATTTAAACAGGATAAAAATAGAGAAATGATTTCCGAAAAAATCAGACTGTTTTATGTTGCTTTAACCAGAGCTCAAGAAAAAATTATTATGATTTGTCCATTGGAAAGTAACGAGACAGAATTTGATGATGGTGTAGTAGAAAATGATACCAGATTAAAATACAACAGTTTTTTAAGTATGCTGAATTCAATATCTGGTGCACTCGCAAAATATGTCTGGGAAATTGATTTAAGTAAAGATAGTAAAGAAATACAGTTAAATAAAAAATATTTGGATAAAATAACAGACGTTTTTAAAGATTTGGATAAAAATGCTGATCCAATAGAAGTTTCTATTCCTAAGGAAATAGTTCCAGAACTACTGGAAAAAGGAAAGTTTTCTAAAGAAATTTCAATTATTGATCAAACTACCAAAGATATAATGGAATATGGCACAAAATTACACTATCTTTTGGAAGTTATAGATTTGAAAAATCCTGATTATTCAATCATCGAAGCAGAGTGTGAAGGCAAGATTAGAAAATTTGTGGAAAGTGATTTACTTAAGGATGTTAAAAGTGTCAAAGTAATAAAAGAGTTCGAGTTTATTTATCAACAGGATAACCAGCAGAAGCATGGTTTTATCGACCTATTACTTGAATATGAAGACAGATTTGTCATTATTGATTATAAGCTTAAAAATATTTCCGATGAAAACTATGATTTGCAGCTGTTGGGGTATAAGGAATATATTGAATCGGTTTCATATAAAAAGGTTGAGTGCTATTTATTCAGTTTAATGGAGTCAACATATCGTCAGGTAAAATAGAATATTAATAATAAAGTCCAAATAAACACCCATCATTAATTTATGCCTTCTGTATAATAAAGATGTATAAGAAGTTGATGGGTTTTCTTTTAAAAAAGGGAATTATCAATGATGTATAATATTAGTAGCAGGATAAAAAAGTTGAAATAAAGTGCCAAGAAAGGAGAGGCAAATGAAAGAGATTAAGTGTCCAAATTGTGGAGAAATGTTTCAAATAGATGAGTCAAATTATCAATCAATTGTAAATCAGATTAGAGATCAGCAGTTTTCAGATGATTTAAAATTAAGAGAAGAGCAATTAATTAAAGAAAAAGAAAGTGCCTTGGCTTTAGCAAAACAAGAAATGCAAACTGAAATTGATAAATTAAGTTTGAAATTGGAGCAGAAGAAAAGCGAAAGTGAAGCAAACATAAAATTGGCAACTAACCAGCTGGAAACAGATTATTTGAAAAAAATAACTGAAAAGGAAAGTGAAATCGAAAAACTGCAAAACAAAATGCAATTAGAGCGAAAGACTCTAGAAAATGAACTGCAAAGAAAAATCAGTGAGAAAAACAACGAGATTACAGCTTTGTCAAACAAACTTGAAAACAAAGAGAGTCAGACTCAACTGGAGATTCAAAAGATTGTAAATAGCAAGGACAGCGAAATTGCAAAACTCAGTAATGCTCTGGAAAGCAGCCAGGACCAGTTTAAAATCAAAGAAAACTCACTGAAGCAGAATTATGAAAATCAGCTAAAAGCGAAAGATGACATGATTAATTACTATAGAGACTATAAGGCTCAGTTAACTATCAAGGATATAGGAGAAAGTCTGGAGCAGTATTGTGAAAATGAATTCAACAAGATTAGAGCTACGGCTTTCAAGAACGCCTATTTTGAAAAGGACACCTCTGTTAAAGAAGGAACCAAAGGTGACTATATCTTTAAAGATTATGATAATGAAGGAAATCTGATAGTTTCGATTATGTTTGAGATGAAAAACGAAGAAGAAGGTTCTAAAAATAAACAGAAAAATGAAGCTTTCTTCTTAAAGTTGGATAAAGACAGAAAGAACAAGGACTGTGAATATGCGGTTTTAGTATCTATGCTGGAAAAAGATAACGATTTGTATAATGCTGGAATTGTTGATGTTTCCTATAGGTATGAAAAAATGTATGTAGTAAGACCTCAATTCTTTATACCGATAATTACCTTATTAAGAAATGCAGCATTAAACTCTATGGAATATAAAAAAGAATTAATGTTGATGCGTAATCAGAATATTGATATTACTAATTTTGAGCAGGAGATAAACGATTTTAAAGATAAATTTTCTAAAAACTTTGTCAGAGCAGCCAATAAATTTGAAGAAGCTATTGAACAGATAGACAAGTCGATAGTTCAACTGCAGAAAATCAAAGACGCCCTAATGTCTTCTGGCAGAAACCTGCGTTTAGCAAATGATAAAGCTCAGGATTTATCAATTAAAAAATTAACTAGAAACAATCCAACAATGAAGAAAATGTTTGAAGAGCAACAAGAAAAATAACAAAAAGGTAGATATATTTCTACCTTTTGAAGTATAGTCTGGTTTATTTTAAATAAAATTTTAAAAAATGAATAAAAACTTTAATATTTAACGAGATTAATTTGGCTATAATATGGTTGTGCTAAATTATAAAAACGATTTATATCTATTGATACATTTTAGTTGATATTGTATTATATACATAGAAGTTGATAAAGTTGAAAGATTTTTTTTGGCTTAAATATTGCTAGAGAATATTTCTAGTTTTTGTATCTTAAAAAAGAGAGGCGTTGAGAGGTCATGATAAAAAACAAAATTAAAAAAAGGAAAACAATGCGGAAGCGCATATTATCATTTTTCCTAGCAATGGTACTGCTAGTAACTAACAGCATTACTCTATTGGCTGCGTATCCAACATATGGAGATGATTTAGATATGTCTGGAGTAAATGAATGGCAGGTTCCACTTAGCAGCGAATATTCAGGAAATGGTCCTGAACACAAGACAACTGTTTCAGCTGATGGGATGGTTCGTGTTCAGAAAAACGTTGTCCCAACAAATACAGAGAATCAGTTTTTGGTATATTTGGCTATTGATGTAATGAGCAAAAAGGTTGCTACTTATCAATCTATTACCAGTATGTTGGAAGTAAATTCTCAAAGTCTATATGTTAATGGTGCTGGAAATGGTTTTCCAGACAATACTGGCGTCGATGTTCGTCCTGGTAATGGTAGTTTAAGTAATAGTACTCAAGGGGCTCCAAAACCGTTAGAGACCCCAGTTGCTACATCTCCATATTTTACCATTCAAATAAAGTATAACGGACTGGTTATCGCAGAACCAAAATTGCAACTGGTGGTTCCTAATTCAGTATTTTATCTAAAGGTAGGAACTCAGTATATAGCACTTGATAATATTCGTGAACAAGGAGGAGTTATAACAGTCGGTGGCCAAACACCAACAGTACTTCCTGATGGCTCTTATTTAGTACCAGTTAATCTTACTGATAATGCATACAATGCTTTATTTAATACGATTGTTAATGAAGAAACACAAGAGGAAACTGTGATTGTTTTCGATAATGAAGGTAGTGCATCTATCGTAGATCCAATGGGATCATATATTGTTTTTGATGGCTTTGTTAATGGCGATATATATGGAACAGCACCAGCAGCAGCTACAGAGGCTGGTACATCTGTAACTTGGAATATTAGTCCTAAAGCAACTGATAGTGTTAATAAAACTGATCCAGTTGTAACAGTTACCCAAGAAACTATTACTCGACCAGATGGAAGCACGGTTACCACAAGAGTAACAACAACCACTCAATGGTATCTAAATGTGGTAGAAATTATATACAATGTCTATTTAGATGTTGAAAAAGCTGGTTTTACCAGTGGTACACTTTATGATGTTAACGGAACGACAGTTCTTAATTATAATTGCGGTACTGAAACATGCTCTGTAATCTTCCCTGTGCCTCAAGTTTTAGGCACACTATATGATTTCTCTTTCAGCAAAGTAGACGCTCAAACAGGAAACTCTATTCCTGGAGCAGAGTTTACTTTGAAGGATGCAAACAATAAAGAATGGTTGGCATCTGAAGGTGGCTTAACTGGGAATTGGAAATTTAAAGATCTTCCATGGGGAACATATACATTAACGGAGGTTAATGCCCCTGATGGATACCTTCTTGGTGATATCACTACATGGACTTTAAACATTGGGTATACAGAGGATATAAAAGACGAAGACCTTACAGACCATATTCATAATGACAATGCAAATGATATCTATATTGGTAACAATGATGTCGGATCAACAACATGGTCAATTAAAAACTCAGCAATCCTAAAAGTAACTTATATTGTGAATTCAGATGTCAATTATGGAAAACCTATCAGCAGTGTTACTCCTATTGACGGGACAAATTATAAATCTGGTGATTTGGTTACTGTGTTTGCTGCTCTTACAACAACACAGACTTATGCAGTAGTTGGTGGTGTTAATATTCCTGGAACCTGGGAGTTTTCAGGTTGGAATAAAGTTGATTTTATCATAACAGCTAATACAGATATAGAAGGTAGCTGGAAATTTACCCCAACAACCTATTCACTGAACTATGTAGTTGCAGCAGATGCGATTTATGGAACTCCAACTGATGCAGTTAACCCTGATAACAAGACAGGAATCTCGTACAATACTGATGAGACTCTTGGAGCAGTTCCAACAACAAGCTGGACAACATCAGATGGTACGGTTAATGGAATACCTGGAACCTGGAAATTCACAGGCTGGTCAAGTGATACAAGCTATGCCGGTAATCCTCTGACAACAGTGAACATCAAGTCAGATGTGACAGTGTATGGTAAGTGGGAATTTACCGCAGATTTGGTTGATGTAAAAGTAACCAAGGTTTGGAATGATAACAATTCTGTAGACAGACCTGATTATGTTGAAGTTCAACTATATCGTGATGGTGTTGCTTATGGAGAAATTGTTATCTTAGATGAGGCTAATGGCTGGACTCATACATGGACAGATATGTACAATAATCATGTCTGGACCGTTGATGAAGTTGTTGTTCCAAATGGTTATAATAAAACCGTTGTTGAAAACAATAATGTATGGACAATTACTAATACAAAACCAGAACCTGTACCTGATACAGGAGATAATATCAATATTACTTTACTGCTTGCTGTAATGTTCTTAAGTGGATCTGGAAGTCTTGGACTTACAGTTTATGGCAAAAAGAAAAGAATAATATAAAATTATAGGATTTGATTAAATCTTTATAGCAAATAAAATTTTAAAATAAATCTTATAAACAAGTGAAAAATAAGGAAGCAATCATGACAATAGATTGCTTCTTTTTTGCTGAAAGTGAAAAAATAATTTTAAAGATATTATGTTCAAATGTAATTTTGAAGTAAGTGCCAAGTAAAATGAAAGTAAAAAATTCAATTTCTTAATAAAAATCATTAAATAAACTAGTGAAAATTTCACAAGCGATTGAATATTAATACTTTTTAATGTAAAATTAGGCAACTGGGGAAAATAATTTTTAGGAGGGTATTATGCAATACAAAGATTTAGCAGATTTTTTTAAAGCATTAGCAGATGACAGCAGAATAAAAATAATGGCTTTGCTGTTGAAAGCTGGAGAGATGAATCAGAAGGATTTACTTGAATATTTCAATTTATCGCAACCAACATTTTCTTATCATATGAAAGAGTTGACCAATGCGAAAATGGTGAAGATTAGAAAAGTGGGAATAGCGCATTATTATTCAGTGAACTTGAATATTTTCACGGAATTAAATGAAGCTTTCCTGAAACTGAAAGATCAAGAATAGATAAAAGTTTAGACACTAAATATTAAGTGTCTTTATTTATATAGAAGGATGTATTTGCTATAATAAGAATATGAAAAACAAATTAATTCAACAGATTAAAGATTATAAACCTTTTAATGAACAGGAAAAAAAAGATAAGGATATTATTTTAAATTATTTAAAAGATTATGAAGATATCTTTTATCGTACCAATTTAATTGCTCACATGACAGCTTCAGGTTGGGTTTTAAACAAAAATAAGGACAAGTTGTTGATGGCTTACCATAATTTATATGATTCATGGGCTTGGCTCGGTGGTCATGCTGATGGTCATTATGATTTATTGGAAGTGGCTATTGAGGAAGTAAAAGAGGAAAGTGGTGTAAAGAGTGTTAAAGCGTTACTTGAAGATATCTATTCTTTAGAAATATTATCAGTTGATGGACATTTCAAAAATGGAGAATATGTTCCTACCCATGTGCATTTAAATATTACATATTTGCTGCAAGCTGATGAAGAGGAAACCATTACCAGTAAAGAGGATGAAAACAGTGCTGTAGGCTGGTTTAATTTAGAAGATGCAGTTGAAGCCTCAAATGAAAAGTGGTTTAAAGAAAATATTTATAGTAAACTTAATGATAAGTTGAAAGATATAAAAATAGATTAGGAGAAAAATTATGGATTATTACAATGTATTAACAATTGCTGCAGTAGTGCCTGGTTTAGTCTATGCAGCTTATCTCTATATAAGAGATAGAAAAGAAAAAGAACCTCTTTGGCTACTTGCCTTGATGTTGTTTGGGGGACTGCTGGCTACTGTAGCTTCGTTCTTTTTGGAAATGTTTGCTGATAGTGTTTTAACTCAGATATTCAGATATCCAAATACACTTTACTATTTAGCCTCAGCCTTTATTGGTGTGGCCTTAATTGAAGAAGGGACAAAATATCTGGCTTTAAATATTTTCTCTTGGAGAAGTAAACACTTTAACTGTCTTTATGATGGACTAATTTATTCAGTATTTGTTTCTTTAGGTTTCGCAATTTCAGAAAACCTTCTGTACGTTTATTCTTATGGACTGAATACAGCTTATCTTAGAGCTTTCACAGCTATACCTGCTCATGTCTGTTTTGGTGTTGTGATGGGTGCCTATTATGCTAAAGCCAGAATGGTCGCAAATCAGGGGAAAGTTGTTTCAGCTCAAATTTATAAGATGACAGGTCTGTTTTTAGCTGTTTTCCTGCATGGCTTATATGATTACTGTTTATTCGATCCATCAGTAAATTTATATTATCTATGGCTAGGTCTGGTAGTGTTAATTTATATCATTATTTTCGCTACTGTCAGAGCAACGTCAAAGAAAGACCAGTATATTGTCTAATAAAAATTAATTTAAGTTTAAGAAGTCAGTGGAAACAGTCTGCTGGCTTTTTAATTGGCCAGATATGAAAATATATTATTATTTTATTTTATCAACCAGCGTTTGTCACTTTAATAAAAGTTGAATGCTGCCATCCAATATAATTATGTTATAATGATTAAGTTCATTTATTATTTTAAGGGGAGAAAATTCTTGATGGAAAAACTAAAAAAGAAAAGATTGTTTTACCATATATATAAGAATAAACACTTATACTTTTTTGGTATAATTGCTCTTTTAATAGTGGACTTTTTAGATTTATATATTCCGTTGTATATTGGTAAAATAACTGATGGTTTAACTTCTCGTACAATTGAAACATCTACAATTGATAAAACAGTTCTTCTGATGATTGTTTTGTCAGTAATAATTGCCATATTTCGTTTCTTTTGGCACTATTTTATTTTTGGTGCCTGTCTGAAAGTAATCAATAGTTTAAGAAAAGATATCTTTAAAAAATTAGAAATGTTATCACAATCATATTTCAACAAAAATAAAACTGGTGATATTATGACCAGGTTTACCAATGATTTAGACGCGATTGAAGGGGCAATCGGCTTTGCGCTTATTATGTCCTTTGATGCGGTGATTTTGACTCTTATGGTTGTCTATAACATGATTACATACGTTAGTTTACCGCTGACTTTGCTGACATTAATACCAATGACTTTGGTAGGTGTTTACAGTATTGTTTTATCTAAAAAGTTTGATGAGAAATTCTTAATCAAACAGGATGCTTTTGGTCAGTTAAATGATGCAGTACAGGAATCAGTAACAGCGATAAGGGTTATCAAAGCCTTTGTTCAGGAAGAAAAACAGCTGGAACATTTTAAAAAAGTTAATGATCATAATCGTAAATCCAATGCTGAAATTTCAATCTTGCGCTCAATCTTCTGGCCAGTTTTAGAAACCTTTATCGGTCTTTCGTATGTTGTCGCTATTGTATTAGGTGGTTACTATTGTTTGACTGGTGAAATAAGTTTGGGTAAGTTTGTCACTTTTTCTTCTTATATTGGTGCGCTTGTCTGGCCAATGATTATTGTTGGCGATGTTGTCACAATTTTTTCAGAAGCCAGCGCTTCATTAAAAAGGATTGATGAAATATTTGCTGCTGAAGTTGAGATTGAAAATAGTGCAAAGATGCTGGATGTTAAAGAAATTAAAGGTGAAATTGTCTTTGATAGGGTAGATTTTAGATATGAGGACAATCTGCCTTTAGCTTTGGAAGATATAAACATAAAAATCAATGAAGGAGAAACCTTTGCGATATTGGGTAGAACCGGTTGTGGTAAGACGACAATGGTTAATTTAATAACCAGAATTTATGATGTCACCGGTGGCAACATTTACATTGATGGAAACAATATTAAAGATATTCCATTGGACGTTCTGCGTTCAAATATAGGTTATATTCCCCAAGACAATTTCTTGTTTTCTGAGACCTTAAAAGAAAACATCGCTTTTGGTAAATTGGATGCTACTGATCAAGAGATATTTGAGGCTAGTAAAATGGCTGATATTCATGACAATATCATGAGCTTTCCAAATAAATATGAAACTATGTTAGGTGAAAGAGGAGTTACTCTTTCAGGTGGTCAAAGACAGAGAACTTCTATTGCCAGGGCAATAATCAAAGATAGTCCCATATTGATTATGGATGATTCTTTAAGTGCTGTTGATACTGATACTGAAGATACAATTATCGACAACCTTAAAAAAATCAGAAAAGATAAAACGACCATTATGATTGCTCATCGTGTTTCTACGGTTCAATCAGCAGATCGTATTCTGGTTTTGGAAGATGGAAAAGTGGCTGAATATGGTACTTATCAGCAACTATTAGATAAAAAGGGTTTATTTGCTCAGATGGTAGAAAAGCAACAGTTAGAAAAACAGTTGATTGCTGTAGAACAGGGAGGTAATTAAATGGCTAAAATAGAAAAAGAAAAAGTCATTACCTCTTATTCTGGCAATGTGTTTAAAAGAATTTTTGGTTATATGAAACCTTATTTAGGCAGATTTATTCTATCAATCTGTATGATTCTGGCAGTTACTGCTTTTGAGATAATCAGACCAATGTTAATCGCAAAAGCCATCGACACCTATATTGAAGGCTATGATCGCAGTTATGCCATAGTAAATGAAACAGAGGCAGATTTATCCTATAATGGTTTATTCTTAACAAAAGATTATAAGGAAGATGAAGTTTCAAGTTATTGTCAGATAGTTTTATATGATGACAAATATTATTATTTTGAGAATCTGGATGCTGGTCAAATTAAAGTGCTGGTAGAAAAAAATAATGCCGGCATTGAAAAGGTTGAAGCGGAAAAGGAAAATCTCATCATGATCAGTGATGAAAATGGAAACCTGCTGGAAGGGAAACGGCTGTTAAAAGAAGATTTACAAGTTTTGAGAAGTTCAGACTATAAGGGTATTTTAATGATAGGCATTATTTATTTAATTGTCTTGGTCCTTAATGCTCTTATTGATTCAGCCAATACCTACACTTTATTAGTTACAGGACAGAATATCATTTACGATATGCGTAATGAACTGTTTGCTCATGTCCATTCATTATCCTTGAGGTTTTTTGATACTCATCCTGTTGGGCAGATTGATACCAGAATTACTAACGATGTGGAATCATTAAACAGAATGTTTTCCCATGTTCTGGTTAATCTAATCAGAAACTTTATTATGATTGCCGGCTATGCTCTGGTAATGCTTACTTTAAATAGTAGATTAGCGATTATTACCTTTATTTATCTGCCGGTGATATTCATCATAACCAACATGTTTAGAAAGATTTCCAGAAATGTCTATCGTGTTGCAAGAACTAAATTATCGTATTTGAATACCTTTTTAAGTGAACATATTTCTGGTATGAAGCTGATTCAGATTTTTGCCAGGGAAAAAGAAAAATTTGCTCAGTTTGAAGAAAAAAGCGATGATTTATATAATACAAGAATTAAAGAATTGCTCGTTTTTGCCTTTTTTAGACCTTTTACAAGTTTGATTGCCAATCTGGCACTGGTAGCGATAGTTTATAAAGGTTCTCATTATGTTTTATCTGACAGTTTGACGGTAGGAGTTTTATTTATCTTTATCAGCTATATTCGTTCATTTTTCTGGCCAATCCAGGAAATGGCTCAGCAATTTTCAACCTTGCAGAATTCTTTTGCTTCAGCAGAAAAGATTTTCAGTCTATTAGATGAAAAAAGTATGATTGAAGAGCTGGAAAATCCAATCAGACCAGAAAAAATTAAAGGTAAAATTGAATTTAGAAATGTCTGGTTTGCTTATGAAAATGAAAACTGGGTTTTAAAGGATGTTTCATTTGTCATAGAGCCAGGTCAAAAGGTGGCTTTTGTAGGAGCTACCGGAGCTGGTAAATCATCAATTATGAATTTAATCGGTCGTTATTATGATATTCAAAAAGGAGAGATCCTGATAGATGACATTAACATCAAAGAGATGTCATTAAACCAGATTAGAAATGCTATTGGCCAGGTTCAGCAGGATGTCTTTATCTTTAATGGTGATGTAAAATCTAATATCAGATTGTTAAATGAAGATATCACCATAGAACAAATAAAAGAAGCTGCTAAAGCAGTAAATGCTCATCAATTTATTGAAAGTTTGCCAAATAAATATGATGAGATGTTAACGGAAAGAGGAACAAATCTATCCTTTGGTCAAAGGCAGCTATTGTCGTTTGCTAGAACTCTGGTGATTAATCCGACAATTTTGGTAATGGATGAAGCAACTGCTAATATCGATACTGAAACAGAACTGTTAATACAGGAAGCGTTAAAAACGTTGATGGAAAATAGAACAACAATTATGGTCGCTCATCGTTTGTCTACCATTCAACATGCTGATAATATTATTGTTTTGGATTTGGGACAGATTATAGAAAGTGGAACTCATCAAGAACTTCTGACTCAGGATGGCATTTATAAAAAGCTTTATGAATTACAAAAATACAATGACAAAAATGAACCTTCAAAGTAAAATCTGAAGGTTTTTTGTTGGTATCAAATGTTGAAAACGATAGTAAATAAAGATAGAATAGGACTAAGAAAGAGGATAATAATTATGAATAAATGCATCTCAATTTTCCCTGGGCTCCATACAAATTACAATATAGCAAGGTGGGACAAATATATTCAATTAGCTAAAAAATATGGCTTTACAGAGATTTTTTCAACGGTTCATTTGCCAGAATTGCCTCTTAGCCAACAAATTGAATCGCTACGCTATATATCAATGCTAGCCAAGGAGTATCAGATGGATTTGACTGTCGATATTGGTGGTCCCCATCTTAAAAAAATATTAGATGATAAGCATTATCTGGAAAAATTAAAAGAAGTAGAAATAGCTTTTATCAGACTGGATTATGGCTATGATCAGGAAGATGTCATAACTCTTTATAAAGAGTTTAATCTTAAAGGCTTTGTAATCAATGCATCAATGTATAAGGAAAAAGAGATAGAAGAAAAAATACAATTTCTTAATAGTTTAGGAAATGTTGAAATTAAAGCCTGTCATAATTTCTATCCTAGAGAAGAAAGCGGTCTGGATAAGGACTTTGCTTTAAGACAGGATGAAATGCTAAGAAAATACAATCTTCCAATTTATTATTTTATACCTTCTTTAAGCAGAGCCAGAGGACCAGTTTATAAGGGGCTTCCAACAATTGAAAAGCATAGGTATAGTGATATAGTTTTAATAACCTTAGAGCTTTTATATGTCTATAAAACAGATTCATTTATCTTTTCAGACAATTTTTACAGCGAGTATAGCTTTAAGCAGTTTGATGCTGTTATTAATCATCAACCTCTAGAGATTGAAGTTGATTTATTAAATGATAATTATAATGATATAGTTTTGAAAACTCATGAATTCAGATATGATTCCAATGCATCATTTTTAAGATCGCGAAGCAGCAGACAAATGTCTCAGTATGCCAGTGTAATAGAAATTGATAATACTGCTGATAGATTAAAAGGAAGCATAACCGTTGATAATAAACTTTATGGTCGCTATTCTGGTGAAATGCAGATTGTCTTAGAAGACAAAAAGAGAGATGAGAGAGTAAATGTGGTAGGGAAAATTGATGATAAAGATTTAAAAAAACTTTTATACTATAATTATGGGTATCGATATAAATTTCTAAAAAATGACTAATCCTTTTGGAAGGTTATAATTTAATGGTTACTTTAAATGTTTAAAGTAGAGCGCTTTATTTAACTAAACTCTACCAAGCAAGGTACTTTTTCAAATAAAAGAGCACTATACCAAATGTCATATTTATGTATATAGGAACTGTATAGAAAATGAAATAACCGGTCTGTATCTAACTGGTCATTAGGAAGAAGCCAACTTATAATATATGATATATTCAAGCAGATTATTGAAAAATATGACCCTATAGGTTAACCGCAAAATTTATATTGGAAGGCTAGCCTTCCAATATAAATTACATATTATTTGAAATGTTTCATTTAACTACTTACACATTTGATTTGACATTATCTTTGCTTTCTACAATTCAATTTTTATAAAAGTTAATTTTTCATTTCTTTTTTTATTCCTTAAATTAATAGCGTTCTTTAATTCGTTCTATTTCTCTTCTGCAATTATTTGCTAATTTTCTCATTACATTAGCTATTCTATTATATCCAGCCATTTCTATATTCTTTGCTTTTTCTTCAAATTCTTTTGCTTTTTCTTCATATACTGTTCCTTTTGAATCAATAGTCACTACTCCGATAGAATTATAATTTTCTACGCTAAAACCTTTCCTAACGTTTTCTGCATATGGATCATTTAGAATTTCAGCAACATTCTTATCAATCCATAGACCGTTATTATCCTTAGGAGAATAGAATAAAACTCTGCCAAAGTTAGTTAGACCTACTTCTAATCGATCTTCTTTTTCGCTTAAATTTCTCATTTCGTTATACCAATTTTCTAATTTAACTTTATCAATTTGATTGTTTTCATTTAAACCTGGTGGTGTTTTCCATTTATGAAGTACCCTATAAGCATTCGAAGCTCTTTTATCAAATTCGTATTTTTCATTAATTGCTTTCATAGGTTTATATGCCAATTTTAAAAGTTCTACATATGTTTTAGGATTGTTTGACAATTCTTTTTCAATTGTAATAGGTCTACAATTTGAATCATCCATAATTGATAAATAAGACCATTCAATTTTAAATAATTCATCTCTAGAAATATTTGATTTTTGCAAATCTTTGATGATTTCTTGTATGTAGAAAGTGTTAACACTATTAATGTTTTCTTGCATATTTAACATATCGTTCAATGCTTTTATGGCATATTTTATATCATAATTTGTTTCAGTCAATATGGCTTGTCCAATTATATTTATAGCAATATTTGCTCTTTCAACACCTAATAACTTTTCTAATGGATAATTTATATCAGACCCTTTTTCTATAACGTGTATGTCGACTTTTTTCCAATAATAATCTTCTTTTTCGCCTAAATAATTACATGCTTTTTCCCATGTTGAGTCATTTTTTGGAAGTGTTATAAGTAAATTTATTTTTTTGTTAATATTCCATTTTTCTATATCAAAACCATTTAGCCAATCATCGCCTAATTCGCAGTATTTTTTATAAGTAAATCCTTTTGCGAACAAACAGAAATTCTCATTACTAGAATCTAAAAAAGAAAAAATGTTTTTATCATCTGCTTTAGAAATTTGTATACTACCTAAGCAAAACCCTACAGCATATGGGTCTTCAACTTCTTCAACAAATTTAATAACATAATCAATTCCGTGTTCATAAATTGTTTTTAAAATATTAATTCTTTTTTCATCTAAAGCCTTTAAATATTCATCATAATCTAAATTGTTGTCTTGTAATTTCCAAAAATCCCTTTTAAAAAATCTCCTGTTAAATACTAATAATGATTTTGGTTTTAACAAATCTGACATTTCTTTTAATTTATCAAGAAGGTCTTTTGGTAAAGACCATTCTTCATCATAAAACCTTAAATGCTTATTAATAAAATCTTCAATTTTATCCCATAAAGGATATTTTTCTTCATCAGATAAGTTTAAAATTGATTTTTGTGACATATGATTGACAATTTTACCAAACAAATCCTTATGGACATCGTCAAGAATATATATTAACTGAGATAATTTATTGACATCATTATTAGCTGTTTCTAAAGCTAATTTTATATAATTTTCAATTTGTATCCAGTAATCACTTACTAACACGTCTTCATCAATTTCTGGGATTATATTGTTCCATTTAGGTTTTGGCGATGGAGTTGTAGAAGTAATTTTTTTAGGCATTAATTTCATAAGTAATTGCCAACCTACTTCTTTGTTTTCTTTCAAAACATTTTTTATCGCGGCTTCTCTTACTTCTAAATTAGCCATAGTTTGTGGATACCATGGCAACAATATTCTTGCTATTACATCAATTGCTTTATTATCATAATTAAATAGGTTTGTAAGAATTACGCAAACTGAAACTAAATGGTTTTCTTGCCAAGCTATTAATCGAAAAGAATTATATAAACCATCTGTATAATAAGTAGTAGTAATAAACCTTTTGCTTGTTGTCATTAGTTCCTTCATCATATTAGGTTCGCTTAAAATTTTATCTGCTATTTTTTTCAAAAATAAAGATGGTTCAGCTTCTGCAAATAATGGTAAACAATTTTCTAAAGTTGCCCAAAGTTTCCAGTTTGTTGAACTTAATATTTTGTCTATGACATTGTATGTCAAATTTTTGACTTCCTCTTTACAAAATTTAAATTTATCAGCAATCGAAGCAATCATCGGCAAAACTTCAGAAACTGAATGTTTTAATATTTCTGAATAGCTTGTTTTATCGTCGCCAAAATTGCCTATCAGCCTTTCTTCAGGAGCTAAATCAAATTTAGGATTATAATTAGACAGAGCATTGATGGCTTTATTTTGAAAAGTTTTAATATTTTCTTTTGAATAAAAACTAGACATTTTATTCAATAACTCTAATCTATTGTTTACAATCCATTTGTTGTTTTTAAAATTCAAAAACCCATTTCCTTCGCTTACACTTTGGCTTAAATATATGAATATTTCATCATAAGGAAGTCCTACTAATTCACTGATTAATTCTTTATCTTTTTTATTATTTTCATCCCATGAACCGACTAAAACAATCATTTTTAAAATATGGTTATCAAGTTTTGTTTTTGATGAATCATATAGGGCTAATTTGTTAAAAAATTTATTGTTTTTGTTCATTGAATCTGCTTCATATATTCTTCTTCTCTCTTCTTCGGTTAGATAGTTTGTTGTACTGCCATTCCTTATGTAAGCTGTAGAAGCTAATGCCCATGTACCATTAAATGTTCCACTTTCTTTGACTTTCTTAAAGACAGTGCCTTCATCGGGATAATTTTTATTTATTGAGTACACTCTATCATCGTTTTTATCTGCTGGAATATAGACATATCCAATTTCATAAACAACATTTTTTTCTTCATATTCAATTGTTCCAACCTTTATACAAGGTCTAGGTGTTATTTTTTTTGCATGATCTTGAAACCAGTGGTCATCCAATAAAGGAGAACCTTCTTGAATACCAACTAAATTTTTATTATGATTTTTATCTTGAATGCCAAATATAATAAATTTATCTTCACCATAGCCGTCGTTGGAATTTAAAAAACCATTTAGATCTTTGATAAATTCTCCACCTTCATTTTTTTATAAGGTATCGTTTTATAATCTAAACAAGCATTTTCGGAAGGAAGATTGTTTAGTATTTCATACAATTGTTCTCTTAATTTTTTATCCATATTTAGTTTCTCTTTTTATTATGGTATCACATAAATTTGAATAAAACTATAATCTTAATTTATTTTTTTTAATCTTAATTGACATAATTGAATGATTATAATACTATAAAAGTATACTTAATATGTTAACATATCAAGGAGATAATATGATTGTAAAATATAGCCAACAGTATGAACAACAGGTAGTAGATCTTTGGAACAAGACCTGTACTTTTGATCCAATCGATGTCAATAAATTCAGAAGACAGGCACTGTTTGATGAAAACTTTGATGAAGAGCTTTGTTATGTAGCTATCAAAGATGAAAAGGTTGTCGGTTTTATTTTGGGAATTAAAAGAAAATTTCCTTATCTTGAAAGAGGCTTAGAACCAAATAGAGGCTGGATCAGTGTCATGTTTGTAGATAAAGAATATCGCAATAGAGGTATTGGTCAGGCTTTGCTGGATGTGGTAGAAAATAAACTGTTTGAAATGGGAGCAACGGATATTACTTTAGGAGCTTATTCACCAAATTATTTCTTTGCAGGTATTGATCCTGACAATTATCCAGAAGCGATTGAATTTTTTGAAAAAAACAATTATAAAGCTGGAGAAAAAGCTTTTTCTATGGGGATGAATCTACATGGCTACCAAATAAGAGAAAAAACTTTGGAAAAGAAAAAAGCGGCTGAAGAAAAAGGTTATCGTTTTATAAACTTCGATTATAAATATGCTTTAGAGCTTTTAGAGTATATGCGTCAGGAATTTGGTGGAGGCTGGAAAAGAAATGCTTTAATAGCTATGCAGAAAAATAAAGCCCAGGATAGAATTCTGTTGGTTTTAGATCCACAAGGAAAAATATGTGGTTGCAGTAATAGAGCCATTGATGATAATGAAATGCGTTTTGGTCCGATTGGTATTTCTGCCAGTGAAAGAAATAGTGGTCTAGGCACAATCTTAATGGAGTTAGGATTGTATGAGATGGCTAAAAAAGGAATCTATCGTATGTATTTTGTTACTACCGATGAAAATGGTAGAAGATATTATGAGAGAATGGGCTTAGAAGTAATAAGAACATTTGTTGACTATAGAAAGGATTTTACAAAATGTGTGGGATAAAAAGAGTTGTATCTATTGGAGCACATTCTTTAGATGCTGAATTAATGGGTGGACCATTAATTATCAAGTATGTTAAAGAAAATAATGCCAAGTGTACTTTGTTACATGTTACTCAAGGTAGACTAGAAGATCCTAATGCGACAAAAGAAGAGTGTGATGCTTATTTGAAAAATGTATTGGATCAAAATGCTAAAGCAGCTGAAAAATTAGGGGCTGATTGTTTGTGGCTAGGTTATGTTAGTTCTAATATGCCAACATTAGATGAGTTTTCAAGCAGATTAGAGAAATACTTTGTTGATGAAAAAGTTGATCTGGTAATTACTCATTGGCGTGGCAGTATGCATCCCAGACATATCAACACTCATGATGCTGTCTTTGAAGCTGTTAAAAGATTAAGAAGAAAAGGGTCAAATATCAAATTAGTTTATGGTGAAACTTTTGAAGATTTGGTTGGATTTATTCCTCAGGCTTATTTTGTTTTAAAACCAGAGGAAGTAGAGCAATGGTTTGAGGCTTTAAAGTGCTATACCGTATTTAAGGGTGGGGTCAATGATTTCCCTTATTTGAAGTACTATCCAACAAATCTACAAATCAGACAAATAGAATCAGGATCAGCTGGTCCAACGGTCTGCTATATGTATGCCAGTTTGATTGAAAACAAATTATTTTAGGAGAAGTTTATGGATAAGTTATATATTCGTGTTGATGATAGACTGATTCATGGTCAGACAATAGTTGCCTGGTGTCCAACTTTATCAATTAAGGAAATTATTGGCGTTGATGATTTTACAGCTAAAAATCCAATGCTGAAAACTATTGTCACGATGTCAGTGCCAAAAAGTTATGACATTGATGTTGTAACTTTGGAAAAAGCCAAACAGCTTGTCAGCCAGGATAGTGAAAACAATCGTCTACTTATTGTGAAGTTTCCACATCATGTCTATCAGCTGAAAGAGCACATCAAAGAATGTGAAATGATAATTCTGGGCAATATGGCCAAAAGAGAAGATACAGTGCATCAATTGACTGGGGCAACAGGCATCTTCTACTTATCAGATCAGGATGTTGAAGAACTTTCTGAACTGTTTAACGAAGGATTTAATGTGATTTTCCAACAGTTACCAAATACAAATGCTGTGCAGTGGGAGTCATTTAGAAAATCAATATAAATTAGGAGGGACAATATATGTCATTTTTACAAATAGTGCTAGTTGCACTGTTCGTCTACCTTGGGGCTATTGGCTCAATTGTAGGCAATACAATTGGATGGTACTGTTTAGGTCGTCCACTTGTCGCTGCATTTGTTGTAGGTGTCATCCTCGGTGATGTACAAACTGCAATGGTTGTCGGCATCCCATTACAGATCATGTATATGGGTAATGTTACTCCTGGAGGAGCGGTAGCTTGGGATTTATCTTATGCTACCTACATTGGTACAGCTGGAGCAATCATGTTTGGTAAAGGTTTACCAACAACTGAATTAATTGGTTTGGCTGTCTTGTTTGCTGGTATTGGTGGATTAGTTGGTGGTATGATGTGGAATATCTCATATGCTTTAAACTTACCTTTAAACCGTATCGCTTACAAATATGCATCTGAAGGTGCTACTGATAAAATGCATGTTGCTAACGTTATTGGTGGTCAGTTAATCGGATTTGCATGTCGTTTCATTCCTGCAGTTATTGTTTTAACAACAATGAATGCAGCAAGTGGTCAAGCTGATTTTGCTAGTTTAATTCCAGGCTGGGTTTCAACAGCATTATCAGTATTCGGTGGAATGATGGCTTCATTGGGTATGGGTATCATCTTATCTTTCCTGGTTAAGAAGGCCTACCATTGGGCAATCTTCCTGTTAGGATTTGTACTGGTTACATATTTCGGTTTAGGAATGATGCCAGTAGCAGTTATTGCGGTAATTGTGGCAGTATTATACTTTGCTGCAGTTACAAAGGAGGCTTAATATGGCAAAGAAAATTAGTGAAAAGACTTTAAAGAAATCATTCTTTAACTGGTTCTTCTGGAATGGCTGTTCTCAGCAGGCTGAATCAATGTTAGGTATGGCTTTTGGTCAGGCAATGGCTCCAGTTATTGATGAATTGTATGACACAAAAGAAGAAAAAGCTGAAGGTTTATTAAGACACATTACCTTATTCAATACTGAATCACAGGTTGGTTCAATCTGTAATGGTATTGTCTGTGCTTTAGAAGAAGCTAATGCTAACGGAGAATGTACACCAGAAGTTATCAGTTCAGTCAAGGTTGCTTTAATTGGCCCTACCAGTGCAATTGGCGACTCTTTATGGGTAGCAACAGCAATTCCTATTTTATTGACAATCTGTTTATCAGTATCACAATCATCAGTAGCTTGGCTGGGACCAGTTCTCTATATGGCTATTTATCCACTTGGAACCTGTGCCCTCAGCTGGTGGTTATTCAAACTGGGATATAAATCTGGTTTAGAAGGTATGTCATCAATGATGGCTTCAGGCAAATTAGATAAATTGACTGATGCTATGGGTGTTTTAGGTCTACTTGTAACAGGAGCATTAACAGCTAATTTCGTTTCAATGACCTTACCAGTTCAAATTGTTAGAGATTTATATGACAGTGTATCTGGAACAATTATTGAAGGTGTTGTAATTTTCAATGCTGACAATATGTTAAATGGAATTTTCCCTAAGATCTTACCATTAGGCTTGACTCTGGTTGTTTATTATCTATACACCAAGAAAAAATGGTCTCCATTAAAACTGATGGTCTTGATTCTGGTATTGGCAGTTGTATTAACCGGTTTAGGATACGCTACTGGATTTTACGCTTAATGAAAAAGGGCCTGTAAAGGTCCTTTTATTTAATTATGGAAAATAAATTATTTATCCTGCTGATAGGCATTATCATTATTTTTATCATATTGCAACTTACTAGACTTAGAAGAGAAACAACTTTAAAACTGGAAGAAATTTTATATGTTAATAATGATGTAAAAACTTATCTCACCGTTTTAAATAACAATAAGCTATTAAAGATTCTTTATCCTAAGGGAACAATAGAGAACCTTATTTTAGATGGCTATATGATGCTTGATGATGCAGAAATCATTGAAAAGCAATTTGAAAAAGTTGAAGATCTGCATCTGAACAAGGGTGAATTGTTAGACTTCAATCTGAAGAAATTATCCTATTTTGCGAAAGCTGATAATAAAAAGAAATCAAAACAGGCTTTAGATGCTATCAATAAAATCCTGGAAGGCAATAATCAGACAAAATATAAGGAAATAAAAGAGGAAGCTGATAGAATCTTTAGACTCTATATTGATAAGGATGTTTCTTTAAAAAATGAATTATTACAGCTGGCAAATCGACAGAAAGGTATTCAAAAGGGGATTACCTATTTCAGACTTGCCAAAATTGCCTATTATAAAAAAGAGCAGAAAGATGTTGTAAAGTATTTACATTTGGCAAAACCACTGGTGGAAAAAACAAATTATCAACAAATAGTTGAGCTTTGTGAAAAAGCCCCTGAAAAATTGCGTGATTTTTAGCTATAATGTAGTGGATGGGGGAAAAGCATATGACAATCAGCAAGTTTCAAATAATAAAAAACGACATTATTAAAGACATTAAAGAAGGTATCTTGAAACCAGGAGATAAAGTTGACAGTGAATCAAAATTAAAGAAAAAATATGATGTTTCAACTATCACGGTCAGAAAAGCTTTTACTGATTTAATCAATGAAGGTTATCTGTATGGAGTTCAGGGACTTGGCACATTTGTGACTAAAAAACCATACATCAGAAACCTGAGCTCTATTTCCTTTTCTGAAGAACTTAAAGAGCAGGGCTATGAGACTGGAATGGTTTTAGATGGGATTGATGAAATTTTAGATAATGAAATTGCGAAAATTCTAAACATTGATCCTGCCACACCTATTTATTGTCTGAAAAGAGTTAGATTAGCGAATAATCAGCCAGTAGCTTATCATATCTCATATATTTCTTCGACCTTGATTTCTCTGGATGAGTTAGAGGAAGTAAAAAAGACCAGGTCCTTTTATGAAACTTTGGAAAACAATATGATAAATGTTGAAACTGTAACTGAAACATATTCTGTAAAAGAGGTAAATGATGCCAACATCTGTCAGCATTTAAAGGTAAAAAAGGGATACCCAGCCTTTCATGTCAAAAGAGTGGCTTATGATAACAAGTATGAAATTATAGAATACTGTCGAACATACTTCAATAAGGATTGGTATTCGGTTACAGTAGAAATAACCAGAAAATAAAAGCAGTTAAAAGATTAGAATCAGTTGACAAAGTCAGCTAAAAGATTCTAATCTTTTTTGTTGATTCATTAAAATTTTTAAATAAATAATACATAAACAAAATAATAGAAATTATTCTATTTGTGAAAAAAAAGCAGAAACAAAATTTTGGAATCGTTTACAAATTGTCCGATAAGATGTAAAATGGGGTTATCATATATATTCTTGAAGAATAATTAAATAATTAAGTATCACTTTGAAACGCGGCTGAAAAGTGAGAAATTTCTAGTTTTGTGAAGTTGCTATTGCAGGAAAGGAGAGATGAATTTGATTTCACTAGTTAGAAACGATGACCGTTTAATTCATGGTCAATGTATGGTTCGCCTGGTTCAACATTTCAAGTTGAGTCGCATAATCGTAGTTGATGACATGACAGCAACCAACTCTATTTTAAAGATGGTTTTTGAGAAGGCTGCTATGCCGGGGATGACGATTAATGTTTATACTCACGAGAATAGTATTGAGCCTATTAAGGCAGCAATAGTTGATAATGTATCTACAATGGTTGTATTCCGTTTCCCGACAACCGCAAAAGTTCTATTCGATAAGATACCTGATTTACCAAAACATATCATGGTTGGACCATGTCAGATGAGACCTGGCTGTAAAACCGTTATGGATGGTTGCTATGTTTCAGAAGAAGAAATACAGGCTCTTAAAGAATTGGCTGAAGAACGCGGTGTTGAAGTTTATTTCCAGGCAGTTCCAGGCATGCAGCGTCTGGATTGGAAAGATGTAAAAAATAAACTTGCATAATTTAATAGAAAGGAGATATGTTCTAGAATGCAAATTTCTTTAATTCAAGCAATTTTAATTGCGTTACTAGGATACCTGACCTTTATTCACACTCCATTTTTAGGAGGGGGATTAGTTGGTTGGTATTGTATTGGACGTCCACTAGTATCTGCCTTATTTATCGGTATCATTCTCGGTAATATTCCTAAGGCAATGGAGCTTGGACTTTATATCCAATTAATATTTATTGGGTTAATTACTCCTGGTGGCTCTATCACACCGGATATGAACCTGGCTACCTATGTAGCATTGCCGTTAGGTGTTGCTGCTAATATGGATGCTGCATCTACTGTGGCATTATCATTAGTAGTTGCTAACGTTGCCAACATCATGGCTACTCCTAACTTTGCAATGACTATGATTCCTGTCAACATCCAAAAGAAAATGGTTGAGGAAGGAAAGCTGGAAGAAGCTGTCTGGGTTCCTATTTGGGGTAATGGTGTTAAATTCTTATTCCGTTTCATTCCTACTTTTGTTTCTATCTATTTTGGACAGGCAGGTATTGAATGGATTGTTCAGAATTCACCACAGTGGTTAATCGATATTATGACAATTTTCGGAAATCCAATGTGCTTAGTTGGGTTTGCTATCCTGTTAAAACTGATGGTCAAGAAGCCAACAGATTTAATTTACTTTACATTTGGTTTTGCTCTTGTTGGTGCACTGGGTGCTGATATGATTACTGTATTAGTGTTTGCGCTGGTAATTGCTCTACTCCAGTTCCAAATTGGCAGAGCTGCTAAGAAAGGTGGTGCAGTATAATGGCTGAAACTAAATTAACAAATAAAATGATTAAGAACGCTTATATCAACTGGATGTGTTTTAACCTGGCATTATACCAGCCAGAAACAATGCAGGCTCCCGCATTAGTCAGAATGTTTGGTTTATTACGTGAAGATTTATATCCGGGTGATAAAGAAAAACAACAGGAATTAATGGCAAGACATCTTCCATTCTTCAATACTGAACCTTTTTTAGGATGTATCATTCCTGGTATCGTATTAGGTATGGAAGCTGAAAAAGCTACTGGTGCAGATGTACCAGATGAATTAATCACAGCTATTAAATCAGCATTGATGGGTCCATTTGCAGGTATTGGTGATGCTTTATTACCAGGCACATTTATTCCTATCTTATTAGCTATTGCTTGTGGATTAACACAGGATGGTTCTCCAATAGGCGCAATTTTCTATATGGTTGTCTTCCTTGGTGTGATGATTCCTGTTACATGGTTCTTATTCAAGAAGGGCTGTGAACTGGGAGCTAATGCTGCAGAACTAATCTTAGGAAATGACTTAAAGGATGATATTATCACAGCATTAAACACTGTAGGTTTAATTGTAGTAGGATGTATCGCTTGTGCTTATGCTAATGTAAATATTGGATTCAAATTTGTCAGAGATGGTGTTACTTTGGTTGACTTAAATGCTCTGCTCAATGGTGTATGGCCAAAACTTCCTGTCTTTGTTACCGCAATGCTTACTTACTGGTTAATGGCTAAGAAAAACTGGGGTGCAATGAAAGTTATCATGTTGTATCTGGTTGTTGCTATAGTAGGTTACTTCACAGGATTCTTGGCACCTTAAAATCAAATGAAAGAGGTAGTTAAGAATTTAATTGGAAAATTGATCATCTCTTGTCAAGCTTATGAAGACACTCCATTATATGGAGCAGACAATATGAAAATAATGGCTGCAAGTGTCCTGATGGGTGGTGCTGAAGCTATTCGTGCCTGTTGGCCACAGGATATTCGTGCCATTCGTGAATTAGGTGATTTTCCAATTGTAGGTTTAAATAAGGTAATTGATCCTAGCCGCGAGGATGAAAATTACGTCATTATTACACCAACCCTGGAAGCTGCTTCTGAAGTTATCGAGGCTGGTTGTGATATTTTAGCGCTCGATTGTACAATTCGTGATTGTCGTGGTAAAGAAGAATTATACGACTTATTAAAATCAATCAAAGAAAAATATCCAGATATCGCTATTATGGCAGACTGTGCAACACTTGAAGAATGCATTTATGCCGAGGAAACTGGAATGGTTGATATTTTAGCTACCACATTATCTGGTGTGTTTAAACATTTAGATGGTCCAGATGTTGAACTGATAAGAGAAATTAAAAAACATTGTAAATTACCAGTCAACGCTGAAGGAAATGTGTGGGAAATTAAAGATATCGATGATTTGATTGAAGCTGGTGCTGATATGATCTGTATCGGTTCAGCAATCAGCAGACCACATCTGATTACGAAACGTTTTATCGAAAAAAATAAAGAGGTCAGGGGTTGATAACCCCTCTCTTTTTAAAGGATGTACTTTTATGAAAATTGTTTTTAAACTGGCAGAAGAAGATTATTTGGAATATTTACGTTTCATGATTTCAAATTCAAAAAAGAATAGAAATACTGGATGGTGGTTAAGAGTCATTGTTCCTTTACTGCTATTATTCTCATTTACATTTTTTAAACTTTATACCAATATACTATATGTTGTAATAGCGTTAGCTTTTGGGTTGCTGTGGTTTTTGTTTTTAAGTGACAAAATATGGAAAGCCTTTTTGTTCCGCAGTATCAACATCAATTTTGTCAAGAAAATGAATATTAAAGAATTTGAGAAGGTAACAGTCGACTTTAAAGAAAACAATATTATAGTTGATGGAAAAACTGTTGAATATAAAGATGTTGAGAATATTATTCCATTAAAGCACATTCTGATCATATTTTATGGTGGAAGCCAGACTTTTGTTATTCCTAATAAAGCAATAGGAGAGCAAGACCAGCAGACTGAGCTGATAAAATTTATTTATGAAAAGATTGCTGAAGGTTTGGCTGTTTCCGATTAAATAGTATTTTTATAAAGACATAATGTAAATGCTCTTTTTAGAGCATTTTTTAAATTCATCAAACAAGATAAAATGGATTTGAGATTGAAACAAGAATAATTAGGCTTATAATAATAGTGTATAAAAAAAGAAAAATAGAATAGGAAGTTTATTATGGAAATAATTAAGTTAAAAGGTGTAACAAAAAACTATCCGTGGGGAGGAATGCGCTTAAAAGAATATGGAAAGTTCAGCGATGATATCATGGCGGAGTCTTGGGAACTGTCAGTTCATCAGGATGGTGTTTCAGTGGTGGATAGCGGAAAGCACAAAGGAATCAATTTAAAAGAATATTTGAAAAATAATAGTAAAGTCTTAGGGAGTAAAGCGGACTTGAACATTATGGTTAAATTTATTGATGCCAGATCATCATTAAGTATTCAGGTACATCCTGATGATGAATATGCCATGATTGTCGAGCAGGATATAGGAAAAACAGAGATGTGGTATATAATGGAAAACTTGGAAGGCTCATATATTTATTATGGAGTTAACAGAGAAGTAACCACTGAAGAATTAAGAGAAAGAATTGAAAACAATACAATTCTTGAAGTATTAAATAAGGTTGAAACAAAAAAAGGTGATTATTTTCTGATTGAAGCTGGAACGATACATGCTATTGGAGCAGGAAATGTAATATGTGAAATTCAGCAAAACTCAAACCTGACCTATCGATTGTATGACTTTAATCGACGCGATAAGTTTGGTAATTTGCGAGAGCTGCATATTGATAAAGCCATGGATGTAGTTAAGACAATTCCTAGTGTTATAGATAATCGTGACAGAAAACAAAGCACTAATGGTGTGATATGTTCATGTGAATATTTTGAAGTAGAACATCATAAGGGAACTGATGAATTAGTTTTTAACACTAACGGAGATTATCAAATCATTAACTTCCTAGATGGAGAAGGAATGATTGAAAACCTTGATTATAAAAAAGGTGATACTTTTCTTGTTCCAGCCAATTATGGAACCTATAGGATTACAGGTAATGGAGAGTTTTTAAAAACGATTTCATTTAGTTAATTTTTTAACTGCAGAGGGATGTTTATGAGATTTGATTCCGGCTTAAATATCAAACCACTATTTGCTCCACTGGGTTTTAGTTATGGAAAAGATTGCTTTGGCCCTGAAGTTGAAAATAGAACATTAGATGCAATCAGAAAAAGTTTACAGGATCCTGATTGTGAAGGACCAGAAATTGTTTATAGCATTGCGATGGATGTTGGAAACATCAAAGATAAAGAAAAAATAGTTGATAGAAATTTATTATATGGTGTGGTAACCTATGAAAAGGGAAAACTGGGAAATGAACCAGTAAGATCACAGGGACACATCCATGCTGTTTCATCATCTTGCAATTCATCAACCTGCGAAGTTTACGAAATATGGTCAGGATCAGCTTATATCTTAATGCAGGAAAAAGTAGCTGTTAATCCAGGGCGCTGTTTTGCTGTTTTAGCTAATGTTGGAGATGTAGTAATTGTTCCTCCATATTGGGCGCATGCTACTATCGTTGCCAATATAAAAAAGAGGCTGACATTTGGGGCCTGGTGTGTTCGTGATTATGGTTTTGATTATGAAGATGTCAGGGCCTATAAAGGTTTGGCATATTTTCCAATAGTAAATGAAGATAGCAGCATTACTTTTATTAAAAATGAGAATTATGGCTTTAGTGAATTAGTAGTTAAATCACCTAGGGAATATAAAGAATTCAATATCGAAAAAGAAAAGTCCATTTACAGGCAGTTTGAAGAAAATCCCGACAGGTTTTTATTTGTTTCCAATCCAGAAATTGCTGAAGATAAATGGATTAATTTTATACCATAAAATAATAATTTTTATTAATAACTGTTTAAGGAGGCTAGCTATGAAGTATCTGAATCGAAAATCAAACTATGACAAGTATCCACAGACGGTTATTTTTGGTTATGATAAATGCGCCTGGTCAGGGTATGATGATATTTGTCTGGCAATAGAAGAGAAGCTAAATGAGAAAAATGTTCTTGTTATTGAAACATATCCTGGAGTAATTGATGAGGAAGTGTTAACAGAGATTTCCAAAAGATTTAAAGCTGAAAGAATAATAAAGAGCATTGATATTTTTTATGATAGTGATAAATTAGATGAAATGCTGAAAGATGTCTTAACTGAAGATCGAGTTAGAGGTTTTATGTATTATGGCAAAGTTAATGATTTTATTGATAAGGAAAAACTAAAAAAGGCTAAACAGGAAATTAAAGAAGACGGTTTGACTATCATATATGGATTTGCTGCATCACTGATAAGTCAGGGAGATGTTTTAGTTTATGCTGATTTGACAAGATGGCAGGCTCAACTTAGATATCGTAAAGGAAGGCCAAATTATAAGTGTCATAATGAGAACGAAGACAATTTGAAAAAGTACAAGCGCGGTTATTTTGTAGAGTGGAGAATTGCTGATAAACTTAAATTTGAATTATTTGATAAGATTGATTTCTATTTAGATACAAATGTTGAAAATAATCCTAAAATGGTAACAGGTGAAGCAATAAGAGGTGGATTAAAACAGATTGTAAAACAACCATTTAGACTTGTTCCTTATTTCGATTCAGAAGTATGGGGTGGACAATGGATGAAGGAAGTCTGCAATTTAGATAAAGAGAAAGATAATTATGCCTGGAGTTTTGATGGAGTTCCTGAAGAAAACAGTCTTTTCTTAAAATATGGCAATATTAAAGTAGAAACACCAGCAATGAATCTAGTTAAATATCAGCCTAATGAACTATTAGGTCCAAATATTTACAGTCGTTTCGGAGCAGAATATCCTATTAGATTTGATTTTCTAGATACGATGGAAGGACAGAATTTAAGCTTACAGGTTCATCCTTTAAATGAATATATAAAATCAAAATTTGGTATGTCATATACCCAGGATGAAAGCTACTATATTTTGGACTGCCAGAACAATGGTGGAGTTTATCTAGGTCTAAAAGAAGGAATTAACAAGGAAGAAATGATTTTTGATTTGGAAAATGCCCAAGATGGTGGAAAAAGTTTTGAAGCTGATAAATATGTAAATAGATTTAAGGCATCAAAACACGATCATTATTTAATTCCAGCAGGAACCATTCACTGTTCATCAGCTGATTGCATGGTTTTAGAAATCAGTGCTACACCATATATTTTTACCTTTAAATTATGGGATTGGAATAGGCTGGGAAAAGATGGTCTACCTCGTCCAATACATCTTGAAGATGGTAAAAAGGTTATTCAGTGGAATAGAACAACGGATTGGGTTAAGAAAAATCTTGTCAATAACTTCAAAGTGCTGGTCGATAACCCTGCATATAAAGAAGTTAAAACAGGTTTACATGAATTAGAGTTTATTGAAACAAGAGTGTTTACTTCCAAAAATAAAGTGTTGCATAAAACAAACAACACAGTTAACCAACTCAATCTGGTAGATGGGACCAGCGCTATAATTGAAAGTCCAAATAATGAATTTGCCCCTTTTGCAGTTCATTATGTAGAAACTTTTATTATTCCTGCCTGTATTGAAGAATATACTATTAAACCAGAAAAAGATGGAGAAGAAATAAAGTACCTTAAAGCCTATGTGAGAGAATGATAATTAAAACACAAAAAAACAGGTTTTATAAAGTTGATTTAACTTTAAATTCCTGTTTTTACTTACAAGATTTTAGTTGAGTTGACATACAGGTGGAAAGAGCAGTCAAATGTTTTGGCACATCAGCGTTCTGTCCATGAAGATTTCTAAACATTCATATATTGAACAAATCAAGGAATCAATTAATGAATGAAGATTAATGTTTAGTGAATTATTAATTTTCTATTAGTCAGTATAATTAATATATTCCATAGAGGTATCTTTATTGCTTGCCTCTGTTTTTTTTAAAAAGTTCGTATTGTTTTTTAATTTCGTACTTATCAAAAAATGAAGAATGATTGGCTTCGATAATTCATTCAATGGCTTGAGCGGGGTCTAAAGTATGGTAGGCAAAATACAACCCTTTAAGTTTTTTAGGCTTGATAATTTTATAGACTTGTGTCGATGTTAAATCATAAGTGAAACAGAAATATCGATAGATGTATCCTATCCAATACATTTCGTTAGAAGAGTATCTAACTGTTCCGTAGTTTGATTTTCCATATTGTTTTTCGATCATATATAGAGCATCATCTTCCTGGATATTCGATTGTAGAATTGCACCATTATCAAAAAGTTTAGCCACGTCACTGTTCATAAATCTTCTAATAAAAATTTCTGAACTTACTTGGGCTTTTTTAATTGAATTTTCAAATATTCTGGCTTGCAAATTGCACATCAATAGCCCATCTTTGTTAATTTCTCTTTTCTTCATCTTATCCTACCTTAATATTTCGTCTATACATTCTCTTTTTTAGATATTTAAAATTGAAATTATTAGAATAACCCTTTTCTTTCACCACAACTTATTTATACCATCTGCCCCAAACAAGTTTTGCTGATTAATAAATAATAGAGAAAACAGAATTTGTTTCTTTAATATTAAGAATATGCTTTTTATTTACAAAATTTTAGTTGAATTGACATACAGGTGGAAAGAGCAGTCAAAAGTTTTAGCTGCCATTCGACACATCAGCATTCTGTCCATAAATATTTCTAAATATTCATACATTGAGCAGATTTCAGTATCAATTTCTAGATGAAGATTGATACTTTTATTTTCATCATTGATTGTAAGTTCATTTTTCAATACTGAATAGTTTACCTGGTCATGAATATCAAAATTGACAGGATTGAAATTTTGAACACGAACTCTTCTGACATCACTTTTATCAGCGATAATCACAGCAGCAGTAATTTTATCAACAACAATTCCTGTGCTTTCATCATGATTGGCAATAGCTCCAACAATAGTTATGGTATCTTTTAAAGAGATATCAATTTGTTTCAGCAAGTCTTTTGCTAGCAAAGCTCCATATTCAGCATGGTGTTTACGAGCAATTGAATTGCCGATGTCATGCATATAGGCAGCAGTTTTGACTAAATCGATTTCGTGTTCACTGCAATCAAAGTGTCTTAGAATAGAGCCAGCTCTGGTAGCCACATAGGCTGTATGTATTCTTGAGTGATCGGTATAACCTGCGGCTTTCATAATTTCATTGGCTTTGTTTATATAGGAAGTTATTTC
The DNA here is from genome assembly GCA_964449115.1 of uncultured Erysipelotrichaceae bacterium. Lineage (GTDB taxonomy): Bacteria > Bacillota_I > Bacilli_A > Erysipelotrichales > Erysipelotrichaceae > UBA1783. The sequence continues at coordinate 8,640 of CAYUXW010000006.1, read as the reverse complement.
TTCATTTCTTATTACTTGTTCATAAATCATAGTATTTACCCCCGAGTTCCTTCTTAATTATATATTTTTATCAGGAAATATCCAATAGAAAACACCATCAGCTGATGGTGTTGGGTTTTTATTGACAGATTTTACCAGGATTTAAAATATTTTTAGGATCGAATACTTTTTTAATTTCCTGCATCAGTCTGATTTGATTTTCACCTAAGCTTTCTTTTAGGTATTCTTTTTTCGCATATCCGATACCATGTTCTCCAGAGACAAGGCCATTCATTTCTTCAGCTTTCTGGTATAGTTTTTCAAATGTTAATTGTAGCTTCTGTTGCCACAGCTGTTCATCCATACCGTCTTTACATAAATAGATATGCAGGTTTCCATCTCCGGCATGGCCAAAGGAAGGAAGCCTGATATCTAACTCTTTAGATAGTTGGTGAGTGTACTTGATATAATCAGCAATCTTATCTTTTGGTACAACAACATCACATTCATCCATCTTGTCGGTTGAAGCTTTAATCGCTTCTAAAAAGGCTCCTCTGGCTGACCAGACTGATTTTTTTCTTTCTTCAGTATCAACGAAATAGGCATCAATTGCTCCTAAAGAAAGACATAAATCAGCAACTTTACTATAGTTTTCTTCAATTGATTTAACATCATTTCCATCGAAGGTTAATAACAGGTAAGCATCATATCTGGTATCAGGAAATTTCTTGCCTAAAAATTTTTCACTGTTGAGAATAGTTTCTTTTGACATATATTCAACAGCCGTTGGATTGGTTTTTGAGCGCAGTATTTCAGGCACAGCATCTAAAGCTTCTTGCATTGTCTTAAATGGTACTAGCAAAGAAATACTTTCATTAGGAAGTGGCAAAAGCTTTAAAGTAGCTTCAACCACAATCGCCAGTGTTCCTTCTGAACCAATAATTAAGTCCTTCAAAGAATAGCCAGAAGAGTTTTTAACGACATTGCCACCAAAGGTTTCAATATCACCATTAGGCATTACTACTTTAAGAGATCTGACATAATCTCTGGTTACACCATATTTAACCGCTCTCATACCACCGGCATTGGTAGAAATATTACCCCCGATAGTTGCTGATTTTTCTCCCGGATCAGGTGGGTAAAAGAAGTCATTTTCTTCTACATAGGCAGCTAAATCCATCAGTAAGACTCCTGGTTCTACTGTAATCGAGAAATTGTTTTCATCCAGTTCAAGAATCTGATTCATCAGGGAAGTGTTAAGCAGAATTCCACCTTCCAGTGGAACCGCCCCTCCTACCAGTCCTGTTCCTGAACCTCTAACAGTTACAGGGATATTTTTTTCGTAGGCATATTTCATAATGTCTGAAATTTCCTGAACGGTTTTCACCTTGATTAAAACATCAGGATAATTTTTCAAGGTACCCAGCTCATCATGTGAGAAATCGCTGGAAATATTTTCTTTGCCATAAATTCTATCATTATCAACAATGCTTTTTAGATATGCTAAATCAAAGTTGTCAAAAGTTTTATACATTGAGATTTTCCTCCTTAATGATTTTGATAAGTTCTGGAACTATTTCATAAATATCACCTAATACCGCAAAGTGTGCCAGATCAAATATCTGAGCAGATGGATCATTGTTTATGGCGATAATACATTCAGCATCTTTCATCCCAGTGGTAAATTGAATACAGCCAGAGATACCCAGAGTAATTATTAACTTTGGTTTTACGGTTTTTCCTGACAGGCCAATCTGATGTTTGGAGTCAAGCAGACCAGCTTCAGCAACAGGTCTAGAGCAGCCTACAGAAGCATTTAATAAATCCGCCAGTTCAAAGACAAGCTCAAAGTCTTTTTTTGATTTAACCCCTCTTCCGATAGCGATGATAATTTCACTTTCTGAAAGATCTTCTTCTTTTTTCTTGTTGATAATTTCCAGAATTTCAACATTAGATTTTAACCATTTTTCTTCAACAATACAGTTAATAACAGTTCCTGTAGGAGTAGCTATTTTTTCTGGAGCATCAAAGACCTTGTAACGAGCAGTGCATAACTGAGGACGATGGTTTGGATTGATTATACGAGCCATAATGTTTCCCCCAAAAGCTGGTCTTATCTGAACCAGATCAGTGTTTTCTTTTATTTCCAAAGCTGTACAGTCAGCTGTTAAACCAGTTCTAAATCTAGCTGCTACTCTTGGCGCTAGTGATCGGCCAATATTTGTTGCTCCAAATAAAATCGAAGAAGGTTTATTTTTGTTGATGAAATCTTCAAAGATATTGGTATATCTTTCGACATCAAAGTGTTGTAGTTTTTCATGGTCATAGAGAAAGACTTTATCAGCCCCATAGCGCAGGATTTTTTCAGCTGCATAAGATAAATTATAGCCAATAGCTAGAACATGTACCTGCTGGTTTATTAGCTGGGCTAACTCTTTAGCTTTTCCAATCAGTTCATAAGTTACTTTATGTACTTTATTTTCTTCAATGGTGGCATAAACGACAATATTTTTCCACTGGTCCTTATCTATTTCTTTGATTTCGTTTTTTACATCTTCAATAACACCGGCAGGACCTCTTTTAACGCAGATCTTGCAATTTTTACAGCCCGCATTTATTGATAGTTTATTATTTTGGTATTCAATTGCCTTAAAAGGACAAATATCTACTAACTTTTTAGCGATTTCTTCATTAACAAGATGATGATTAATTTTTAAAGCCATACTAGATAAACTTCCTTTCTCTTAAAACATTAAATAAGTCACCAGCAATTTGCTCTTTTGTCCCTTGAAGAACCAGTCTGTCGGTTGTTTTTTCTGGGTTAAAGATTTTCTCAACCTGGGTTGCCGATCCTTTCAGGCCGTATTTATTTTCGTTTTGATCTTCCATGTCATTAAAAGATATGATTCTGATCTGTTCTTTACAGTCAGCAAACCTAACCTTTCTTTTATAGGAAGGAAGTCTAGGAGTATTAACATCACCATCAATGCACAAAACACAAGGTAAAGTGATAGTAGCTTTTATTATAGTAGTATCTAAGTTAGAGAAAAACTGCAACTTATCACCTTTGATTTCAATATCAGAAACATATCCGAAATGTGGCAAATTTAAAAATTCAGCTGTTTCAGCCCCAACCTGTCCGGTATCACCATCAGTTGAATGCTTACCGGTTAAAATCAAATCGACATTAGCGATGGTTTTAATAGCCTGAGAAAGGGTATAGGCGGTAGCTAAAACATCAGCCCCTCCAAACTTTCTATCGCTGATTAAAATTCCTTCATCAGCTCCCATGTAAATGGCTTCTTTTAGAATCTCTAAAGCAGCAGGGGGACCCATAGAGATGACAGTAACTTTACCATCAGTTTTTTCTTTTAACTGTAATCCTGTTTCCAGGGCATATAAATCATAGGGATTCATCTTGGATTGAATGCCATCACGAATTAAAACTCCTGTAACAGGATCTACTTTTACATTAGTTGTACCGGGAACCTGCTTAATACAAACAACAATATTCATACATCCTCCACATATTATATAAACTTATCTATTTACTATTATACATCATACTTGTATAAAAATCACGATTTTTCACAAGTTAATGTAATCACAAGGAATCAAAAGTAATTTAATTGTAGTATAATGTAAATATGAGAAAACCATTTATAGGATTAAGAACTATTAAAACAATAATTGCGGTATTTTTATCTTTAGTAATCAGCTCGCTAAGAGAAAATAGTGCGCCTTTTTACTCAGCTATCGCTGCTGTGTTATGCATGCAGAAAGATTCTGAGGATTCCTTTAGAGTAGGTCTTAACAGGTTTATAGCTACGATAGTAGGAGCACTTGTCGGTTATCTGTTTTTAATGTTTGAATATTATATTTATGTGCTGGAAAATCATACCCTGCGTTATTTGCTGATTTCTATATTTTTGATTCCGGTAATTTATATTTGTGTCTATACTAAAAGACTTGGTTCAGTAGCTACAGGATGTGTGGTTTATTTATCAATAGTAATCAATCGAGCAGGTCAGCTGCCAATTGTCTTTGTGGTAAATAGATTTTTGGATACGACAATCGGTATTATGGTAGCGATATTGATAAACAGGTATTTAAATAATCCATTTAAAAAAAGTAAAAGCAATGAAAAAGCAGTGGAGACTGAAACTACTAATTAAGCTTGTTAAAAAAATCATAAAGAATAAACTTCATATTAAAGAAATACCCAATTATGTTTGATTGGGTATCTCTATTTACGAATTAATTATTTTGATTATATATCACAGAATAGTATTTTATTTTACCGACTTAAATTCACTGAACTGGTCAATGGTACCTGTGAATCGGAAAATATAGGCTGAACTTAACCAAGGATTTTCATCGTAACCTATTTTGGCATAGTATTGTTCATAACTGCCTTCGTATCTATTAGCTTTAGAGTCAGGGAATTTTTCTTGAACCAGTGAATTATCCAGCCATCTGCCATTTTCCCAAATCGCCAGATACATCCATATATGTCCAATATAACCATCTTCATCTCTTCCCAGCGCAATATCTCCTGGTAGAATTTTAGAGCCAGGCTGTAGCTGTATCCACATACCCTGACTATAATCGTGAATAAGATATCCAGTTTGCCCAGAAGTGAAGTTTGGTCTGAATTCTCCCATACACCCTAAATAAGCAGGGAAATTGTCATCTGCACCACTCCACCAGATAGCTAAAGCAACATTGAAATCACAACTGGCATATAGACAATACGAAATGCTGCACCATCTACCGGTATTGTGTTTGGAGTAGTCCATATAGTATAGAATGTCAGTTAATTGAGGAGCTACTTTAATAAAAGTTTCTGGACAGTAACCTGGGATACCAACATGTTTTTTTAAATCACTTAATCCCCAGCGTGTAAACCACAGTTTTTCAGTACCATCTGAATTATCCATTGTTGCCAGTGAAATAGCAGCTTTGGCAATATCGATATTTTTAAACAGCAGTCGGCTATATGGCTTATAATAACCCAACTCTTCTATAATTTCATAACTTGGTAAAGAGGGTTCCTCTATTGTATCAAGTTCTTTGAAATAGTGAAGCAAAAAGAGTAGAGAAAGAGAAAAAGAAAAACCAATAACCATTTTTGTAAACTGTTTAACAAAATTCTTTTTCATCTAATTCTTCCCCATTGATAATAGTTATTTTACTGATAAATAGACTGTTTTAATGTCTAATTGTCAGTTTATTAATTTTACTTCCATTGATTATTTTTATATCCTTCTGCAGCTATTTTTTCTAAAGTCTGATAAAACTCAATAGCATTTTTTACTCCTTTAATTCGATCTTCTGTTGGCCAGCGAAAGAATTCAAAGGTAGCGGTATTCTGATAGTTGATATCATTAAGAGCTTTAATAATTTCAACATAATCAATCGTTCCAAATCCAATCGGTAAATGACTGTCTTTGGTACCATCATTATCATGTAAATGCAATTCAAAAAGTTTATCACCCATAATCCTGATTGTTTCAGCATGATTGACCTTATCAATATTGCCATGTCCACAATCAAAACAATAGCCAACATTAGGATGGTTGATGTCACTAACTAACTTTACTAAATCATCTATTTGACTATAGAATCTACCACCGAAGATATTTTCCAAGGCAATTTTTATGCCTTTTTCTTGAGCGATATCACCAAAGTAACGGAAATTATCCACTATTATCTGATGAATCTGATCAGGTGTAAATATTTTTAAGGCTTCCTGGTAAGCTTTTTTGTGTTCTGGAGATCTGCCCAGTGACAGATTACCTGGATGAACAACCATTACCTGAGGTTTTAACAGACTGTATAAATCTATGCTTTGTTTCATAAGTCCACGACAAAAACTCTGGTCAATACCATCATGTTGGAAAACGGGACCATAATAATGGAAAGAAGTGATTGTAACATTGTTTTCTAAACAGAAATCTCTGATCTTTTTTACAGATATAACATCAGGTCTGTTTGGTTTAAAATATAATTCTTCATTCCATTTGGTGTTAATGTATTTGATGTTCAGCTTTTTAATCAGTTCACTATACTGTTTTGCTCTTACTGGATCAAAAAAATCATCATCACCTTTAAAATTCATGTGTATGGAACATTCTCGCATAAAAATCACCTCATTAATTTGGAATGATGGAAATATCGGAAATCCAATGTTTAAAAAATAAATAATTAGTCAAAGTTAAAATAATAGATAATAAGGAAACAAACATTTCAGCAATATATAAACATATTAAAGTTATTGGAATTATGATGAAACACGAACCAACTCTTGCCATATTTTCACCATGGCATATGTGTCAAGTTTACAATATTTCAATAAATTTTCTCTAGCAATCTTTTGCTCATCTGGTTTCATTTCCTCAAGTTTTGAAAAAATGGTCATAGCATCTGTTCCGTTTTGAACCTGCTGTAAATTATCATAATTTAATTCTGGGTCATTTGGAAAAATAGCTGGAAGAACACTTTTAATAGAGAATGAACCACCCATATCTTTGTTGTAATAATAACCATTTTTGAAAGGATCCAGCAAATCTTTAACATTGCTTTCAATATTTAGTAGATGGCTTTTTAATTCTGGGAATTGTTCCGCCAGTTCTTTTATTCTGGAACATTCAAAAGATTTGTAATATGCCAGAACACAGACATTCTCTGGTATATCCTGACAAAGTTTTTTAGCTAATGTTTCTCTTGGGTCTTTTTTAGCGTCAGCTAGAAATTCCTTATGCTTTATTTTACCACCTTCATGTTCTATATAATGTAAAGAATATTGAAAAGGAATTTGGTCATAAGGTTTACTGCCAACATACTTAGGAACAATTGGCATTACTGTTTCAAAATCAAGAAAATATAAAGGATAACTCAAGGTATCAAGAAAAGCATTGATTTTTGCTTTGTTGATATATGTTCCTTTATTGTTAAGATAGTAATCAATCTGACGTAATTGTATCTTGTTAGTTATAATGTTGCTGGCTTCTAATTCGGCATATGAAATCAAACCATTTTCATAAAATTTAATTTTATCCTTAAAATATAGATTATAAATATCAAAAACTGATGGATCAGGAAGATGGTTGGAACAATATTTCCAAAATCCACATTTATAAGGACTGTTACAATTAACAGACAAATCAACATCTGGTTCCTGTTTTTGATTGAAAACTTTTTTAGCTTCATTGAGATTATAGAAAATATTTTCCTCTATTTTTAAAACTTTTTCAGTTACATCAGAAACTACAAATAGTTTATGAACATCTAAAATGCCATCAAATACATAATCTTTATTGATTCGCATTAAATAAGTTTTTGTTATGTTGATTCCACAATTTTTTAATATATATTTCTGAAAGGCAATATCCTCAAAGTATAATTCAACTTTTTTATCACCTTTTGTATCATAAGTTGAACTTTTAACTTCATATATTGCCCAGCCATTTTTCTCTTTTTTAAGAATATCAACAGAACAAAACAGGTTGTCATATTCAAAAGAAGCTTCACAGATTACAGTTGTGCCTTTAGATATTTCATTTCTGGTATTTTCAATCATTTTAAGTAAATCCGGTTTATTATTTTTATTAACTGTTACATCAACTGAATTTTCAAAATAATTTTGAGCAACTTTTCCTACTAGAATTCCACTTTCCATAGTCGCTAAATCAAATTCACTGACTATTTGTTCTTCTGGTTTATTTCTATTCAGCCAGAGCAGTTTTGGACATTGACAAAAACTTATGTAATTTGATTTTGATAAAAACATAAAATTATACCTCCTTTTCTTTAAGTTTTTATTTATTAGATAAAGTTTAACACAATAATAAAACATATAGAAATACTAAAAAGTCTAATTCCTAATAGATGTCCAAAAAAACGGCCAATATGTTTGGGCATAATATTGTATTATGTAATTGTAGAAAAAGGTATAAGTCATAAGACAAACTCAATTTAAAATAATGAAAATAATAATTAAAAAGATTTAGGAGGAGGTGAAAAAAGTTGATTATTAAAGAACGCTCTGGTGATAGAGGAGCATATTCAGCTAGTAGACATCTTTATCAGACAATAAAGATTGAAAATATTATTGCTTCAAACTGGTCAAAACTAGAAAAGACAGTTGACTGGTTAGATAAAAAGTATAAAAGAGGAGGAGTGATAATATTGTCTATTGATGAAGATACAATTGTACCAGATGAAAAGCAGTTTATTAATTGGACTGAAAAACTCACTGAAACGGTTAATAAAAGATTATCCAGTGCCAGTAAAAGTAATAAAAAAGAAAATAATAACTTTATCAGTAAGATTAAAAGCAAATTATTTAAAAAAGATAAAATAGATGATTCTGATGATGAGTTAATTAAAAACTGGACAATTGGAAAGTTTTTAACTAGTGGGACTTATTACTGCTGTAGTGATAATACAGTATTTGATAAGGACAGTTTATCTTTAGAGCTTCTTGGAATTAGTTCAAAAACATTAGTAAAGATAGCAGAAGTATTGTGTAGAACATTTAATCAAAAAAATGTAGTTATTAAAGATTATAACAATACCAAAATATTATATGTAAATGGCAAATAATTAAGGAGACCAGCTATGAAAAGTCAAGCGAGTTTTGACCCATGGGTCAAAATG
>CAYUXW010000005.1:0-72263 GCA_964449115.1 uncultured Erysipelotrichaceae bacterium | reverse complement strand
TTGTTTTAGAGATTGATATCTAAAATTATATTTGGTAGAATTTGATACTGATAGAGGTAAAAATGTTATGAATATTCCAAAAAACTATAAAAGTCAATTAGACTTATTAAATACTCAAATTGCCATCAAGATCTGTAAGGACAGTTTTGAAAGAAGTCTGGCAGATAATTTAGGTCTGACTAGAGTATCGGCACCACTGATGGTTGATAAAGCCAGTGGCTTGAATGATAATCTGACTGGTTATGAAAGACCAATTTCTTTTGATGTGCCTTATTTACAGGGAAGAGAGTTAGAAATTGTTCATTCTTTAGCCAAGTGGAAAAGAATGGCTTTAAAACAGTATGGTTTAAGGCGTTTTAAAGGTATCTATACCGATATGAATGCCATTAGAAGAGATGAGAAACTTGGTAATATTCATTCTATTTATGTTGACCAGTGGGACTGGGAAAAAGTTATTGAAGAAGAAGACAGAACCCTGGAGTTTTTATATGGTACAGTCGATAGAATTATGAAAGCTTTAAGAATTACTCAGGATGAACTTCTAAGACATTATCCTGAGCTGCCTAGAAATATTTCTGATGAGGATGTTTTCTATATCACTTCTCAAGAGTTGGCTGATATGTTTCCTGATTTAGATGGTAAGGGTAGAGAATATGAAATCTGTAAGCTGCATAAGACGGTCTTTATTTCTCAAATTGGAGATAAGCTTAAAGATGGCAAGCCTCATGATGGCAGAGCTCCAGACTATGATGACTGGCAGCTTAATGGTGACTTGCTGGTCTGGTATGATTTACTGCAGATGCCAATTGAGTTAAGCAGTATGGGCATCAGAGTAAACAAGGACTCAATGATTGAGCAGCTGATTAAAAGTAATAATTCTGAAAGAATGGCTCTACCATATCATCAGGATCTGTTAAATGATAGACTACCTCTGACTATGGGTGGAGGAATTGGTCAATCCAGATTATGCATGGTGCTGTTAAATAAGGCTCATATTGGGGAAGTACAGGCCAGCATCTGGCCTAAAGAGATGATTGAAATCTGTCGCAACAATGATATTGAACTGCTGTAGCTTTATGTGAAATTATGTTATTGATTTCAAATCAATTGAACAACAAAATGTTAATTATTAGAATAAAACTGATGAGGTATGATGATGACAGAACGTAAATCTCGCAGGGTTAAGGTTGCCAATTTACCTGAAAGTAAAACATTATGTATAATCACAAATAAACCGGTAGCTTCAATTATTTTTGCTTGGGCAGTATTTGCGATTGTCTTGTTTACTGCGGAAGAAAAAATTCTGTGTATTCCCTTTGGTATCTATGGTCTGATAATGACTTTCAAAGAGGAAAAGAAGATCTTTTCAGGGCATACAGATTATCTGGTTATCTATGATGAAGATAAAAAGGAAGATTGTGACATCTATTATCTATCAGAAATAAGAAGGTGGTACTTCAAACAGAAGCTATTTAACCCTTCTGTAACACTGTTTCTACAAGAAGGAGAAACATTCTTATTTTGTAAATGTGTGGGTTCAGAGATCTATTCCTATCTTAGAAAAGTAATGCCCGAAAAAGAAGTTCAACCAAAAAGACAATAAGAATTCAAAGTCAGGTGTAACCTGATTTTTTTATGGATTGACAGTTAAAAATGATGATATTTAAAATTATGATGACTTTGTGAAAAAACACCCCTGATTTAGTACAAAAAATCTTTAAAATAGTATAAAATATATATTAATTATGAAATATATTATTGCTTGTTTAAAAGGGGGAAGATAATCTTATGGCGCACTATTTAAAAGATGTCTCACATACATTCTCTGAGTTTTTATTAATCCCAGGATATACTGATGAAAACTGCGTTATCAGTAATGTTAATCTGTCTTCTTGCATCACAAAATATTCAAATGATGATAGTTCAAAGGCTTTAAAAATCAATATCCCTCTTGTTTCAGCGATAATGCAGTCGGTTTCTGATGATAAGATGGATATTGCTTTGGCTAAAGAGGGAGGACTATCTTTTATTTATGGGGCTCAATCAATTGAAGACCAGGCTGATATGGTTAGAAAAGTCAAAAGCTATAAGGCTGGCTTTGTGGTCAGTGATTCAACGGTTAAAGCTGATGATACTTTACAGGATGTTTTGGATTTACTGGCTGTAACTCATCACTCAACAATGGCGGTAACGGAAGATGGTTTACCTAACGGCAAGCTGTTAGGGGTAGTTACCAGCAGAGATTATCGAGTAGGAAGAACACCTTTAGATACTAAAGTCAAAGATTTTATGACTCCATTTGATAAACTTGTTTATGCCAGAGAAGGATTAACCCTATCAGAGGCTAATGATATTATCTGGGATCATAAGCTTAATGCCTTACCGGTTGTTGATGAAAATGATCATATGGTATCTTTTGTCTTTAGAAAAGATTATGATTCTCATAAGGCTAATCCTAATGAAGCTTTAGATGCTTTTAAAAGATATCTGGTCGGTGCTGGTATCAACTCAAGAGATTATGAAACTAGAGTTCCGGCTTTATTAGAAGCAGGAGTTGATGTTTTATGTATTGATTCTTCTGAAGGATATTCAGTATGGCAGAAAAATACTCTAAAATGGATTAGAGATAACTATGGTGATAGTGTAAAAGTAGGAGCCGGTAATATTGTTGATGAAGAAGGCTTTAGATTTTTAGCTGATGCTGGAGCTGATTTTATTAAAGTAGGAATTGGTGGAGGCTCTATCTGTATTACCAGAGAAACCAAAGGTATTGGTAGAGGACAAGCCAGTGCAATTATCGCAGTAGCCAAAGCTAGAGATGAGTATTATAAAGAAACCGGTATCTATATTCCAATCTGTTCAGATGGTGGTATTGTTCATGATTATCATATTACTTTGGCTTTAGCGATGGGGGCTGATTTTGTGATGTTAGGTAGATACTTTGCCAGATTTGATGAAGCTCCAGGAAACAAGTTAATCATCAATGGTCATTATGTTAAAGAGTATTGGGGAGAAGGCTCTAAAAGAGCTAGAAACTGGCAAAGATATGATATGGGTGGTAAAAGCGAATTATCTTTTGAAGAAGGTGTTGACTCATATGTACCTTATGCAGGAGCACTTAGTGATAATGTGGCTATTACCATTAATAAGATTAAATCAACAATGTGTAATTGCGGTTGTATCTCTATTAAACAACTGCAGAAGGAAGCTAAGCTGACTCTTGTTTCTGCTACTTCAATAGTAGAAGGTGGAGCACATGATGTTATTGTAAAAAGTAAAGATGGTCAAAGTAGGTGATTAAAATGGACATAAGAGATAAAAATATGGCTAGAATTACAACAATAGAATTAGGCAACGATTTTATTGAAAAACAAGTTAAAGAAATAAGAAACCAGGTTGGTGATAAAAAAGTTTTATTAGCTTTATCTGGTGGAGTAGATTCAACAGTAGTAGCAGCACTACTAATTAAAGCCATTGGCAAACAACTGATATCAGTCCATGTTAATCATGGTTTAATGCGAAAAGGTGAATCAGAAGCAGTGCTTGAATTATTTGAAGGACAACTAGATGCCAATATCGTTTATGTTGATGCAACTGATAGATTTCTAAAACTATTAGAAGGAGTAGCAGATCCAGAAACCAAAAGAAAAATTATCGGCAATGAATTTGTCAAAGTCTTTGATGAAGAATCTTCTAAACTAGAAGGTATTTCATTTTTAGCCCAAGGAACAATTTATACCGATATCATTGAATCTAAAGGAGTAAAAGCTCACCATAATGTTGGTGGTTTACCAAAAGATATGGAATTAGAACTAGTTGAACCAGTTAAAAGTCTGTACAAAGATGAGGTTAGAGTAGTAGGTAAAGCCTTAGGTCTTCCTTCAGCAATGGTCGATAGACAACCTTTCCCAGGACCTGGTTTAGGTATTAGATGTCTAGGAGCAATTACTAAAGATAGGTTACATGCCTTAAGAGAAGCAGATGCTATATTAAGAGAAGAATTTGATAAAGCAAATCTAACTGATAAAGTCTGGCAATTTTTCACCGTTATTCCAGATATTACTTCAACTGGAGTAAAAGATGGAAAACGTTTAGACTATTGGCCAGTAATTATTAGAGCAGTCAACACTGTAGATGCCTTGCATTGTACTGTTCCAGAGATTGATTATAAGGTATTAAAACACATAACTGATAGAATCCTATTAGAAGTAGATGGTGTGTGTAGAGTACTTTATGATTTAAGTCCAAAGCCAATTGCGACGATTGAGTGGGAGTAAAACACTATCTTTATTGTGAGTAAAAAATATGTATGTTTTTGATATGTTATATAATAAAATGAGCAAGAATTCAAATTTAGGAGGAAGGAAAAATGTCAAATAAAAATTTTGAACCACATTTATGGAAGCTGGAAGATTTATTTGCTCCAATTTATAATGTGCCTGTTTATCAAAGACCTTATTTGTGGGAAAAAGAACAAGTAAGTACCTTGCTAAACGATATATACGATGTGTATTACTCTAATGAGAAAAATGACGGATATTATTTAGGTAACATAATAATCTATGAGAATGGAAATAAAATTAATGGTTTAATTTCACAATATGATTTAATAGACGGGCAACAAAGAATAACTACATTTTCACTAATTTTGTTAGCCATTCACGCTTTATTGATTGAATATCGTTTCGAAGATGAAGATGAAATGAGAGATTTGAAAGATCTGCTTTGGAAAAAGATTGATAGGAAGAACACAAAAGAATATTGCACATTAAGATTAAATGGTTTAGGGCAAGATTGTCTGAAATTTTTATTTGACAGATCTTTTGATGATTCGAAAAATATAAATAAACTTTGCAAAACATATAAAAGAGATTCAAAATTTGAAGAAATAATCATAGATAATTTTTTATATATTCTTAATAGTTTAAAAGAAAATGTTGTTAAGGATAAATCAAATAATATATTATATTTTACTGATTACATATTTAAATATTTAGAGTTTATCGTCATCATAGCTAACTGTAAAGAGAGAAAAGTTTTTTCAATGTTTGAATCTGTTAATAGCAAGGGAAAAAGATTAGAAGAAATTGATTTAATCAAATCTTATATATTTTCTAAACTTGATAAAGTGGACTATGATAAATACTCTAATATTTGGGGAAGTTTAACTAAAGAAACAAAAGATAATTTGTATGATTATTTATATATTTACGTAAAAGCTTATGTATATTTTTATAGGCAAAGCATAAAAATTTATAATTTTAAAAAATTATGTGAATATGATTTCCAAAGATATTTTAATGTAAACTCAGAAGTGGAAGCGATAAAATGTTTATTAGATGATATGTATTCTAAAGTTGAATATTATAATATGTTAACAGACAAAAATCTTGCAGGTAATTTATTAAATAATAATCAATTAAAATTTTATTATAGAACATATTTAAGTTATGATTATCAACATCCTAAACCACTATTTTTTAGAGCTTTATTTGAACTAAATAATGGCACTTTGGATAAAAGCGAATTTAAAGAAGTTATAATTGAAACTACAGCTTTTTTAATAAAATTTCTTGGAATAGCAAGAAGGTCGAGCAAAGAGGTTATTACAACTTTTTCTAACATAATGAATGATGTATACAAAGAACGTAAAATTTCTATCAAACATGTAAAAAAAGAAATCACTAGGACATATATAAATGAAGGTATAGAATCTGAGGGTTTAAAACAATCTTTGTATAAAATGGATGGATATGAACAAAACAAAAAATTGACAATTTTCTTATTGTCAATGTATGAAGCTATGGATGATCAGGGACATGTATCATATGATAATGCTTATAATTTAACTAATTCATATGGTGAAAGTTTTAGTTTGGGTCACATGCTCGTACAAAGGCCAGATAAAGAATCAGAAGATTTTAGATATTACGAAAATTCAGAAGGAAATTTAACTTTAAAAGAAAATTCTGATTTTCCTGACACTGCTTATTCTGGAATGGATTATAGTACTTTTATTAGTCAGCATTTAAATAAAATAGGTAATTTAAGGCTTTATTATAAAGATGAAAATTCAAAACGAAAAAATAAGTTGTTGAAATTAAAGGATTATGGTAAATTTAATACTTATGAACATATCAAGCAAAGGGAAAAAGATTTGATCGACAGGTTAATAGATAATGTTTTACCATATACTGAAACAACTTTAGACCAATATCAGCAGGATGAAGTTGAAGATGAAAGAGAAAATAAATTCATCAAAATGGATAAACTAATCGAATTTGGTTATGTAAAAATAGGTGATAAATTATTAATAACAACTGATCCTTCAAAGTCTGAAGCAACTTTGTTAGATGAAAAACATGTTGATTATAAAGGAAGAAAACTGACGCTTAATGAATGGGGGAAAGAAGTTACGGGTTGGAAGTCAATAAGAATATATTCTTATGTTTCTAAAGTTGGTGAAACTGAGACTTTACAAGACAAAAGAGAAAAGTATAATAATGAAAATAAACAAATTTAAAAACAGAAAAACAATATAATAGTTTATATCTAGAAAAAAGTTAAGTAAATTTGAATAATTGCGTACCATAAATTTAAGGGTGCCGTTTAGATTTCAGATTATAAGTTTATTGTATTAGAACTAATATTCTTAAAATATATATCAGATTCTTTTGCATTAAGAATATAAAGAGTTAGTAAAAGAGGGATATGGATTAGAAGAAGAAAAAGATTTTTTGATGTTTTAGGAGCTGATCCTGAAATTAAAGAATAAACGAAGATGAAGCTCTTGTTTGAATTGCTGAAGAACTTGTAGAAATGAAAAACGAAAATATAACATAGGATGCATTTAATAGAGAAGATGCTAAGGTTAGAATAAGAAACAGCATAAGAAAACTTTTAATAAAATATTATTATCCACCAAATAGGAGCGTAAAAATTTTTAATAAAGTGTTAAAATAAGCGAATTGAAATGTTTTGAGGTTTAGTAGTGGGGGGAGTGTTTAAAATGAAAAATTCTGAAAAAGTAAATAAAAAATTAGATGCTAAAAGTCAAGCTATAAAACTGTTTTTAGAAGAAAAACAATTTATAAGTATACCTAGATATCAAAGAGAATATTCTTGGGAGAAAAATAATGTTATAGATTTTATTAACGACATTGATAAGGGTTATTATATTGGAAATATAATTTTATATGATGAAAATAATGTTTGTGAGGTAATTGATGGACGGCAAAGACTGATTACATCGTTCTTAATTCTTATTGCGTTACGTAATTTGACGACTGATACTGATAATAAATTTAAGAGGAAAATAGATAATTTATTATACTATGATGGTAAATGTAGACTTATACTTAAAGATAGAATAGGTAGTGATGGGCATAATATATTAAATGAAATACTAGATAATGATGAAAATATTGCAGAACCTATAAAGAAATATAATGAAATAAAAAATTATTTTTTAATAAAAAATAATATTAAGGATTTAAATTATGAAAAATTATTCAATAAATTGGTTAATTCGATTTTGGTAGGAATTACTTTTTACGAGAACATTACTGACGCATATGAAATGTTTGTTAATATAAATACAAAAGGCAAGCCTTTATCAGAAATTGAAATTTTAAAAAGTTCTTTATTTAAATATCTTTTATCTAAAAAAAATTCTGATACTTTCAAGGACAAATGGCAAAATATGTTAAAAAAAATACCAGAAAAAGATTATTCAACATTTGTTAGTGATACATATTTATTTTATAAATTTGAAAATAGTGATTTAGAAAAATTAAAGACCAGTGGAACAGTTAAAGAAAACTTTAGGGAACTAATTAAGGAAATTACAGATTTTAATAAAGCATTGAGAGTTTTTGATATTATGACAGATAATTCTCTTAAAAATATATATTTGCCATATGTAGCTATAAAAACTTATGATATTAATAGTTTGTCAAATGAGTACTATAAAGATTTCACCACTTCTTTAAATAATATTCATGAATTATGGAAGTTAATTGGAGAATATAAATTTGTTCAAAGTGATATATTATTTGCGTGCTTATTTAAAGATAAAGAAAAATTTATAGAAAATCATAGTGGATTTATATATTCCTTTATGAAATACTTGTTTATATATGAGATATCTAGATCAATTGCTGTATTGAGCCCTGCTCATTATTCAAATAGATTTAAACAAGTTTCGAAAGATGTATACAATGAGAAAGATCCAAGTAAATTAAAAAAAATAATAAAAAATTTTGTTCAAGAATTAGAAATCGATTATGAAAAATTAAAAACAGAGCTTGTTAAACCGGAAAGATTTATAAAGAACCATAAAATTGCTAAATATATAATTATGTTATCTGAAGGATATATGCATGATAAATTAACGGTAGAACATTTTATTTTTCAAAAAACAAAAAATGATACTGAAAAAAAATATGTTGGTAGTTTAGGAAATTTAATTCCTGTGATTAAAGATAAATATAAAAATAAAAATGTAAAAGAGAAATTAGAATTATATAAACAAAATTCAGTGCATGAAATTGGAATTAAAAACTTTTTAGAGTATGGATTTGATGAAAAAAATTATTTGAAAATGATAAATATTAGAGCTGAAAAAATAGCAGCAAAATTTATAGAGTTATCTCAGGAGTGTTACAAACAAATAAATATATAGTAAAGAGAGAACGATATTAAAGATAGGGCATTAATTTCACCAATTATGTAGGCTAGATCAAAGAAAAGAGTTTTAAATGAATTGTTGGAATTGTTTTCAATTAAAAAAGAATATTATGTTGAAACTTTACTTTGTTCAGGAGTAGTAATGCTTAATGTGTTAAATAATATTGAAATATTAAAGTATAAAAAAGAGAGTTTGGTTTAAAAAATAATTAAAAAGATAAATTTCTTATGAAAAATAGAATTAATTTGAATGGTTGCAAAATATTATAATTGCCAATTTTTATTATCCCAAAAGATAAACAAAAATAGGAATAGTTAAAATACAAAATATAGTTGTTAAACAAACCAGTTCTGTAGCTCTTTTATAGTCGGAATTGTATTTTCTAGCGAATAATGCCACGTTTATTGCACTTGGTGAAGCGGCAGCTATCATGTTGATGACTTTTAAATCATTAAATGTACCTGGTAATAAACGCATAATTATTAATGCTATTAAAGGGAATAGTATTAATTTATAAAAGGTTGGTAGTATTAGTGTTGGTAGATTTTTTCTAAAATCAGTAAAACTGATATTGGCGACATATGATCCTAAGACAAACATTGCCAGTGGAGTGTTAAGTGTTTTAATTGAATCTACTACCGTTAAAATAATACCAGGTAGTTTTATCTGGGTAAAAAATATTATTAAACCAATAACAATAGCGATGGTTATTGGTGTTTTTATGATGTTGTTAATATCTATTTTCTGTTTGGGAGAATATATTTTAACTGAAAAAGTCCAGGTGAATAGTAAGTTAATGGCGATATAAGCTGACAGGTAGAAAACAGCTTCTTCACCTAAAGCAGCTGATATTAGTGGTACACCCATAAATGCAGCATTAGAAAGAGTTGCTGCACTTATATCAACAGGATTTTTAATTTTGAATAACTTTGTTAGAACAATAAAAAGTACATGAATAAATATGGCAATCAAAAAACTCATAATCAGTTTTTTAAGTTTTATCATATCAAATGAACTATGATATGAACTGATAATTATTATTGGACTACTGACATATAAAATAATGTTAGTTAAAGACTTAGCTCCTTCATCATTTAACAGTTTAGTTTTCACCAATAAAAATCCCATTATTATAAGGATAAGCATAAATACTAATTGATTGAAAATAATAAGTACCAGTTCCATGTTTTTTCTCCTGTTTTGTTTTTAATATCTTGTGATAAATGTTTTCTGATAAGTTTTAATTTTTTCAGCACTATTGTTTCATATTATAATATTGAATGCTGTTTAATTCAATTGATTAAAGAGTAATGGCAAGATAATGATTTTTGTAGTAGATTTATTGGGTGATATTATCACCGAAATATGATTGTTTATACTATATACTTTAGATGATAACATTTGTATTGGATGTGTAAACGAACTGATTTATCATCAATTATGTTAACAGAATGTTTATTATAAGTTAGCGATATTTAACAGGAGGAATAAAACATGAAAGATAAAAAGAAAAAATGGCTTCGTCCTTTAATCTTCACTATTGTTGGTGGAGTAGTGGGCTATGTTTATTATAGATTGGTTGGCTGTCCAACAGGAGGATGTATCATAACATCTAATCCATATATTTCTACTGCTTATATGGCATTGCTTGGTTTTTTACTATCAGGGGCCTTTGAAAAGGAGAGTGTTAATTAATGCAATATTTAATTGCTTTTCTTGAAGGGATAATTACCTTTATTTCTCCTTGTCTATTACCGATGCTGCCAATATATATTTCTTATTTTGCTGGTGGAGGAGAGCGAACTACTGGCAAAACTTTAAAAGGAGCTGTTGGCTTTGTTAGTGGTTTTACAGTTATCTTTGTCATGCTGGGGGCACTGGCTGGAACGGTAGGCAGTTTTCTTAAAGAATATCAGACAGTAGTCAACATTGTTTCAGGTTTGATAGTTATTATCTTTGGATTGAATTTTTTAGGAGTTTTCAAACTTAATTTATTTAAGGATAGTAATCGTTCTGTCAATACTGACAATATGGGATTTTTCTCAGCTGTATTATTTGGTATGGTTTTCTCAATTGGCTGGACACCATGTGTTGGCGCTTTTCTTGGCTCAGCACTGATGCTGGCTTCTCAGCAGGCTCATGTTATTGAGGGAATGCTGATGCTGCTATTATATTCTTTAGGACTGGGAATTCCATTTATTTTAAGTGCTGTATTAATAGATTATTTAAAGGGTGCCTTTGACTGGATTAAGAAAAACTATCAGCTTATAAATACTATCAGTGGTATTCTGCTTGTTGCTATTGGAGTATTAATGGCCACAGGTATGATGGGTAAGGTTTTAGGATTACTCAGTTAGGAAGGAAAAAAGATTATGAATGACAAGAAAAAACTATTTACAATATTATTGGTCTTTGCTTTGCTGATAGGTGGAGCTAGCATATTATATAAACAATTAAGTAAAAACGCTGGTAATAATCAACTGCTGGATAACCAGCAGAATCAAGATGATGATTCACAAAAGCTGGAAAAAGCTCCTGATTTTACAGTCTATGATGCCAGTGGCAATGAGGTACATTTAAGTGATTTTATTGGTAAGCCGATTGTACTTAATTTCTGGGCCAGCTGGTGTCCACCATGTCAGATGGAAATGCCAGACTTTGAACAGATGTATCTGGAATTGGGTGATGAAATTCAGTTTCTGATGATTAATATGACTGATGGCTCTAGAGAAACACAGAAAAAAGCAATAGATTTTATTAATGAAAATGAATATAGCTTTTCAGTATTTTTTGATTTAAAGTCAAATGCTGCCAGTATATATGGAGTACAGAATTTACCAACAACCTTATTCATTGATGCTGAGGGCAATTTTGTCGCCTATGCTACCGGAGCTATTGATAAAGCTACTCTAAAGCGCGGAATAGATATGATTAAATAAGATGAAAACTTCGTCCTTGCTGAAAACGAAGTTTTTTTATCTTCAATGATAGTGAATGTTTTTAGATTTATAACAGGTTTTCCTATATAATATAGGGGGAGTTAATTTTTATAATTAATTGTTTCAGATAAAGATATTAAAAGGAAAGAAATTAAGAATATTTAGGAGAAAGAGCGATGTTAGGTGCAATAATTGGTGATATAGTTGGTTCACGTTTTGAGTGGGACAATAAAAAAACAAAAGAATTTGAATTGTTTACAGATGAATGTTGTTTTACTGATGATTCAGTGATGAGTCTGGCGATAGCCAAGGCAATCCTGATAAGTGATTCAAACTATGAAATGCTGAGTAAAAATGCCATTAAGTGTATGCAGAGATTTGGACGAAAATATCCTTATGCCGGTTTTGGGGGCAGTTTTTTTAGATGGATACATTCTTTTGATCCTAAGCCCTATCACAGCTGGGGAAATGGCTCAGCGATGCGTGTCAGTGGTTGTGGTATTGTGGCAACTTCCTTAGAAGAAGCAATTGAGCTATCTAGAAAAGTAACTGAAGCAACTCATAATCATCCCGAGGGAATAAAGGGAGCTCAGGCTACCGCAGTAGCGATATATCTGGCTAAAACTGGAAAGAGCATTTCAGAAATAAAGGATTACATCAACAAACATTATTATCAGATTGATTTTAAGCTGGATGATATTCGTGAAACTTATCGATTTGACGTTTCCTGCCAGGGTTCTGTACCTCAGGCTTTAGAAGCATTTTTTGAGTCAACAGATTTTGAAGATGCCATAAGAAATGCCATATCTATTGGTGGAGATAGTGATACTATTGGTGCTATTACCGGAAGTATTGCTCAGGCCTATTATGGAATACCTGATAAAATCAGAGCAGAAGCTATTAAATATCTTGATGAATATTTACTGGGTGTACTAAATGAATTTGAAAACAGATATCCTTCTAAAATAGAAGTCAGGTAGAATTAATAATAATTAACTTTGAAGCATTTATATATAAAAGTATTAAATGCTATTTAATTGTTGATATTATTTTCATTTTTGGTTAAAATTGATGAAAGATTTTAAAATATCTTGAAGTTTATAAGGCTTGAAATCTAATGAAAATTAGAAATACGAGCATAAAAAACTTTAAGAAAGGAGACTAGTATGAACTATGTATTTATATCACCACATTTCCCAAGAAATTTTAAATACTTCGTTACAGCCATGCACAAACATGGAATCAAGGTGTTGGGAATAGCTTCAGAACCTTATTTCAATTTGGATTTGGAATTAAGACAGGCATTAACTGAGTACTATCGAGTTGATGATATGGAGGATTACAGTCAGCTTTTAAGAGCCTGTGGTTTCTTTACTTTCAAGTATGGAAAGATTGATTTTATTGAATCACACAATGAGCATTGGCTGGAAAAAGAAGCTCAGCTGAGAACAGACTTCAATGTTCCAGGTTTAAAAACGGCTGATATGCCTCCAATCAAAAGAAAATCAGAAATGAAAAAGGTTTTCCAGAGAGCTAACATTCCTGTTGCAAGAGGAGCAATTATTAATGATATTGAATCAGCTAGAAAATTTATCAGTAAAGTTGGTTATCCGGTAGTTGGAAAACCAGACATTGGTGTTGGTGCCAGTGGTGCTTATCAGATTTCATCTGATGAAGAGCTGGAACAGTTTTTCGCTATCAAACCAGATGTTGACTATATTTTTGAAGAATATGTCACTGGAGATATCAATACCTTTGATGGTCTGGTAGATAAAGATGGAAATATTTTATATCTGAATTCGTTTATTTATGGTGGAGTAATGGAAATGGTTAGAGATGCAGAAGACACTGTTTATTTCAACCAGTTTGAAATTCCTGCCGATTTGATGGATGTGGGACTAAGAGCAGTTAAAGAATTTGGTATCAGAAACAGATTTTTCCATTTAGAGTTCTTCAGAACTGATGAAGATGAACTGGTAGCCTTGGAAATTAACGTCAGGCCTCCTGGAGGATGGTCAGTAGACATCTTTAACTATGCTTGCGATATCAGCGTTTTTGATTTATATGCCAGAATGATTTTAAATCAGGAAAATCTTGAAAAACCAGAAGTCAAGTATCACTGTGCTTTCATTGGTGTAAGATATGGACTTGAAAATGAATTGAAACATTCACATCATGATGCCTTGAATAATTACGGACATGTGATTTCTAAAAATGGTTTAATGCCTGATATTTTTGCTGATGTAATGGGTAACTATTGCTATGTTATCAGATCAACAAATCTTGATGAACTAAAAGAAGCCGCAGCATATATAACAGAGAGATATTAATGGTGGTGGTTTAGATGAAAGTAGAATATCATGAGTTTTATAGTTCACACTTAAATAGAGTAATGGCTTTTAAAAGCTATGGACATGCAGGAAAGCCGGTAATAGTATTTCCTTCTTCAGGGGGAAGATTTTATGAATACGAAGACTTCAAGATGATTGAGGCTGTTGAGGATTTTATCAATGATGGTAAATTCATTTTCTACACAGTTGACAGTGTGGATTATGAAAGCTGGCTGGCAAAAGGAAAATGGCCAGGTGATATGGCCAGAATGCATAATGTGTATGACAAATATATCATCGATGAATTCATACCTTTTGTAAAACATCATTCAGGTTGGCATGGGCCAATGATTGCCACTGGTTGCAGTATGGGTGGCTTTCACAGCGCTAACTTCTATTTCAGACATCCAGATGTCTTTGATACCGTTATTGCTTTAAGTGGCATTTATGATATAAGATTCTTTGTTGGTGATGATATTTCAGATATGGGAGTTTATCTCAATAGTCCAGTACATTATCTAAAAGAAATGCAGGATAATTTTTATCTAGATTTATATAGAAAAGGTAATATTATCATCTGTACAGGTCAGGGTAACTGGGAAGAGGATTCTATCAGAGATACCAGAGAACTTGGTCAGGTACTGCATAATAAGGGTGTACCTGCCTGGATTGACTTCTGGGGTTATGATGTTCATCATGACTGGCCTTGGTGGAGAATCCAGATGCCTTATTTCTTAGGCAAATTATAAAAATAGAGCAATCAGGCTTCAGGGCCTGATTTTCTTTTGAATAAAACGATATTTCAAGCAACAACAATATAAAAATGAAGTTATATTTGATAGTTTTGTTTTCTTTTTTAATAGTTATTGTCTTTTTTCTTGTTTATTATTTAGATACAGATAAAAAATCAACCACAACATTCAAGTTTTATTAATTTATAGAAAGGGCTGACTATGAATATTAGAAGTGAAAAAATATTTACTTTGCCATTTATGATGATTCTGTTTTTAAGTGTCTTAAGTGGCAGTGCAGCCTTTATGGTAAATCCGATTCTGCCACAATATCTTGTTTCTAAAGGAGCACCAATGCAGATAACCGGGATTATCTCTTCGCTGATGAGTCTGGTTGCTTTGATTGGAAGACCTTTTTCTGGAGCAGCCAGTGATCGATTCAACAAGAAAAAACTTATGGTTATTTCATATTGTCTGTCAATAATCTGTCTATATCTATATTCTATTGCCGATAGTGTGGAGATGATTATTTTTGTCAGGATTTTAAATGGCATTTCCTTCAGTTTAAGTGGTACGGTTTCGATGGCTTTTGGAGCTGAGTTTTTACCTCTTAGCCGACTAGGTGAAGGCTTGAGCTATATCGGTATTGGAACCGTAATTTCCACGATGATTGGCCCTCAGCTTGGTGATATGATTCAGTCATACTATGGAATGGAAGCGATATTTATCTGGGCCTGCTTTATCAATATGATGTGTGCTGCTGGCTTTTGGCTGATACCATATAAACCACAAGTAAAGGAAAAGAAAGAAAAGTTTAAATTCAGACTTGAAGACTTCTTTGCCTTTGATCTGATAATTTATGTTTTTCTGATCGGCATGCTGTCAATAGGAAATGGAATTTTACTTTATTATCTGAAAGATTTTGGTGAAAAAAGAAACATCGCCAATATCACCCTGTTTTATACAGTTGGTTCAATTGCGACAATTCTAAGCAAACCATTTACCGGTAAGCTGTTGGATAGAAAAGCAATTGCCTTTACTCTTTATCCAGCTTTTGTAATATCGGCTTTATTTGCCTTTATTTTTGCCAGAGCAGAAAGTCTTCCTTTAATACTGGTAGCGGCGGTTTTAAAATCTGTCGGACAGGGAAGTGGTCAATCGGCTATTCAAACAGAAACACTCAGACAGCTGGGCATAAAGAAAAGTGGAGTGGCTTCCAGTACCTGTTATATTGGAATGGACTTAGGTAATGTTATTGGTCCGGCTATTGGAGCCTTTGTAATTTCTAATTCAGGCTATGGAACTCTTTTTAACATCTATGGAATACTTTTACTTTTATGTATCCCGATATATTATATCTATAGTTTAAGTAAAAGAAGGAAAGGAACAATATAATGATTAAATTGGCAAAAACAAAATATGGAATATATCAGTCAGTTGTTTCCAATGCCGGTTTTGCCCTGTTTCGTGGAATTCCATATGCCAAGGCCCCTGTAAATGATTTAAGATGGAAACCACCAGTACAGCCCGAATGTTTTGAAGGGATAAGAGTATGTGACAGATACGGTGATGCCTGTGCTCAGTTTGATCGCTGGGATAAGGCTATTGATGATATAACCGATGATAGTGGTCATTCTTATATAATGATTGATAATTACCCTTATCCTCCTAAGATGAGTGAAGACTGTCTTTATTTAAATATCTATACGCCAGCTGTAACTGACAAAGATAATCTTCCAGTTATGATTTATATTCATGGTGGTGGCTTACAGCAGTGGTATGGCTCAGACTATGAATACTGTGGTGATAATTTCTGCAGGCAGAATGTTATTCTGGTCAGTATCAATTATCGTCTGAATGTTTTTGGTTATTTCTGTCATCCCCAGCTGGCTGAAGAAAGTGAGCATAACAGCAGTGGCAACTATGGCCTGATGGATCAGATTATGGCGATAAAATGGGTCAGGGAAAATATCAGAGCTTTTGGTGGTGATCCAGATAATATAACCTTGTTTGGTCAGTCAGCAGGAGGAAGAAGCTGTTTAGCTATACTTTGCTCACCACTGGCTGAAAATATGGTGAGTCGTGTTTCAATTCAATCAGCTGGAGGTATCGGTACTGTAACAAAAAATGTATCCTACAAAAAACAGCTGCTGATGGGAGAGCAGTTTATGAAAAATCTGGGCTGTGAAAATATTGAACAGCTAAGAAAGCTTGACTGGCAGATAATACGTGATGAAAATGACAGGCTGGGTTTCTTTAATGGTTTTAATCTCTGTACGGATGGTTATGTCTTGCCGAAAGATATCGATGAAATGGTAATAAATGGAGAAATGGCTGATGTTGATGTAATTATCGGCTGTACTGTTGATGAAGGAGTAAACGATAAGCCGCCAATGTTTAATGTTAATATGTACGCTCAGGCTAGAGCCTTTGCCAGTACAAGAGAAAAAAGCAGCGATAAAAGTACCTATCTTTATGTTTTTGACAGGCCTCAGCCAGGAGATGATGCTGGCACACCACATTCCTGTGATAATCGCTATCAGTTTGGAACCCTGGATGGCAGCTGGCGACCATATACTGTAGAAGACTGGAATCTTTCATTGCAGATGCAGAAGTACTGGGCTAATTTTGCCCATAACGGTAATCCAAATGGAAAAGGTTTACCATATTGGCAGAAATATGATAAAAAGGCCTTAACAATGAAACTGTGTGTTGAAGGCTGCTATATGGAAGACTACAACAGGCTGACAGATGGAAAATTTGTGAAAATGGAAAAGGAAATTATCGATAATCTGAGGAAGAAAAAATGAGTAAGAAGGATGCCAAAGAACACAGATCATGGAATATGTCCAGGATAAAGGGTAAAGATACCTCACTGGAAATAAAGGTGAGAAAATACCTATGGCATCGTGGCTACAGATATCGTAAAAACTATAGAGAGTTACCTGGAAGTCCGGATATTGTTATTACCAGATATATGATTGTCATTTTTGTCAATGGCTGCTTCTGGCATCATCACAACTGCAAGTTTGGCTATACTCCCAAATCAAATGTAGATTTCTGGACCAGCAAATTTCAGAAAAACCAAGAAAATGATTTAAAAAACATTCTTGAATTAGAACAGAAAGGCTATTATGTCATTACTCTTTGGGAATGTGAACTGAAACAGGACTTTGTTAGCAGAATGCTGGAGCTGATAGATGAGATTGAAAATCAGATTAATAAAATACAGAATCAGGATTATATAGTAGAAAATGAATAAAAAATAGAACAGTTTATCTTAACAGACTGTTCTATTTTTAAGGAAGAAGAATGATTAAGATTTATATCTTCTGAGAAACTAACCAGTTGACACAGAGTACTGCCCATTGCTGAACACTTGAAATGTTCATGCCTAAATCGTTGTGACCATCAGCTAAAGCCAAGCCGTGTACCCCTTCTGGAAAAAGGTGCATTTCAAAGGGAATCCCTACCGCTGTAAGAGCACTTCCCATTGTAAAGGAATGACGAGGATCATCGCTGTTTGTCTGCCAGATAAAGAATGGTGGAGTTTTTCTGGTAATATTTACTTCAGGCGAGAAATAAACCAGATCATCTCTACTATTACAGCCAAATGGTCCTTTGATGTCATCGGCAAACGGGCTGATGAATCCTGAAGCTGGTAAAGCTGAAAAGCAGAAAGCTCCATAACCCAGAACTACTGCATCTGGTCTACAGGATTCTCTTTCAATAATGTCTTCAGCTTCTAAGTTGCCATAATCGAAGTGTGTGGCACAGTTAGCTGAAAGCATTCCACCAGCTGAAAAGCCCATACAGACAACTTTATCAGTGATATCAAGCAGATCTTTTTTACTTCTAAGAAGTCTTATAGCTCTCTGCATGTCATTTAGAGAGTCTTTTCGACTATAGGGAAAAAGACGATAGGTCAGTATAGCAGTATTAAATCCTTTGTCCGAGAAGTATTTGGCAACATTGAAGCCTTCACATCCGGTTCTGGTCACAAACCCACCACCACAGGCCACAATAATTGTGCCTTTCTTTTCAACAGTGTTTTGAGCTGGAATAAAGATTATAGAAGGTTCACTTTGCAGTGGTGCCCTATCATCATAGCCAGGAGTCTGATTTTCTGGCCAGAGGTTTATGATATCAAATCGCTTCATAGCCGTATTCCAGAGGTTCAGATTCTTTTCAACATCGATAGAACCATCAGCTTTGCGATGCTGAGCAACTGGAATAATTACACCATCTTCTTCAACCAGCTTGACAAGATTTTCATAATTTTTCTGATACATAGCTATTTAACCAGGTTTTCTTCAGTTTTACTGTCAAAGTAATGAGCCAGTTCAGGCTTGAAGTTGAAGGTAAATTCTTTATCAATGGCTACTTCATCTAAGTCTAAATTAGTAGTAGAAATAACCGCTACAATATCATCACCATTTAAATCAATATGCAGATGAACTTCTGTTCCCATCATTTCGCTGACTTCAATAATTCCTGTAAAGCCCTCTTTGGCTGGTTCAATATGAACAGGTCTGACCGCTACAACAATATTGGCTTCAGGTTGATTTTTTTCAGTAAAAAATGTCTGATGCTTTTTATCAAGAAGAATTTTCCTTTCCTGAATAGTGATATAGTATTTTCCATCCTCGATAGTCAGTGGTATATCGTGGAAAAAGTTAATCTGTGGAGTACCGATAAATCCAGCTACAAAGATGTTATCAGGCTTGGTGAATACTTCCTGAGGAGTACCAACCTGCTGGATAAAGCCATCCTTCATGACGACAATTCTATCGCCCAGAGTCATCGCTTCTATCTGGTCATGGGTAACATAGACAAAGGTAGTATCGATCTTTTGACGTAAGCGGATAATTTCAGAACGCATCTGACCGCGCAGTTTAGCGTCCAGGTTAGATAATGGTTCATCCATCAAAATAACCTGAGGATTTCTGACAATAGCTCTGCCAATGGCGACACGCTGTCTCTGCCCACCTGATAAAGCTTTTGGCAAGCGATCTAAAATTGGAGTGATTTCCAATATTTCAGCTGCTTCCTTTACTTTCTTATCAATTTCATCTTTTGGCAGTTTTGCCAGTTTAAGTGAAAAGGCCATGTTTTCATAGACAGTCATATGTGGATAAAGAGAATAGTTTTGGAAAACCATAGCGATGTTGCGATCTCTAGGTGTGATGATGTTGCTTAAAGTATCACCAATATATAGTTCACCACTGGTGATTTCTTCCAAACCGGCAATCATACGCAGAGTAGTAGACTTTCCGCATCCTGATGGACCGACAAGAACAACAAATTCCTTGTCTTCAATATGCAGATTGAACTCTTGAACAGCGATAACCCCTTCCTCAGTAATCTGAGGATTTGGTACAAAGGCCTGTGGATCAGCAACGACTTGATTTTTATTTCTTTTTGCTGCTGCTTTCTTATTGGCCTTAATCTCTTCAGGTGTAATCGGGTAGATTTTTTTAATGTTTTTTAATGTAATACTAGCCATAATTTTTTTAAAGACTCTGACAGTTTCGCTTCCGCTATACTGTCTTACGATAGACCGACACTGAGGATCTAACGCTTTATCAGCATGTCTCCACTATGCTGAACCGTGAGTCAACGGGATACCTCCTTTTTTTTCTTACCGCAATAAAGGTGGAGCGCAGTATTTCTTATTAACATTATGCCAAATTTTTAACAATTATCCTTTTAAATATGTAAACTGTTTTTACAAAAATAAATAAGAATATAATTTTATAAATCTAGGTGTTTATTTTAATTCTTTCATCCTATAAGTTTTGGTATGCTAAAAATAGAAAAAGAGGATACAACAATGCATGAAGTTAAAACGATAAAAGTAAATGGCGTAACTTTAGCCTATCGAGAATATGGCTCAGGAGACAAATATCTATTGTCAACTCAGAATTTCTTTTTTCAAGATTCACATATGGCCCTTTTAGGTCAACCACCTTATGATTATCACTGCTTTTTAGTATATATGCGTGGCTATGGCAACTCTGATCATATCTTTGATACTGAAAGAAGGGACTATGCTAAAATCTGGGGTGAAGAACTGATTGGTTTTGCGGAAGCCATGGGGATAAAACAGTTTTACTATACCGGAATTTCTCATGGTAACTGGGCCAGCTGGTATATTGTCTTTAATAGACCCGAGCTTATCAAGGCCTATGTCTGCTGTGATGGAATTGTTCAATATCATGAAAACAGACAGCTGCCAGCTCCACTTTTAAAGATGCAGCAGAGTGCTAAAGACTATGTAGGTAACAGAGAACTTCTGTCCAAGGTAGCCTGGATTGAGAAATGGCCAACAGAAAATCCCCAGCGTCTAAAAAGAAGAAAAGCCAATTATCTGGAGCATCTGGATATCCTGATGAATCGTAAAGAAGAAGAATTTGCTATGCCGATGCTGGGTGATATGACTGGTTGTAATGCGAAAAGTAAAAAGGAGCTTCTGGAAAGATTAAAAGAAATCAGTTTTCCGGTAATGATCTGGCATGGTGGCAAGGATCAGCTTGTTTCAGCTGAAGCAGCCTTAGAAGTAGCTCAGACAATACCTGGAGCCCATTTTCTGATGTATCAGCATCTGGGACATGGAGGAGCCGATGAAATGCCAGAGCTGACGGCTAGAGATTGTGATAGATTCTTTAAGGATGTAGAAAATAGAATTCTTTAGGGGGATGAATTAATGAAACTGCAATTAGCACTTATATTTGGTGAACATATGGTTTTTCAGCGAAATCAAAAAATCAAGGTATGGGGAAGATGCGCCAACAATGATAAGATAACCATCCAGATTGGCAGCAATAAAGTAACTGTTGGCTCCAATGATGGCAGCTGGCTAGCTGAACTGCCAGAGATGGAAGCCTGCAATAGAACAGTAATGAAGGTTACTTCATTAAAAACCAGAGAAGAAATCTGTTTTAAAGATGTCGCTGTTGGTGAAGTGTGGTTGGCAGGCGGACAATCCAATATGGAATTTTTGGTCAAGTATGACTATGATGCTTTAGAACTGAAAAAAACTTCTGCCGATGATTATTTTCGTTTCTTTAACTATCCGCATGTAGCTTTTGCAGGTTATCTGGAAAAAGAGACTTGTGCTGATGATGGCTTCTGGCGCAAGTGGAACAGCCAGGAAGATAAAAACAGGTTTTCAGCAGTTGGAGCATATATGGGTTTATTATTAAGAAAATATCTGCAGGTACCAGTAGCCATTATTGGCTGTAACTGGGGAGGAACCCCTTCCAGTGCCTGGACCAGTAAAGAAGATCTAGAGTCTAATCCAGCGTTACAGAAGGTTTTAGAGGATTATAGAAATACAACCGCTCAGATTACTGATTGGCCTTTATACATAAAAACCTCAGAAACAAAAGAACCTGTCATGAGTAAGGAGCAACAGGAGTTTCAAGATCGTTTTATGATGGGTGAAGATATGTCAGAGTTTTTTGCGATGCTGGAAAATATGCCCAAACCGGATATCAATATCTATAATACCTATCCCTTGACACCACGTTCAGCTACCAGACCAGCAGGAGTATACAATCATATGCTGAAAAAAGTAGCTCCATATGGTATCAGAGGTGTTATCTGGTATCAGGGTGAAGATGATGATGCCAGAGACTGGGCTGAATTTTATGATGAAAGTATGAAAACCTTAATCAGCTGCTGGAGAAAACTATGGGGTTATGACTTTCCATTTCTGCAGGTGGAACTGGCACCATTTAGAGGTAAAGGTTTCAGTGCCTCTAAAAAATATGCTCTGATGAGAAAATTACAACATAAGGTATCCAGAGAACTCGAAGATGTCTATAATATCTGCATTTTAGATGTGGGAGAAGAGTTTAATATCCATCCAAGAAAAAAGAAAAATGTCGGTAGACGCCTAGGTGAAGTAGCGTTGAAACATGTCTACAATGATAATAGTCGTGTGGCTGATTGTCCAAGTGCCATCAGCTGTACTAGAAAAGATAATCAGCTGGAAATTAAATTTAAAGATGTTGCTGATGGGTTATATGAAAAAGGCAACTTGAAAGATGTACTTTTTATTACTGCCCAAGAAAAGAGGTTAGATTATACTTACCAGCTTAAAACTGATAAACTTATAATAGATGTAGAATTATTAGATGAAAAAGCAAAAATAAACTATTGCGATGAAAACTACTGTGTAGCAGTATTATTCAACAGTGAAGATAATCCTGTTTATGGATTTGAATTTTTAGTTTAGGAGAAATAATATGAAAATTGAAAAGATTTTACCATTATTAACATTGCATGGTCGAACAGTTTACGATGATAAAAGACAAGCGCTTTTCTGTAACTGGACCTGCTCAGGCTTTTCTATTGGCGTCAAAGGCAGCTATTTAAAAGTCAAGGTCATGGCTTTAGAAGATCAGGTACCTGGTATTCCTGGCATGCCAGAGCCAGAGCCAGATTGGCCATGTGTTGGCTGTACTGTAAATGGAAGTGAAAAGCTGATAAATAGAACAGAAATAAGAGAAAATGAAAAGTGGATTGATCTGTGGCAGGGTAAAAAAGGAGAGTATATCATCCGTCTGGTCAAGATTTCCGAAAATGCCAGAGGAAAACTGGCGGTAAGCGAAATAGAAACTGATGGCGAACTGTTTAAACCGGAAATTAAAAAAAGTAAGACAATTGAAATAGTAGGCGATTCAATTACCTGTGGCTATGGAAATGAAGCCCCAAATAATGCTTTTGAGTTTAAAAGCAGTCAGGAAAATGGCTGGATGAGCTATGGAGCTATCGCTGCCAGAAAACTTGGCTATGAGTTCAGTTTAATCTGTGAATCTGGAATCTGTGCCATAAAGCCAGAACAGCCATTATTTGAAATGCACGCCATGGAAGATATCTATCAGTATACTGATGCTTTATATGATAAAAGAAGAAAAGAAAAACCCCAAAAATGGGATTTTAAAAATAACCCCAGTGATATTGTAGTTATAAACCTGGGAACCAATGATGCTAATCCGATTCGCTTCTATCGTGAATTCAAGCAGCTGGAAAAAATAGAAGCCTGGTTCAAAAAAAGGTATTATCAGTTTATCAGACAGGTTAGAGAACTGAATGGCCAGGATACTTTTATCTGCTGTACTTTGGGTTCAATCGACTACTATTTTTACCATGTGATTAAAGAAGTAGTTGATGAATATAAGAAGGAAACTGGTGATGCAAAAATCTGCTGTTTCCAATATGTTCCAGTCAATGTCCCGCTGGAGTTATTTGGTGCAGCCGGTCATCCAAGTCTGAAGACTCATATCAGAATGGGTCAGCAGCTGGTTGAGTATATTAAGAAGTATGTAGGTGAGTAGTTATGTTAAAAGAAAAACTGGAAAAGATTGTAAATTGGAAACCACCTCTTTTAGGTGATGAGATGATTTTTGGCGATATGCCAGGCGATAAGATTAAAATTGGAGAAGATCATCTTTTGAAGGCGGAAAAAATATTTCCCCTTCTGGTAGAAGAACTTAAAAATTATGACAATAAAGTTGTTGTTTCTGTTTTTGGTGGTTCAGGAGTGGGGAAAAGTGAAATAGCTTCACTTTTGGCCAACTATCTGATTAAGGAAAATATTAAAAGCTACATCATAAGTGGTGATAACTATCCAAGAAGAATTCCTTTATATAATGATGCTGAAAGATTGTCTGTCTTTAGATCTATTGGTTTAAGAGGACTGATAGATTCAGGCTGTTATAATGAAGAAGTTCAAAAGAAGCTGGAAGAGTATTGGCAAAAGGAAACGGATTGTGATCCTGAAACTGTTTTAGAAAGCAGCTGGCTGAAGTATTATCAAAAGGCGGGTAGAGATGCTTTAACCAAATATTTGGGTACCTGTAAAGAGCAGAACTATGATGAGATAAATGATATCATCGCCAAATTTAGAGATGGTAAAGAAAAAATCTGGCTTAAACGAATGGGAAGAACAGAAGAAGCCCGCTGGTACAGTGAAATTGATTTTTCAGATATTGAAGTATTGTTTATTGAATGGACTCATGGTGGAAGTATTTATCTTGAGGGAATTGATATTCCGATTTTGTTGAACTCAACACCACAGGAAACAAAAGAGCATCGTCGTCTAAGAGCCAGAGATGGTAAAACTGATTCGGCTTTTACGACCATGGTTTTAGAAATTGAGCAGGCTAAATTGGATAGTGTAGCTAAAAATGCCAAAATTATTATTTCTAAAACAAACAAACTTCTAAATGCTGAAGATTTTTAAGGAGGGACCATGGAAAAAAGAAAAATGACAACAGGAGTAATGCTTAATGCTTATCCTGATAGTATTGGGGGTAGATTAAATGACATCGTTTCTTTACTGGAAAAACAAGAGTTTAAAGATGTCTTTGAATCGTTTTATATACTGCCGAGTGTTTTCAATACGGACTTGGACCGTGGATTTTCTTTAATTGATTATGAAATCAGTGAAACTCTGGCTGATAAAAAGGATATAGAAAAACTGCAGAAATTAAATATTGATTTAAAACTGGACTTCATTCTCAATCATATTTCTGTGCTATCACCTCAATTTCAGGACATCATTAAATATGGTGATAACTCCAGATATCGTGATTTCTTTATTGATTGGAACAAGTTCTGGGCGGGCTGCGGTAAGATGGGTGAAGAAGGTTATATTATTCCAGATGAAAAATATCTCAAAAATATGTTTTTCCGTAAGGAAGGTTTACCTATTCTGATGGTTCGCTTTCCTGATGGACAGGATGTTCCATATTGGAATACCTTCTATCAGCAGATTATCTACAATAAAGTTGACCCGCTTCATCTAGTCAAAGAGCTGGGATTACAATATGGTACAGCTGTAGAAATAAGTAAAATTGTAAATAAAGCCCTGGATGAAAAAAAAGAAATAGATTTATCAGACTGGCCTGAATATGAAGATAAGATAAAAGATTATTTAAATGCCAACAGAAGTTATCTGGGGCAGATGGATTTAAATATCAAATCACCACTGGTATGGGACTATTATCGTGATACCTTAAAAAAACTGGCAGACTATGGTGTTTCAATTGTCCGTCTGGACGCCTTTGCCTACGGGCCAAAAGAGGTGGGTGAAAGAAACTTCTTAAATGAGCCGGCAACCTGGCAAATATTAAAGCAGGTAGATGATATTGCTTTGGGGTATGGACTGACTTTACTGCCGGAAATTCACGCCAGTTATGGTGAAAAGACTTATAAGGTATTATCAGAAAAGGGATATCTGGTTTATGATTTTTTCCTGCCGGGACTGATAATAGATGCCTTCATCCGCAAAAATGGTTATTATCTTAAAAAATGGGTCGATGAAGTAATTGAAAATAAAATTCAGACAGTCAATATGCTGGGTTGTCATGATGGTATTCCACTGCTTGATTTAAAAGGGTTACTGCCAGAAGAGGATATTCAAAGACTTATCGATACAGTTGTTAGTCGTGGAGGTCATGTTAAAGATCTCCATGGGGCAAAAAATGTCTACTATCAGGTTAATGCCACATACTTCAGTGCCTTGGGAGAAGATGAAAATCGTCTGCTTATTTCCAGAGCTCTTCAATTGTTTACCCCTGGCAAACCTCAAATCTGGTATCTGGATTTATTCGCTGGTAAAAATGATTATGAAGCTTTAAAAAAAGCCGGAGTCGGCGGTCATAAGGAAATAAATCGAACAAATCTTTCTTTAGAAAATATTGAAGATGCTTTAAATAAAGATGTTGTTAAAAAACAGTTGGAAATGTTGAAATTACGAAACAATTGTCCAATATTTGGCAGCGATGCAAAGATAGAAGTAACTGTAGATAATAGTGAAATGACCATTACTTGGAAAAACGGTTATGGAACAGCCAGTTTAGAAGTTGATTTTAATAAAGAAGAATATAATATTAATATTTCTATCAATCAATAAAATTAAAGGAACTTTCATTGAAGTTCCTTTAATTTCAACTATTCAACTAACTATTTTTCTTTGGGAGAAAACTTTGGAAAGCCAAACAATTCAACGCGGTAATTGCAGCTTGTTAGTTTGTCGTAATAATAATGATATTTTTCCTGTGTGTCTTTATCAATCATGGCACTTTTATTGTTCAGGTTGATAATGTCAAATTTTTCGGTATACTTTTTCCACTGTGGAAGATTTTCTCCATTGGGATTACCGGTTGCGGCGAAGTTATACCAGTAGTTTTGAATAAGTTCCATAAAATCATAATCAGCACCAACCCAATGATATGGGAAGAAGGGATTTCTTTCACCAGTGTCAACCCTGCCAAACAGATATGGCATTTCAGCACAGTGAGGAGATCCTTCGTCTTTACCTCTTTGAGTTTCATTTTCTTTACTCATCAGCCAGATGTAGGCATTCTGATTATTTTTATGAGCAAATTCACCAATTTTGGCACTTCCCATCAGCATAATATCTGAAGCGATGGTACTTAACTGTTTAGCTGCCTGGATAGCATTTTCTGCCGGATACCATTTTTTCATATTTTCTGCATTATCAGCAAACTCTTTATCAATGTATTCCAGATATTGTTTCACGCTGTAATCTTTTGGATTGATAACTGGAAACTCCTGAGCACATGAACCCATCAGGACATCAAAATTATTGAACTCTCCATTTTCCATGATTTCAGAATATGGTTTAGGTAAGAAGTGACCATCTACACAGAAAGTAAAACCAAAGTGTCTTATTCCTTTATCCTTAGTGAACTGCTGATATTTTTCAAACAGCTGCCATCCATCTATCTGACGCAGTTTTTCAATGCTGTCACAGTTTATGTATTCCATATATTCCTGACCAAGCTTTTCCATATTTTCTCTTGGACCTGGCTGCATAAATCCCCAGTAGATTGGACCACTTTCAATAGAGACTCTTTGAATTACATCTTTCATCAGTGGAGAGGCATGCAATACTCCTGTTCCAGCTGCTCCTCCTGATTGACCTGCCACAGTGATACGTTCTGGGTCACCACCAAAACTGGCGATGTTTTCCTTAACCCACAGGCAGGCTTTTCTCATATCGTATAGGGCATAGTTGCCACTGGTGCCATCAGCTTCTTCTGTCAGTTCAGGATGAGCAAAGAAACCGAAAAAACCTAAGCGGTAGTTGATAGTAACAACAACCATGTCTTTTCTTTTGGCCAGTCCAATTCCTTCACAGACTACCTCACAGCCACTGCCAGCCACCATACCACCACCATGAATCCAGATAAAGACCGGAAGTTTATCATCAGCGCTTTTAGCAGGAGTCCAGACATTTAGATAAAGGCAATCTTCTTCATATTGAGAAGGAGCTAAAAATTGTGGTACTCCATGGACATTGGCTGGTAAATCGGCTTGTTCCATGACATGCTGGATAGCTGCGGCACTATATTGAGTAGCCTTACGAACCCCTTTCCATCTTCCTGGATCAGCAGGTTGTCTAAAACGCAAACTACCTACTGGAGGGGCTGCATAAGGAATGCCTTTAAATATTTTTACTTTTCCATCAATATATCCCTGTAACCATCCCTGTTTGACGAAAACTTTTGCTTTTTCAAAATCTGTCATATTATTTATTATCTCCTTTTATTATTTCAGTAAATATTCAATACCTTTGTAGGCGTGGGGAGTCCAAAAATCCCAATTATGTTGACCATCTTCTTCTGCATAGATGAAATCAGCATCCTGACTGATTAGAAAATCTCTCATCTTTTGATTAGGTTTCAATAGAAAATCCTTATTTCCACAGGCCAGATAGATTTTCGGAAGAGGTTTTCCAGCTTTTTTATTTTTAAGATAAAGAACTTCAGGATTATGATCACTGTTTTCAGCTTTCGTTAAATCACCAAAAGTAGCAACATAATATTCATAATTAGCCATTACCGGATCTTTCATCTCAGGTTTCATATCTTTCAGCTGGTAGATAATTAAAGCTGATGACAGCGCGATAACTCCACCAAAAGTTTCTGGATACATCAAGGCTGTAT
This sequence comes from uncultured Erysipelotrichaceae bacterium, assembly GCA_964449115.1. Taxonomy (GTDB): domain Bacteria; phylum Bacillota_I; class Bacilli_A; order Erysipelotrichales; family Erysipelotrichaceae; genus UBA1783. Next base: position 43,589 of record CAYUXW010000005.1, on the reverse strand, counting down.
GAAGAGCACCAAAACCACCCATTGAAGCACCTCCAATAAAGGTGTCTTCACTGCTATTTGCCAGTCCATAGGTATCACGCAAATATTTAATCAGATCTTCACCAATAAATTTGCCATACTGCCGTCCAGTGGCTTTATTATCGACATAGAAGTTCAGTCCACCACTTGGCATAACGACAGCCAGATTGTACTTGAGACTGAAATCAGCAGCCGGTGAATTATAAAGCCAGTCTGTACAGTCACCGCTGTAGCCATGAAGCAAAATCAGTGTTTTTGTTGGCCTCTGATAGTGAATGTTATCAGACATGAAAAATGGAGGTTCCTTTTCGGGCAGATGGATATAGAATTCACCGTTGCTGACCAGTGAAGGACATCTGAATTTAACATGTTGTGTTGACATGATTATCATCCTTTCTTTTTAAATATCTAACAACCTTATTATAGATTGAAGATAGAAGTAAAAAGTATTAAAAAAGTGTCATTAATTTTAAAGATTAACAAGTAATATTTTTAAACCAACTTAAATATATTAAAAAATGCTTTTATTTTTGAAAACAAGATGACATTTTTTAAAGAATAGAATATTTGGGTATGTTTTAATAAGAATAGAGGATACTCATTATAGGGAGGAATATTAATAATGAAAAAATCTTTGTTAGTTTTATTAACCGCTCTACTTCTTCTGACTGGCTTAGTCGGTTGTAAGAAACCAGAAAAAGAGGGCGATGAACCTTATGTTCTAAAACTTAATATGTCAACATTGTTTATAGTTCCAGCTAATGAAGCTGTTCAGACTGTTGAGGATGAAATCAACAGATATCTGAAGGAAGAATTAGGTGAAACAGATTATGTTCTAGATTTGACAATTACTTCAATTGGTGATTATTTACAGAACATACCAATGGAACTATCAAGTCCTGGTGATGATTCACCTGACTTAATTCAGGTCTTTACTTTAGCTCAGTTTGTTGATTCAGGATATCTGGTCAATCTTGATCCTTATCTTGACAATGAACTAAAAGGAGCAGTAGAACTTATTGGTAATGTTATCGGCAGTGGTAAGCTTGCTGGACATACCTATATGATGCCACGTTATTTCGGAACAGTATTGGACTGGAAATGGGTATATGACAAAACTCTGGTAGAGGCTGCAGGAGTTGACGTATCAAAAATTCATGATATTGATTCTTTGGGTGATGCGCTTGCTGAATTGAAAAAGGTCTATCCTAATGAATATTTTTTGGTATACTGTGATCAGTTTAACAGACTTTACAACTTCAAAACTCACACTTCTGTAGTTGGAAATTTTGCCGCTACTGTCGGAGAAAGTACTGAGCTGATTAACTACTATGCTTCTGATGCTTTCAAATCAGCTATTGAAAAAGCTTATGAATTCCGTCAGAAGGGGTATGCTGATCCAGAAGGTTCTAACAATACCTTAAGTCATGATGCAGTTGTAATGGGTGGAAGCAGCAAGGGTGTTATTATGGGACACTCAGCAGATGCTCCAGGCATTGCTAGAATGTTTACTAACCAGAATACCTACGGTGCTACATTTGGTGCTGTTACAATCGGCATTGATGATTTATCAACAGATACACTGGGTATTGGTATCTCTTATACCTGTAAACATCCTGAATATGCAGCTCGTTTTATGAATCTGCTGTATACAGACCCATATGTCTGGTTAACTCTGATCTATGGTGCTGAAGGACAGGACTATGTCTGGAATGAAGACCGCACCTTGGTAAGTTATCCAGAAGGTTTGGATTTCAACTCAATTCCATATAACTGTCTATATTCTTGCGGTATGATTGGTAACGGATTCCAGGCATTGCCATTTGAAGGCGATGAAGGTATCAGTGGTTCAGATACTGAGTATGGTAAAGTGTTAATGGAAAACGCATGGGTTCCACCTCTATATGGATTTACACCTGTAACTACCAATGTTATGAACGAAGTAACAGCTGTTAACAACGTTGTAGAGCAGTATAGCAGGGTCTTGATGTACGGTGATGTTGATCCAGCAGTTGAATACCCTAAGTTTTTGGCAGCTCTTGAAGCGGCAGGTATTGATAAGATTATTAGCGATTATCAGGCTCAGGTTGATGAGTGGCTGAAAGCTAATCAGTAATTCGATTCAATAAACATAGAATAGAAACAGGTAGATAACTGCCTGTTTTTATTGCTATAATGTAAAGGTAGATTGTGTGGGTAAATATGAATAAATCATGGATAAATAGAGTGTTGATTTTACTGATAAGCATACTGGCGTCGTCTGTTTTGTTTTTTCTTGTGACCTTTTTTACCTATAGAAACATTTTAGGCCAGACAATTTTAAACAGTAACAACAGTATAGTTGAGCAATGGACACATAATACTGACAGTCGTCTTTATAGTATGTATGAACATATCTATGATTTATCATCGACCCTCTATAACAGTGTAGATGTCCGCAAAGGGGCAACACCGATGGACTATAATCAGAATCGTAAAATTGGTGAAGCTATCAATTTAAAAATTATTTCATCATCCGACATTACAGCAATGTTCATCCTTGATCCGGAAAATGATATTTATCTATACTACAATAACGGTTATGTTACAACAGAAATGACCTATTATCTGAAACTATATTTAAGAATGAACAGTGTTAATAATACCAGTTCTGTTTCAGATCCCAGCTGGCAGCTGATAGAAATCAGCAATCATGGTTTTTATTATAAAGCGGTTCGCCTGGGACGTTATGTGGTAGGAGTGGTCAGCGATGTTGAATTGTATTACAGTCATGATGATACCATTGATAATGAAAGTGGATTTATTGTTAATGATGAAAGATGTTTTTATCTATTTGGTGATAAAAAGTTAGAATATCTGATTGACAGTGCTGAAAATGATAACGATTTTGTTGAGGGCTATGCTGTTTCAATTGATGAGCAACGATATGCTGATGCCCAGATAGTTTACATTACCAAACCTGTACCAGCCTGGAAAACCTGGAGTCTGTCATTTATATTTTTAATTCTGGTCAGTGCTGCCTGTATTATTTTAGCTATTTTTCTTTATTACTTTATAGTAAATAAAGTCAGTAAGCCGACACAGCAGCTATTTGAAGCCAATCGTCAGCTTTCAGGGTCAAATTTAGACTATCGCTTAGATATAGCTTCAGCTGGAAGCAGTGAATTTGAAGACCTGTTCACCAGTTTTAATGAAATGAGTGAAAAAATTGGCACTTTAACGATTGAAAAGTATGATGAAAAGCTTAAAAGAGAAGAAAACTATCTGAAGATGCTCAGAGCTCAGATGAAACCACATACCTTTTTGAATGGCATAACAACTATCAGCAATATGACCTATACCTCTAAACCAGAAACAATGCGCAGCTATATTTCGGCCTTTGCCAAGTTTACCAGATATATGTTACATACTTCTTCCGATTGGACAACTATTGGTGAAGAACTTGAACATATTGACAACTACGTAAAGATGCAGAAAATTCGTTTTCCTAAGAGTATTGAAATAATTTATGATTGCCCTGAGGAAATTAAAAATATAAATATACCATATTTAACCTTATTCTCACTGGTGGAAAACTCATTTAAACATGCCATGACACTGGTAGATACGATGGTCATTAAAATAAGCGGAGAGTTTGTTGAGTTTGCAGGTTTTAAGGGTGTAAGGTTAATAGAAGAAGATAATGGTCCTGGTTTTACAGAAGAGATTCTAGAAAAACTGGAAGAAATAAGTGAACAGGAGCTGTTTACCAAAGAACATCTTGGATTGACAAATGTGCGTTATACTTTAAATTTAATTTATCGTCGTAATGACTTACTGCGACTATCAAACAGCGATAAGGGAGCTCATGTTGAAATGCTGATCCCTGTAATGGAGGAAGAAGATGAAACTACTGGTATGTGATGATGATATTTCTACTATTGATGTTATTCAAAGTCAATTAAACTGGCAACAATTAGGTATATCAGAGCTTTTAAGAGCATACAATGGGGAAATGGCCAAGCAGATTATCGATAATGAAAAACCTGATTTAATTTTATGTGATATTGGAATGCCGATAACTGATGGTATTGAAGTGCTCAGGTATGTTGCTGAGAAAAAATATGATATTGAGTTTTCTTTTTTAACCTGCTATGAAGAATTTGAATATGCGAAAATCGCGATTCAGTATGGTGTAACCCGCTATTTGACAAAGCCTTTGGAGTTGGATGAAGTAAAGACATGTATTCAGGAAATGGTTGCCAAGGTTAAAAGTAAAAAAGCAGTAATACCATCACGAACACAGGTTCAGTATGAGGCAATACTTTCGCAAGTATTCCGTCAGGCCTGTGATGGTGTTTTGGGTAGAAATAAAGATATGGTTGATGCTTCACTAGGTTACCATAAAGTTGATTTTGATGCTTCAAGCTATTGGAGAATCGTTTTCAGCTGTTCAGATATTACTGAAGCTATTATAAAAACCTGGAGTAAGGAGATGCTAATATTCACTTTGGAAAAAGCTCATAATGAGGCGCTAATGGACCATGTTGGGTCAGGATATACTGTTGTAAATTCGGATGATCGTTTTATCTGGTCAATCTGTTTTGTCAGAGGAAACCAGCCAGATGAAGAAATTTATCAAAGATGCCAGAATCTGATTGGGTTTTGTGAAGATAATTATTCTTTACGTCCAGTAATAATTATCAGCAATCCATTTCAGTTCTATCAGGTTTCTGATATTGTTAAAGATCTTTACAGTAAGATTAGAAAAGTTCGCTACAGTGCCGGGGCTATAATGTTTCAAAATCAGGATATCAGTCAGTATATAGGTCAAAGAAACAAACTTAAACAGGATCAGGTACTCTGGTATTTGAAAAAACGTGATTTTGAAGGATATCATGAATATATCCGAATCTTAATAGATAAATTAAATAACGACCCAGATGAGTTGATAAGCTTCCGTAAAAATCTGATTAATATATTTATTGTTTATTTTAATGACAATGGATTTCCGACAAATACGGTATTTATGGATGAAGGATTAATGAAACTTGATGATAAATCGGAAAAAGATAAAAGTGGTCTATTGGCTTACTGTGATGCTCTGTTCCAACTACAGCAGGATAAACTGCATAAGAAATATGAATCAGAAAATGTTATGGCCAGAGCCATTAAATATGTTAATGATAACTATCGAGAAAATATCGACCGTGAAGATGTAGCAGCTGTAGCTTTTGTGACTCCAAACTATCTGTCAAAACTATTTAAAAACAAGATGGGTATCAATTTAAGAGAGTATATTAATCAGCTGAGAATTGAAGAGGCTAAAAGACTACTTCATTCTACTACGATGTCAGTCAGCGAAATTGCTTCCTATGTAGGTTATTTGAACATTTCATATTTTTCAACTGTCTTTCATAAGATGGTAGGTTCAAGTCCTTACTATTGGCGTAATGAAAAAGAAGAGAATAAGCAATGAACATTAAAAAACAGTTTAAATCAGATATTGAAAAAATATCAGTGATGAACAGCAACAAGGAAAAAATACAGTTTATCTGGGATTATTATAAAATTCCGATTATTGTTGTGCTTGTGACAGTAAGCATTTCACTGATTTCATTTATCAGTAATTTGGGAAAAGAAAATGTGGCCATGTATGTTGTGATGGTTAACAGCAATGACCAGTTTTTTGAATGTGACGATACTGTCTTTGCCAGAGAATTAAAAGAAGCAGGCATTGATATGGAGGGCAAGGTTGTCGATATTACTGCTGATTTAATATTAGGCCAGGAAAATAACCAGCAGGCTGAAAGTGAAACTCTTCAGTATCTTAATGCTTTATTTACTATCAGCGATTTAGATATTTTTATAGCTGAAGAAATCTATTTTGAATTATTTGTTCAGCAGGGAGCTTATGCAAATTTAGATAATTATATTGAAAAGGACCTGCTGGATAAATGGTCCAAGGATCTGTATTACTATCAGGACAGTAGCGGTCAACTAATACCTGTGGGAATAGTAATACATGCTGATTCCATAATTCATAAAGCAGGTTATTACCACAATGATGTTGTTTTAGGTATCTGCAGCAGAGCTATGAATATGGATGCGGCGGTAAAATTTGTAATACAGATGTTAAGTGATTATAAAATGAATAATTAAGTGTACTTTTTTTAATGAACTGTCTAGCTTTAAACAGTAAGATTAAAATAAGGATTAGCGATTAGAAAAGGGGGATATGATGTCAAAAACAAATCAGAACCATATTTCTGAATTTGATGATGTTTTAAAACAACAGAAAAAACTTCATCGAAAAGAAAAGTTCAAAAATGATTTTCCACTTTATCTTATGATGTTGCCAGGATTGATCTATCTTGTCTGCAACAACTACATGCCGATGTTTGGAATCGCCATAGCTTTCAAAAGGATAAATTTTGCTGTTGGTATATTTAACAGCCCATGGGTTGGATTTGACAACTTTGAATATTTATTCAAGACGAAAGATGCCTTTATTATGATTCGAAACACGCTTCTTTATAATGCTTTCTGGATTGTGCTGGACCTTGTTGTCGCAATTTTCATCGCCCTGTGTATGAACGAAATAGCAAAAAGAAAGATTGCCAAGGTTATTCAGCCGGTTATCTGTTTCCCTTCAATGGTTTCTGCAGTTATTCTGTCATTTTTAGTATATGCCTTTTTAAGTCACAGTTATGGTTATTTCAATACAACAATTTTCAAGGATAATCCAATTGCCTGGTATACATCGGCCAAGTATTGGCCACTGATTCTGACAATTGTTCATCTGTGGCAGAATGCCGGGCAGAGTTCGATTATCTATATGGCCTCAATTGGCGGTATTGATAAAGGACTGTATGAATCAGCCAAAATTGATGGTGCCAATAAGTGGGAGGAAATCAAATATATCACTTTACCACTGTTAAAACCGATGATTACGATGATGTTGCTTTTGTCGATTGGTCGTATCTTTAATTCAGACTTTGGTCTGTTTTATCAGGTGCCACTGGGTAATGGTATGCTTTACAGTACTACTCAGACAATTGATACCTTTGTTTATCGTGCCTTGATGCTTACCAATAATATTGGGCAGTCTTCAGCTGCTTCAGTCTTTCAGGCGGTTATTGGATTTGCCTTGGTGCTGCTATCGAATTTAATGGTTAGAAAGATTAATCCAGAGAATTCGCTATTCTAGGAGTAATATTTATGAAAGAAAAGAAAAATAAAATATTATTGATGAAAGGTGAAAAAGAGTTTCATTATCTGGCTTTAGTAGTAATGATTCTTCTTGCTTTGTTTTGTGTTGTTCCATTGATATTGATGCTTACTGTTTCATTTTCATCAGAGAATTCGCTTTTACAGGGCTATCGTTTTATACCTGATCAGTGGTCTTTAGATGCCTATGCCTTTATGTGGGCAAAAAGAGCAACTATAACCAGAGCCTACAGTTTAACAATTATCGTAACAGTAATTGGAACAATAATGAATCTGACCATCACTTCAATGTTTGCCTATCCACTTTCAAGAAGAGATTTCAAACCGAGAAATATTTTTGCCTTTATCCTGTTTTTTACGATGTTATTTAATGGTGGCATGACAGCTACCTATATTGTATGGACTAGAATTTTCAATATCAAAGATACTTTGTGGGCTTACATAATTCCTGGTGCTTTGATGAATGGGATGGGTGTATTGATGGTAAGAAACTATTTCTTAGCCAATGTTCCATATTCCATTATTGAAGCAGCCCGCCTGGATGGGGCTAAAGACTGGACTATATATTCCAGAATAATGGTGCCACTTTCAAAACCAATCATGACGACAATCGGACTGTTTGCAGCATTAGGTTATTGGAATAACTGGACAAGTGGCTTGTATTATATTAAAGATCAGAAATTGTTAACTATTCAGGTTTATCTGAAAAAACTGATGGACAGTATTCAGTTTTTAAAAACTACGGATTTGTCCAATGAAGCAATATTGCTGGCTCAAAGAAGTCTGCCAACAGAAAGCGCCCGTATGGCTATTGCGATTATTGCTTTGATTCCAATTCTGATGGTCTATCCATTTATTCAAAAGGAATTAATTAAAGGAATGGTAATAGGAGGAGTTAAAGGATAATATTATGGAATATAGAAAACCATTTGAAACAGCAACCCCAGAACAGGTCGGTATTCCTAGTGAATTGATCTGCGAATATATAGACAATCTAGAAAAAAGTCAAACCGAGATGCATGGTTTAATGATTATGCGTCATAATAAACTGATTGCTCAAGGCTGGTGGACTCCCTATGGCCCTAATTTACGTCATGGTTTACAGAGTCATACTAAAACCTATGCCGCAACAGCGGTCGGTATTGCCTATACTGAAGGAATCTTGGATTTAAACGAGCGTTTAATTGACATTTTTCCTGATGAAGCACCAGAAAATCCAAGTGAAAATTTAAAACTTTTAACAGTTTTTGATGTTTTATGTATGGGCTGTGGCATGGATACAATGCCTAAACCAAGCGAAGATTGGATTAGAGAATTTCTTCATACCCCAGTTAATCACAAACCTGGTACAACCTATATGTATAATTCAACAGGTTCTACCATGCTTGGGGCTATTGTCCGTAAAAAAACAGGGCTTGGTCTGCATGATTATCTGACTCCAAGATTATTCAACAAAATTGGAATTAATCCTGATAACCTGCGTTGGGCCTGCATGCCTGATGGAATGGAAGTTGGCGGTGGGGGATTGTTTGCCACTTTGGAAGATAATTTCAGACTGATGAAGCTATATGCTGATGGTGGCATGTGGGAAAATGAAAGAATCCTGGCTGAAGACTATGTTAAATTAGCCATCAGCAATCAAAATGATTCAGCAACTGAAGCTATCAATAATCCAGCAGCATCAGATAACTTTTTAGGATATGGTTTTCAAATCTGGATGTGCAAGCCCGATAGAGCATATCGCGCTGATGGAGCAATGGGTCAATTTACCATTGTGCTTCCAGAACAGGATATGATAATTGGTATTACCGAAACAGCAGCAGGTGCTCACTGGGCTCAGGCTACTCTGGATATTACCTGGGATTTTGTAGATAAGGTTACTGAAAACAGTTCGCTACCAGAAAACAGGGAAGCTTATGACAAATTAAATCACAAGCTGAAAAGATTGAATATTGGTAATCCATTATGTCAGCCATTCAGCCCGGTTATAAGGGAAGTGACAGGGATAAAATACAAACTGACCAGTGGCATATTAACTCCATTTGGAGGCAACTTTATGTCAGGACAGCCTGCTGATAATATCGATACATTCCATTTTGATTTTGATGACTATGGTTTTGTCTGGCATTTTGAAACTAAATCAGGAAAAAAAGAAGCCATCAGATTTGCGACTAATGGAACCAGATTTACCAATTATCTTGGAAAACCAGAAGATTTAACTCAAATCTATCTTGGTGATGGCTACTTTGATGAGCAGAACAAACTTATTGTCCATGGAAGATGGGTAGAAACCTGTATTGAAGATACATATGTATTTAACTTCCATAATGGAAAGATAGATGTTGAAAGTAAGAACAATTCTGCCTTCTTCTGGAAACAGCCAGATCCAATTAAAGCAGAAAAGATTTAGATAAAATAGAAGGCATCTGGTTATAAAATGCCTTCTTTAATTTAGAGAGGAAATTATTATGGGAAAAAGATTTGATATTATGCTCTGGCCAGATGGTCTAAAGAAAGCTTTTACCTTAAGTTATGATGATGGAGTAATTCAGGATAAAAGATTAGTTGAATTATTAAATCGTTTTGGTATAAAAGCTACTTTTAATATTAATTATGGTTTATTAGGTCAGCAGCAAATAGTTAACGCTCCTAATCATAAACCTGTAGATGTATCCAAGATAAATAAGGAAGAAGTAGTTAGTCTTTATAGGAATCATGAAGTAGCAGGGCATGGATTATATCACTCTTCCTTAGTAGGAATTAAATCTCCACTGGTGATGTATGAAATCGTAGAAGATAAAAGAGCATTGGAAAAGCTGATAGAAAAGCCCCTGCAAATGTTTGCTTATCCATTTGGTTTTTTTAATGAAGAAGTTAAGGTTATCCTGGCTAAAGCTGGATATAAGGGAGCAAGGACAGTTGTATCAACCCCTGATTTTAATTTGCCTGATGATTTTTTACAATGGAATCCTACCTGTCATCATAATGATCCAAAGCTGATGGAACTATTGAAAAAATTTGTTGAAGAGTTTTCAATGTCTTCGAAGCTGTTTTATCTGTGGGGACATGCATATGAATTTGATGGTGATGATAATTGGCAGGATATTGAGAAAGCTCTAGAATATATCGCTCAGGATAAAGAAAATATCTGGTTTGCGACCAATGGAGAGATTATGGATTATATTTGGGCCTATAATAGGTTAGAATATAGTGTAGATGGCTCTATGATTTATAATCCTTCATCTGTAGATGTATATATTCAAACTTCTTTTGGACAAACAGAAATCTTAAAAGCTGGAGAATTAACGAAAATAAAAGAAACGCCATTATAAAAGATTATGGATTTTAATTACAACAACCCCTTTATTAAATTTTTAGAAACAATTGCTAATTTACTGATTATTAGCTTTTTCACGTTGCTGGGATGTATACCAATTGTTACAGTAGTAACATCTTTCAGTGCTGGTTATTACGCTTTAATAAGGGTAGTTTATGGCCCATCAAAAGGAAGAGGAGTTTCAAAGGGTTTCTTTAATGCTTTCAAGGATAATCTGAAGTTAGGAATTAAACTAAACCTGTTTCTTATGGTAGCGATATTTTTCCTTGTAGTTGGAGTTTATGCTGGCTGGCAAATATATAAGACAGGAATTTTAGGAACTGTTTATTTTGCTTTTGGTATCCTGCTTAGTATAATTTTTGTAGCGGCAGTAACCTACATCCCGCCAGTATTGGCCCATTTTGAAGGAAGTGTATTATCAATAATTCGTTTATCATTGTACTTTTCTTCACAGCGATTATTTGTCAGTTTATTTAACGGAGCTTTGTTAATTTTCCTAATCTGGTCTGTTGAGATATTTCCACTGGCCTTATTGATTGTGCCAGGATTATATCTGGATTTGATTCGTCCTGGAATAGAAAAAGAAATTGCAAAATTTTTAAAAGAATATAACATTGAAGAAGATAATCAGAAAGTAGAAATATCGACTGAAGAAGATGAAAAGCTAGAGGAGCTGTCAATTGTAGATATTGATAAAAAGTTTTCAGACAAACGAAGAAAGGATAGGAGTAAATAATTATGCCAACAATAAAAATTGATGATGTGGCCTTAATTTATCCTTTTGCCCAGATTACTGGTATTTTTGATCGAAAAAGAAAAGAGAAAATTTTACAGAAACAGAAACAAATGCCATACACTTCCAATGAAGGAGTTATTGCCTTGCAGCATGTAAGTGCCACAATAAAAGATGGGGAGTTTGTTGTTTTGTTGGGTCCTTCAGGATCAGGAAAAACAAGTTTTTTGCGTCTGATTGCTGGATTGGAAACTCCATCAGTAGGAGAAATTTACTTTGATAATCAGCTGATGAACAATATAAAACCTGAAGATCGTGATATTGCGATGGTTTTTCAAAATTATGCCTTATACCCAGGTTTAACAGTATTTGAAAATATCGCCTTTCCTTTACAGACTGCTCATACTCCTAGAGAAGAAATAAATGAAAAAGTTCATTATATAGCTGAACTATTAAATGTAAAAGATAAACTGGAGCGACTTCCAGAAGATTTATCAGGTGGTGAAAAGCAGAGAGTAGCTATTGCCAGGGCGCTGGTAAGACAGCCAAAGATTTTTTTAATGGATGAACCATTTGCCAATTTAGATGTTTTAATGAGAACCTCACTGCAAAGACTGTTGAAAAGAATTCATAAAAAATTGAAAACGACCTTTATCTATGTAACTCACGATCAGGTTGAAGCCCTGACCCTGGCAGAACGTGTTATTGTTTTAAAAGATGGTATTGTTCAACAGGATGCTGATGTGACAGAGGTTTACAATTATCCTAAAAATCTATTTGTTGCCAGTTTTATTGGTTTTCCAACTGTTAATGTTTTTGAAGATTTACCAGTTATCAGCAAAGGAAAAGATTATACAGTTAATATTTTAGGAAAAGAAATTAAAACAACACTAAAACATAAAAAAGATAAAGTAACAGCAGCCATTCGACCAGTTCATATAACTATTGATGAAGGTGATATTGAAGCTGTTGTTGATTATAGTGAAATAATTGGTGCTGATCAGATAGTTCATCTTAATGTAAACGAGATCAGTATTACAGCAGTAGAAAGTTTTAAGGTGGGTTTTGACAGGTTATATTTGAAAGAAGAGAAAATCAAAATTGGTTTTTTAAATGACCGTTTTTATTTTTTCGATGATAAAGGAAAAAGGATTTAAAATTTGTAGATTCTAATTCGATAGAAAAAAATGAAGTTTTATAAGTGGCTTATTGCTTGTTAATTGAGCAATAAGTTTTTAAATTATCAAGCATATTTTTTGATTATAATGTAATTTTTCAATATATGTGAACTTGTGGGTTTTATTGCAATTGCCCTCGTATTTTGATAGACTTAAGAAGATTTTTATAAATATAAAAAATTAAATGTTAATTATCTTTATTGATTTTATATAAATAGGAGGAAAAACAAGTGAGAAATAACAAAACCATAAATACACTGTTGACAATTGTTTCTTACTTTTCTTTATTGCTATTGACGATGAAGGCTTCGCTATTTGGGATTTTTGAAACTGGTCTGCTTGCTGTTTTAGGAACAGTAGTAATAATTTTTAAGAAACCACAAGATAAAAATAATCTGATTACAAGATTGTCTTTTTTAGTTGCTGCTTTTGTAGCATTATATTTAAGTTTTAGATTTTATAATTATTGGCTGACTTCTTCTGTGGTAGGCATTATAGCGAATATGTTGCATCTGCCTGTAGAGATTCTTGTTGGATTAACAACAACTGGTCTTTCAATTTTTGCCGTTTACTTTATAGCTGGTGCAGTTCAACAGATTAATGAAATTGTCCTATATTTAAATAGAGAAGATACCTTCAAAAGAGATTTATTTATCAGCTTTATTGCTTCTTTTGCAACAGTCGGTATTTCTCAGATAATGATTGATGTACCGATTCTTTCAATGGGCTATTTCAGATTATTTTTAGGAGTTATGGTAGTTTCAACTGCGATCTTGTTTTTATATCTGATTATTCGTGAAATCAAGTTTTCCGTCACTTTAGCAACACTGTTGTTTGTAATCATATCTACAGTTAATGTATATGTCTATAGTTTTAGAGATCGTTTGCTTGAGCCGGTTGATCTACTTTCAGTTGCTACAGCGATAAATGTTGTAAGCAACTACAGTTTGTTTCCGGTTCCTATGCTGATTACAATTGGCTGGTTAATCTGGTTTGGACTGCTTATCTATATATTTACGGCTGTTCCAAAAAATAAAAATAAAATTTCAATCAAAAAAAGAGGATTAGTAGTGTTAAATATAATACTTAATATTGTGCTAGTATTTGGATACACTAAAAATATAAAAATTCATCATTGGAGAAAGTGGGGAGCTATTAGTAATGGCTATATATTAAATTTTGTGATGAAATTTAGAGAACTATATATTGTTAAGCCAAGTGATTATTCTGAGGAAATCATTGATAAGGTAGCTGAACAATATACATTGGAAGTGGATAGCTCACTGTCTGAACATGAATATCCTCACATTATCGTGATAATGAATGAAAGCTTTTCTGACTTAAGTGTAATTGGTGAAATAAATACAAATATTGAGGTTATGCCATTTGTTTCATCTTTAAAAGAAGGTGTGGTTTCAGGTTATGTTTTGACTTCAGTATATGGTGGCAATACCGCTAATTCGGAATATGAATTTCTAACTGGAAATACCATGGCCTGGCTGCCACCTAATACAGTTCCTTATCAGCAATATATCAAAGCCCCGACATATTCAATGGTATCTTATTTGAAAAGTTTTTATGATTATCATTGCATTGCGCTGCATCCATATATAGCTAATGGCTGGGAGCGCCCAAGAACCTATGAACATTTTGGTTTTGATGAAAGTCTGTTTATTGAAGATTTTCCACAAGAGCATTTTATTAGAGAATATATCAGTGATTTAGAAATGTATGAAAAAATAGTGGAAATATATGAAAAGCAACATCAGGATACCTTGTTTATCTTTGGTGTCAGTATGCAGAATCATGGGGCCTATAACTATAGTGGTGAAGATTTCAAGCAGGCTATTTCTTTAGTAGGCTATGAAAAGGAATACCCTGATGTTGAGCAGTATCTTTCTTTAATTTATGAATCAGATATCGCTATTGAATATTTAATCAACTATTTTGAAAACATAAATGAGGATGTTTTGATTGTTTTCTTTGGTGATCATCAGCCGAAAATAGATGAATCATTTTATATTGATGTTTTAAAACAGGATTTTGAAACTTTGGAATCTATTCAGAATAAGTATTTGGCTCCTTTCTTTATCTGGGCTAATTATGATATAGAAGAAAAGTATCTAGAGTGTACAAGTCTAAATTACTTGTCAACTTATCTTTACGAAGCTGCAGGTATTGCTCTTCCACCATATAATCAATTTTTAAGCAGATTAGAAGAAAAGATTCCTGCCATTAATGCTAACGGTTTTTATTCACACAAGTCTCAGGAATTCTTGACTTTTGAAGAAGCTTCAGAAACTGAAAAATTATGGTTAAAGCTTTATGAACAACTACAATACAATAATTTATTTGATTTAAAAAATAGAAATAACAATCTATTCTATGTTCTTGATTAATAAGTATAATAAAAAAGGATAGTGGTTAAAAGAAAATGGCTTTATGCAATCTGTTTGACTGGCTATCCTTTTATAGTGCTGTCTTGATTATTAAAATAGCTTTTTGCTAAAATTGTAAAAAGGGGTAATTAATTATGCAATTAAATAACAAACAAAAATGGTTTCGCTTTTCAATTGGATTTCATAGCTTGCTATGTTTTTTGTTTTGGCTGGCATTAAGGGTCAATTATGCGGGAATATCAAAACAATTGGGAGCAGATACCAATCAAAGTTTCTTTATCATTTATCTACCTGTTATTTTTTTGTTTTATATGGGATTGGTACTTTTGATAAGTGCTTTACAATTTTTATTTCCACTTGAAAACAAATTTGGCAAGGTATTAAGGATAATCCTAATTGTATTAAATCTAGTCAATACAGTGTTAAATGCTATCATTGTGCTTTTTGGAGCTTATGATTATCTATATTTTATCTTACCTAAATTTTTCAACAGTTTATCTTTCAGTATTCTAATGATAATACTTGGCTGGCTGATGTTTACCGAACAAAAAAGAACAAAGTTTATTAAAGTTTTTGTGCTTGGTTCCATAATAATAACGACTTTTATTATCAGTTATCATATTAAGGGCAACTCTATCAGCACTGGTGCTGTTGTTTATGCAGTAGAGGATGATTATCAGATAGTGTTTTCAACCAGTAATGATTCTTTAGCCTGGGTGATTGTTGATGGTGTAGAATACTATGATTTATATGCCGGAAGTATGCGCTCAAAAGATCATATCCATAAAATTGTTGTGCCACAAGAAGTTCTTGACAAGGCAAAAGGATATACCATAAATGTTCAAGAGATGATTTATCGAGGACCTTTTGGTGGTTTTAAGGGAAAAGTAATCTCACAGGAATATTTATTTAAGCCAGTAGATTCATCCGATGGAATCAGCTATGTCGCTTTAAGTGATGTACATCACTGCTTAAAGGGAGCAGTCAACAGTGCAAAAAGTGCTGGAGAAATTGACTTTCTTGTTCTTTTGGGAGATCTGGTAGGAATGGTCGAATATCCAAGTAATGCTAATTTCGCTAACGTTTTAGCCTATGAAATAACCAAGGGAGAAATTCCGGTAGTTTATGTCCGCGGGAATCATGAAATTAAAGGAAAAGAAGCTGAGGATTTTTATAAGTATGTAGGCTCTAAAGACCAGAAATTCTACTATACATTTACCTTGTCCAATATCTATGGAATAGTTTTAGATATTGGTGAAGATCATGATGATGACTGGTGGGAATACTATGATACCAGCAAGTTTCAAATGTATCGAGATGAGCAATCGAGAATGCTGGAAGAAATTATTGAATCAAAAGAAAATAAAGAATATGACTATACCCTGGTTTTATGTCATATTCCAATTACCTTTGTTAATAGACATCGTTATCATGAAGATTCAAAATTAGAGTGGACCAAACTGCTCAATGAAATTGGCGTTGATATGGCTTTATATGGTCATCAACATGATTTGTGTCAATTTGTACCAGGTTTAATTGAGCCAGAAAAACCATTAACCTATAATTCTAATTACTATGGTCAGGATAATGTTACTTATGATGGCTATCTGACAGATTTTAATTTTTATGGTTTTCTGGTTGGTAGACCTTTCGCTTTAGATCAATTATCTGAATCTAAAAAACTGGCATTAGACAGATATGTTGGAATGCATTTTATGATAGATATTGAAAAAGGAATACAAAAGGCCAGATACATCAACTCCAATGGTGAAGTAGTGCCAGTTTGCAATATGTATTATCCTGATGAACCAAAAGAAATTTTTGAAATGCCACTTTATTTACATAGTGAAGAATAGTTGTTTATTTGAATATTGATTTTGTCTTCTTAAAAATAAAAAAGGCTGTAAGCCTACTTTGAAATGAGAAGTAGTTTACAACCTTTTTCTTTACTTTTAGATTGAAAAGCCTGCGTAATATCCTTGACGGATAGCATCTCCAATTTTTCCGAGTTTGTACAAGTCTCCAACTTTTCTAGTCTTGTTGTGATATTTTGCACTGATTTTATCAGCCACTTCAGTAAGAGGCTTCATACCGAATGATGAAATAATGGTATCAGCTGGCAAGAATTTTTTGCCATCAGCAGTTTCAACTTCAACACCTTCATCAGTAATTCCCACAACTTTGGTATTAGCTAATAATGTAACGTTATTTTCAGCCAGTTTGTTGAATAGAGTAATCTTGTTGATAAACATCGCGTCTTTAGCAAATTCGACCAGCATTTCAACAACAGTTACATTCTTTCCTTTTTCTTCAGCTAACTCAAGAGCAGCTTCACATCCAGATAAGCCACCGCCACAAATAACGATATTATCACCCTTGATTAATTCTTCATTAGCATGAGCAGAGACAATATCAATTACCTTATCACAGTTAACACCTGGAATATTTGGTTTGAATGGAACAGCACCAGTGCCGACAATAATCCTATCAGCTTTTTCTAAGAAGTCTTCATCTCCTTTAACTTCAGTATTAAGATGAATTTCAACACCTAATTTAGCTAATTTCACTTCATAGTATCTAGCAAGTTCAGCAATCTTTTCCTTGAAGTTTGAAGTTGCGATAGTACGCATAGTACCACCAAGTGCAGAACCTTTATCATAGATAGCTACTTTATGACCTGCAATAGCAGCAACACGAGCAGCTTCCAAGCCACCAGGTCCTGCACCAACGATAACAACATTTAATGGATTTTCAGTTTTTTCAATCTGGAAACGAACTTCTTCCATCGCTTCAACGTTGACTGCACAACCTAACTTGGTGTGATTGTTCCAAATACGTCCAATACAGAATTCATTACAGCGAATACATGGACGAATTTCATTTCTTAAACCATTCATCAGTTTGTTTGGTAAATCTGGATCAGCGATTAATGGACGGCCCATCATAACGAAGTCTGCTTCTCCTGATTCAATTAAACGTACAGCTGATTCTGGATCATGGTTACCAGCATTCAGTAATGGTTTATCAGTATGTTTTCTAGCTTCTTTACAGACATAATCCATACATGCAGTTCCTAAATAAGAAGGAGGGAAGATGTAGTCTAAAGAATCATAACATCCTGCATCAATGTCAAATGCATCAATATTGCCATCATCCAATGCTTCAAGTAAAGCCATAGATTCTTCAATTGTTCTTCCACCTTCAGAACGATGGTCTAAAGCAATTCTAAATAAAATTGGCATATCTGGTCCAACCGCCCTACGGCAGGCAGCAACCATTTCTCTAGCAAAGCGAGCGCGATTTTCTGGACTTCCACCATATTCATCTTCACGTTTGTTCCAGCAGGCACTCATAAACTGGTCAATCAGATAACCAGCATGAGCATGAATTTCAATAGCATCATAACCAGCATCTCTAGCTAAACCAGCCGCAAATTCAGTTCCTTTCATAATATCCTGAATTTCTTCTTTAGTTAAAGCGCGACAAATAACATTTGGATCAAAAGCACTTGGGATTGCTGAAGCACTGATTGGTGGCTGACCTAAAGTATCTGGATAAGCATTTCTACCAGTTCCTGGAGAAATCTGACAGACTATTTTTGTGCCATAGCGTTGAACGGCATCGACCATCGAAGTCAGAGCAGGTAAGACACTGAAGCTATCCAAGTAACCTTCCATTGTTCCTTGAGCAATAACTTCATTTAACATCTGACAGCCATTGATAATCATACCAACTCCACCTTTGGCACGTCTTACAAAGTAATCAATTTCCTGATCATCTTTACGTCCGCTGGTAAAAGCAGAGTTTGTTCCCATTGGAGACATGACCAGTCTATTTTTCACTTCCATATTTCCTATTTTCATAGGAGTAAACAATTTTTGATAATTCATTATTTTTCCCCCTTTGTCCTCATCTTATTGTACAATGTTAAACAATTTTTTCACAAGTCTATTTTTAAAATATTTTCACAAGTCAAAAATAGTGAAATAAAATAATAAAAATTTGTAAAAAACAACTTATTTTACATTTAAGACAATTTAAATCTTTAAATCTATGTTAAATTAACAAATCAAAAGTTTTAAAAGCTAAAAAATTCACAAGTGGCTATAATTTGCTTGATTTACATTGAAATAGATTTTTAAAAAGTGTACAATTGTAAATGACGTATGGAAATAAATATTTGAAAAGAGGAGGTTATTCAATATGTTTAATTTTAAAGGAAAAGTAGTTGCAATCACTGGTGCATCATCTGGTTTAGGAAAACAGATGGCTGAAGGTTTTGCAAAACTTGGTGCTGATCTTGTTATTATGGCTAGAAGATTAGAGCGTTTAGAAGCAAGTGCAAAAGAATGGTCAGAAAAATACGGAGTTAAAGTTTTACCAGTAGCATGTGATATTACAAGTGCAGAATTAATTGCTAATGCAGTTGAAGAAACAAAGAAAACATTTGGACATTGTGAAGTTATCATTAACAATGCTGGTGGTGAAAGAGGAACTGGAACACCATTAGTTGATTTCAAAAGAGAAGACTGGGACTTTACAGTTAATTTAGACTTAACTTCAGTATTTGCAGTTACAAAAGCATTTGCTGGATACATGAAAGAAAATATTGAAGCAGGCAATCAAACATTCGGTCGTGTAATTAATATTTCTTCAATCTATGGTTTAGTTGGAAACCTGGCTATTCCTACAATTGCTTACCATGCAACTAAAGGCGCTGTTGTTAACTTTACAAAAGGTGCAGCTGCTGAATTAGCTAAATCAGGTGTTACAGTAAACTGTATCTGTCCAGGTTACTTCTATACTGAATTAACAACTGAAACATTAAATAGTGATTTCTTCCAGGAATTCGCTAATAGAACTGTACCAATGGCACGTTATGGTAACGAAGGTGAATTGAACTCAGCTGCAGTATTCTTAGCTGCTGAAGAATCAAGCTATGTTACAGGTCAGATCATCGCGGTTGACGGTGGTTACACTTGTATTTAATTCAGTTTACTAATTCAATTAACTGAATAAGGCGCTGGTTTTAAATAGATTTAACATATTTTAAACATATGTGATATCTATTGAAAATTTTGAATTAAAGCAACATCTTTTGTTTGGATGTTGCTTTTTTTCTTGTAAATGGCATATATAAATGCTACAATTTATAAAAGTCATTTTAGACAAATATTTTTTTTTGGTGGGAAAAACGGAGAATATGGTATGGAGAGCAAAATTAAAAGACTATTAACCTTAATTATTGTTTTGTTAATGCTTGTCTGTCAGTTTGGAATAAATAATGGAATATTAAATCCAAACACGGTGCGGGCAAAGACAGTTGTAGATGTAAATAATGATTTTTACCGGAATGAACAAAGAAACAACGGTTTTAACAATAATAATCCTTTCGGAATTAATCTGATGGGTTTAAATGCAGGAGAAACTGTAAAAGAGATAGCCAAGCCTTATCCTAATACTTATGAAGTAATGGTGGGAACGGCTTTTGAAGAGATAGGACTTCAGTCAACACTGCTTGTTGTCTATACTCTGGAAAATGGAACAGAAGAAACCCGTGCTGAAACCATATCGTGGACTTCTGCAGATCCTTTAAATATCTATAATAGTGATAAGGATGGCGAATATGTTTTAAAGGCCACTTTTGATGATGCCACTATTGCTGACTTGGAAATAGATACTGTAACTGTAAAAGTAAAAGGTCAAGCCTTGGCAGATGATATAAAAGCTCTTCCAGAAATGAGTGAAGCGGTTAATTATACTAATGCTGAGAGATTGGAATTAAGATCTAAACTTATAAACATAACAAATGAATTTAATCTTCTGACTGATGGAGAGCAGAATCTTTTAGAAGCGTACATTGGCCCTCAAGAAATGGGCAAGTATCAGGCTCTTTATGATGAGTTTGTTTTAAAAGATGGCAGTGTAGCTGAATTTCTGGATGGAGACTGGGCTTATGTAAGTCGTTTTGAAATAGTCGACATTCAGGATGGAACCGGACCGTTTGATACTTCAGAAGATCCAAATGATCCAAGCTATAAAGACCGTCCAGGAAATGACTGCTGTCCAGATAATAGAATAGTAAGAACTTTTGATACGGTTTCTTATGATTTCAGTTATTCTACCGCAATTTCTGGAGAATATCTGGGAGTTAAGGAAGGATATCTGTATTATGAATTTGTTTTGCCATATCGAGCAGACCAGGCTGAATGGGATGTAGATGGCATGACCTGGATTGGTCTGAAAGTAAATAACATAGCTGAACTAGCCGATAAAAAAGATGGTGAAAGCTACTATGTTATTGAAAATAAATTAGTTGATGGAGTTATGTCTCAGGTTTTAACTGGGAAAAGATTTGTCGTTCCTGTAGAACCAAATCCAAGTGCATTTCCAGGTAGTGCAACCTTAAATGCGGTTGTTCGTGTATTGAATATTGAAAATGGTTCTACGATAGAACCGAAATTTACAATATGGCTGGAACACAACCATCTCGATGGAGTGTGTCCAAAACATAATAGGGTTGAAGCAAAGACAGTTTATGGAGATCCTGTAACAGTCAGCAGTGAGCTGAGACTCAATGTGCAGTTAAAAGAGATTCATAACATGTACGCCAATGGGCTAGATACCTTTAATTTTTCTACTGGCAACGAGCTGGCAATGAACAAGGATGCTGGCGGTGTTTATGGTCGACTTGTTGGCTATGGAATTACCTTGCAGCTTTATAATATTGATCCAAATGATGGATTAAAAGGAGTTGCGATTCCAGAAGGCCCAATTACCTTTGATTTAAATTTCAAAGTTACATTTAGAAGAGAAGATGGAGCGGTATTTGATTTGTCAGGCCAATCTTTATATGTTCCACTAGTCTGGTCTTATGAAGGAAACTCATCCAGTACAATTCAATTAGATGGAAGAGATATTGTTAAGTATGTTCAATTACGTTATGGGGTAAATGCATCTCCTGGCAGTTCCACTCTTAATCCTACCAGTAAAAATAGACCTATGGGTGAATATTCTCCAACAACAGGAACTGTTACTGTTTGGAATGGAGGAACCTGGACTGGCAGTCAAACGGGAAGTACAGTATCCTTTACAGTAGATAATTATGTAATTAATCCTAATTATTTTCCAAATGGAGATTTTGGAAATTCTCTTATATCAAAAGTTTATTTTAACGCCGAAAATGGAGTTAGATCTACTCATATTGGTGGCTTTAGTGGAGCTGAATTATTCGTTGTTGTTCCTTTTGGAGAAAATGAAACTTATTTACCAACGGTTTATGGAGGCAATGGAACAGTTGAGTTTGTAATTACTGATGTAAATTTACGCGCCAGCTCTCCGACAGCAGGAAGTCTTCCTATAGTTACAGATAATAGCAATCAGACTAAGCCAAACAAAGAAGGCTTACCATTAGAAGATGATACACTGGTTAGAACAGTATATCTAGCAATGCCAGGAACTTATGACAATCGTATACAGTATATCCGCTCTGTCAACCATTATGATGGAACTGATATTGCTGGTACACTTGAGTGGATATATACTGGCAAAGATACTGCTACCCGTGATCAGCAGTTTGCTATTCTTTGGGGTGGTGTATATAACCCTAATGGGGAACAGCGCAATGCGATATATGCCCTTAATTCACTAATGAAGTTTGACCCTGTAGGCTTAGAACTGACTGGAGAGCCACAAATCCACACAAAACAGGGATATCTTGATAGCACATTTACGGCGACTTTCCTATATGCCTGCAAACCAAATGGTCAAGTTTGGGTCAGTGATTTTGAGATGGATGATGCTATTGAAGCAGATCTTGTTTACTTTAAAACGCTGGAAGAAGCCCAAGCATATGGTGTGGTTGTTGGAATTTTAGCTGAGGCTAGAAATGATAATCCAAGAGTTGCCAGAACCCAAGTATTCTTTTCTGTACCAGTAAAAGTAAAAGCTAATGCGCCAACTGATGTTGTATATCAGATTGTTCAGCGAAGCAATGTATGGTTGGGTAAAGCATATAATGATGCCGGAAAATATATTCCTCGTCGCTATGATAATTTAGATGGTGTCGTTTATCCAAAAGCAACTATTTATAATTATCCAGTGACTAATAATAATAAAATTTATTATTCAAAAGCAATCTATAAGGATGGAGCAAATATAGGCGGACATGTTGGTTCAAGTAACCGAGGAGATTCAGTGTATGTCACTCCTTATACTGCCGCAATTAAAAAGGAAGTAGTCCAAAAAGCTGGTGGCCAGGAAAAGAAAAACTTTGACTTAGATGCTTACCAGAGAGTTGTCGATTTCAGACTGACTCCTTCAGTTAAGACCCTTGTGCCTTCACAACAGCAAATACTGACAAATGTTACGATAGTTGATGTTCTGCCAAAAGGTTTAACCTATATTGATGGTTCAGCTTATTTTGGTGGAACC
This sequence comes from uncultured Erysipelotrichaceae bacterium, assembly GCA_964449115.1. Taxonomy (GTDB): domain Bacteria; phylum Bacillota_I; class Bacilli_A; order Erysipelotrichales; family Erysipelotrichaceae; genus UBA1783. The sequence continues at coordinate 20,282 of CAYUXW010000005.1, read as the reverse complement.
TATACTCAAAATCCTGCTTCTGGAAGACAGGGTACAGTTACAGGTGGAGTTCAGATTGAACCTTCAACAATAGTCGTAAACACAACAACAGGAGAAACAACCCTGACCTGGTTTATTGAAAATGTTGTAGTCAACAGTGATATGCCAAAGATTATCTACAGTGCCAATATTGGTGAACCAGGAACACCTAATGATGTAGCAAACAATGAGCATTTGCTTAACAAGGTTTGGATAAGTGCTACTGAAGATAATCGTGAAAAAACCAAAGTAAACGGTAACTATGATGAGGTGGGAATCAAGGTTTCCAAACTTTCAGCTACCTCACTGGCTAAGATACCGTATTCAAAATATGTTGATCTGAGTGAAGATATTGGCTGGAAAGCCTATGTATCAAACAATGCGATAAATCCTTACACAGATGCGATAATTCTAGACACCTTCCCATTTAATGGGGATATATGTGGGTCTAAATTTGATCCAACAACTCAGACAATTCTTCAGGAGTGGTCAATTGACACATCTCTATCGACAGTTGAAAACCTGTCAGAATGGGAAGTCTACTATACTACGGATTTAACAGTTCGAGGAACGATATCTCAGGACTATAATCCTGCTGATATCAGAGCTGGAAAATCGATTTTAGAGAATCTGGATGAAGTTAATTGGATAAAAGCAACACTTGATCCAGTAACAGGTGCCATAACCGGAGTCACAGGAGCAGTAACGGCTGTTGTAACTATGGGAGATTTAGATGGTGGAAAGACATTGGTTCAGAACGTGGTATTAAGTACTGAACCTAAACTCAAGGGTGGAGATATTTTTGCCAACACACTTTCAAGAGCATTAAATGAAGTGTGTTCACCGGTTTATGTTATTCAAAGAACCTTGGAAGGTTTGATGTGGCATGATGCCAATGCTGATGGAATACGTCAGATAAGTGAAGATGTATTTATTGAAGGTACGGTATCACTGCTGATACAGAATGCCGCTGGCGAGTATGTTCCATATCTTGATGAGACCGGAAATCCAGTATCAGTAGCTTTAGGAAAACAGCTTGATCTTGATACCGGAGAGATAACAGACTTATCAGCCGGAAGATACAAATTTGTCGGACTACCAGCTGGTATGTTCGGTGTTAGATTTGTGACCAACTATATTGAAGACTACAGAGCGTCAGCGATGAATATCGGCAATGACTATACCGATTCAGATGCAGCCGGCGAGTATGTCTCAGGCTTCTTGAAGTCAACAGTAATAACCGGAATCAAGATGCCAGAGAAACATGAGATGGCCAGTGCAATCTATGCCTCTAGATTCAATGATTCAGGTATCCATAAACGTACAGTGGAAATCCAGGTTGAGAAGTTCTGGGATGACAACAAAAACCAGGATGGAGTAAGAGCTGATTCTGTGACAGTAGAGCTATATGCTGATGATATCGCTACAGGAGAAAAGATAACTCTGGATGGTACAAACAGCTGGAAAGATAAGTTCAGCAATCTGGTTGAATATGACAAGGGAAAACTGATTATCTATACTATCAAGGAAGAAGCAGTTGGTAACAACTATGAATCTACTATCAAGGCAAATGAAGCTGGAACGGGTTATGATGTGACCAACTCAAGAACACCTGGTACAACCAGTGTTACGGTAAACAAGGTCTGGGATGACAACAGTAACCAGGATGGTCTGAGAACCGATGTGACATTGAAACTTATTCCAACAGTTGATGGAAGTGTAGTCTTATGGACAGATCTGGTAAATGCTTCAGCTTCTGGAACTCTGATGGATGCTGACGGACTTGTAACCTTGACTAATAAAACCGATGAAAGCCATATCTTCACTAATTTACCAGTTAAATATAATGGTAAAACAATAGTTTATATGGTTGAAGAAGTGGAAGTGCCAAAAGGCTATACGGTTGAATATGATCAGAATACTCTGACAGTAAAAAATCGCCATACTCCTGAAACAATTGATGTCGCAGGAGAAAAGATCTGGATTGATGATGATGTGACAGAAAGAAGACCAGAAAGCATCACTATCAGACTGATGAATGGTAATGTAGAGGTAGACTTCGTGGTTGTAACAGAGACTGATGGCTGGTCATGGAGCTTTGAGGGTGTTGACAAATATGAAAATGGTGAACTGATAGAATATACCATAACTGAAGATGAGGTTAAAAACTATGCTTCAGAGGTAGAAGGCTATAATGTGACCAATACATATATTCCACCTGTGGTACCAAAGACTGGAGACAACTTCAAGCCTATAGTTGTGACCATGGTAGTTTTGATGAGTGTATCATTGGCAGCGATAGTCGGCTTATCGGTATACCAGTATAAAAGTAAAAAAAAGAATAAAAAATAGTTGAAATTAACTATCCTGATAAAAAGGCACTGATCAAAATTAGTGCCTTTTTCTAATCGAAAAGAGTTGATTCCGTTTTTTAAATTATAGAACTTATTTCCATTTCTCAGACTTTTTATATCAAAATGCTGTAAATTTTAGACAAAACAAGTTATGAAAGATATAATTAGATTGTTAATATTTATAAATTTATTAACAATTGAAGGGGGTGGCAAGATTATGGAAATAAAAGGAAAAGTAAGCACTGCCATTTGTTATGCTTCAGTAGTTGAAGAAGAGGCAATTGATCAAATAAAAAGAATGTGTAATCAGGAATTTACCAGAGGTTCTAAGGTAAGAATCATGCCAGATGTTCATGCTGGTAAGGGTTGTACAATTGGAACTACTATGACCATAGTAGATAAAGTAGTTCCTAATATTGTTGGAGTAGATATCGGCTGTGGAATGTACACAGTGAAACTTGGTAAAGTTGATATTGATTTTAAAAGGGTTGACCAGGCTTGTAATTTTATTCCAAGTGGTAGAAACGTCTGGCAATCACGCCTGGAATATTTTGATTTAACCAAACTTCGCTGTTATAGAGAACTAAAAGATACAAAACGTCTGGAAAGAAGTTTGGGAACTCTTGGTGGAGGAAATCACTTCATTGAAATAGGTGTTGATAGTGCTGACAACAAATATCTGGTTGTCCATTCAGGCAGTCGTAATCTAGGAAAACAGGTAGCTGAACTGTATCAGAAATTGGCAATTGATTTACATGAAGGTAAAGAAACTTATTTTAAGAAACGAGATGAGTTAATTGATAGTTATAAAAAACAGGGACGTCGTGATGAAATCCAAAAGGCTTTAAAAGATTTGGAAAATCAGTGGAAAGCTAAGGAAAGCAATGTTCCTAAAAATCTCTGTTATCTATATGGCTCCTATTTAGAAGATTATTTACACGATATGGAAATAAGTCAGCAGTTTGCGAGAAGAAATCGTGAAAAAATAGCTGAGATTATTTTAGAACGTACAGATATGAAAGCATTATCTTCTTTTCATACTGTTCACAATTACATCAGTACAAAGGAAATGATATTGCGTAAAGGTGCTATTTCTGCTCATAAAGATGAATTGGTTTTAATTCCTATCAACATGAGAGATGGAAGCATTTTAGCTAAAGGTAAAGGTAATCCAGATTGGAACTATTCAGCTCCTCATGGAGCAGGTCGAATTATGTCGCGCAGCAAGGCTAAGCAGACCTTTAATCTAAATGAATATAAAAAGACAATGGAAGGAATCTATACAACTTCGGTAAATAAAGCAACTCTAGATGAGGCTCCAATGGCTTATAAATCAATAAATGATATTATTGATGATATTTATAATTGTGTTGATATAATTGACATTCTGAAACCTGTTTACAATTTTAAAGCAGCAGATTAGTCATGCATAATCTAGATAAAGAGCAGTAATTAAAAATGCTCTTTTTATATAAATATAATTGAGAAAGGATATTGGTATGAAAGATGAGGAAATGATTTTGAAACAGACAGCAATTTCACAGGTAAGAGATATGGCCTTTTCCTTTGGAGAATTGTATTTTGCTTTTGTTTCTGAAATGTATTATGAATTAGGTGATGAAAAAACGCTGGAAATAGTCAGCTCTCTTTTGTTTAAAAGAGCAAAAGAAAGAGCAGTTATTATGATTGGAAAAGCTGAAGAATTAAATATGGAAAGAATACCAGAAAATATCAATAAACTGAGTGATGTACCCCGTCTTGGTTGGGATGAAACTTTAGGATGTGATCACTGTCCCTATGGATTAGTCTGGAGAAATAGAATTAAACATGCTCCCTGGTTTGAAAAGTATGCCAGCCTGTATTGTGAGATAACAGATACTACAATTGCTGAAGTTTTTACGGGCTGCTATTCTCATAAAATAACAAAAAATGTCGTCTGGGGAAATGATAGTTGTGAAAGAGAGTATTTTGTTTCAGATTCAGTAAAAAATGGTATTTATACCTACAGTAAACAAGTTGAGTATAAATAAGTATTTCATCATAAATATAATTTCTTATTGACATAATAAAAAATCGCAACTGCGATTTTTTATGGTTTTAATTCAATGATGGCATTATTTTTTAATGATTGTCTGACATCAATGATCTTTTGATTAACAGAACCTCTAAAAGGCAAGGTGATATCCCTTTTCTGGTCAATATATTTACCATCAATTAAAACATCGATGTACTTCATAAGCTCCAAGTCTTTAATCTGCTCAAAATTATAGCCGGTATATAACCAGATATCTTTTTTAGGATAAACTTCTTTAATCTCTTTTACCAGTTTTAAAACGGCATCTCTATTTGTTTCAAAAAGTGGATCTCCACCTGATAAAGTTAGACCTTTAATATAATCCGGCTTTAAGAGTTTGATAATTAATTGTTTTTCCTGAGCTGTAAATTTCTTTCCAGCCTGACTATCCCAGGTTTCTGGATTTTGACAATTAGGGCAATGATGGCTACATCCGCTGACCCACAAGACTACACGCCATCCTAAACCATTGGATAGTGATGAACTTTCAATTTTTAAATAATTCATAATTTACCCCTGATATATTTTGTTATGTTTTATACGCATTTCGGTTTCTTCAATCTTACCTTTGTTGAAGGCCGTTTTATAATTGCCAGTCAAATAACCTGTGACTCTTCTTAACTGTTGAATCTCTTGACTGCCACACATCGGGCAGCTGTCATTGAATTCATCAGTAAAGCCGCACTTTAAACAGGTATCATTAGGAATATTAATCGCAAAATAAGGAATATCTTTATCCATAGCATAGTTTACCAAAGTCTCTAGGGCTTCGATATTGTGCTTGCTGGTACTTTCCAGTTCAACATAGGTAATACATCCAGCATTAGAGTAGCCAGTCAATTGTGCTTCAATATCAATTTTTTCAAATGGAGTCATCTCTTTATAGACGGGAACATGCATTGAATTGGTAAAAAATTCTCTATCACTGACATTTTTAATTATCCCATATTTTTCAACGAACTTATTTCTGGCAGTGTAACATAAATTTTCAGCCGGAGTATAGTAGACACCAAAATTCAGTTTATATTGTTGCTTGAACTGATCACATCTATCTTTGAATAGCTGTTCAATACGTTTTGCCAGTTCCATACCTTCCGGTTCAGTATGATCTTTGCCAATTAAAAGTTGTAGCGTTTCAGCTAGTCCCAATTGACCGATGACAATAGTTCCATGTTTTAAAGCACTTCTGATACCTTCTTCAGGTATATATCCTTCCATTGTATTGTTTTCATACATAAAGTTAGCGCTGGAAGCAGGTTGAGAAGCAATCCATTCAAATCTTTCCAGAAGCATGTCTTTAGCTTCATGGATTTTCTTATCTAATAATTCCATGAATTTGTCAACATCATTTTTAGCCTGCATTGCCAGGGTTGGCATAATGATAGTAACAGGACAGATATTGCCTCTACCATCCTTTAATTGTCCTAAACCATTAATATCAAAGCCATTGCTTGTTCGACAACCCATAGTACTTAGATAAGTTTTAGGGTCATTGATATCATAGCCAGCATTATTTGACCAATCAACATTGACATAGTTAGGGTAAAGTCTTAATGAAGTTGATTTTAAAGCCAATTTAAACAAGTCATAGTTTGGTTCATTTGGCTTTCTATTAACTCCCTTCATACATTGGAAAATTCCACAAGGGAAAATTGGAGTTTTTCGCAAAGCACCTAAACCCTCAATTGAGACTTCTAATAGAGCCTTAGTAACCATGCGTCCCTCTTCTAAAGTGCAGGTACCATAATTGATTGAAGAAAACGGTAATTGCTGTCCGCTTCTTGACTGCAGGGTATTCAGATTATGATACATACCTTCAGCGGCTTGATGAGTTTCTTTTTCAGTCATATCATAGGCATATTTATAAGCTTTAGGATATCGTTTATATCTTTCGTCGTCGATAGAAACATCTCTGGCTTCTTCTTTATCAAAATCTAAAGAACCCTCTTCAATATATTTTAAACCATCAATAAAATGTTTATAGAAAGAATATCTGACAAAAGGAACCATTGTCCAATCCAGATGAGTGGCACTGACACCACCAAACTGTTGTAAAGATTGTAGTTGCATAATTACCGCTACCAACTGCATCGCTGTATTGACAGATTTTGGTGGTCTGACATCACATTGCCTGGTCGTAAAACCAGTTTTTAACAGTCTATCAAAAGGAATTGATAAACAGTTATGCATTCCGACGGCATAAGAATCTAAATCATGAATATATATTTCATTGTTTAAATGATTGTTTCTAGCCATTTCGCTCATACAATTGTATAAAGCATAATCTTTCATTACAACCCTGTTAGCTTCATTCATTCTGCCGGAAAAAGATTTTTCATCCAGATTAGCGTTCTGATTTTCTACATTGGTCGCATTCAACTTGTCTGAGATGTCAATCATCAGTTTTGATTTGCTCTGTCTGATTCTTTCTCTGTCATAACGATAGCGAATATATCTTCTAGCGACATCAGGCAGTCCTGAAGTCATCAGTTTTGCCTCCACTAAATCCTGTAATGTTTCAATTTCAATGATTTTGGTCTTGTTCAAAATCAACTCTTGTTTTATGTCACTGGCAATTTCCCAGGCCACGTGATTTTTATCTGTGACATTGGCACTTTCTAATGCCGCACAGATAGCATCATAAATCTTCTCGCAATTGAATTGTTGCAGTTTACCATCTCGTTTTCTTACTTTCATAATAACCGTCCTTTCCAAAATAAAAGCCATACCTGGGGATGGCAAGAAAAGTAAAAAAACTGTTTTTCTTATCCCCAGAAGAAACGACTCTAATCATTATAGGCAGGTCTACCGACTTAGTTTCATCTTACTTTTCAGCCTTCTCACACCAAGTGCAATGGCATAGTTGAATTTCATCCACATCACGGTTGCTGGGACAGTATAGGAATAACACCTATTTCCCTATTAAGTATGTATACACCATTAATGATCTTGCGTATATTATAACATCTAATCATCAAAGTATGAATATCAAAAAGAAATGATTTGTATATTATTGGCTGAAAAAATGATTTGAATGAAAATAATTTCATATATTTAAAAGAGCAAAATAAAATGGTATGATATATCCATGAAAAAATTATTAGTATTTTTTATCCTGTTAACTATTTTAACAGGCTGTAACGAAAAGAAAAAAGTTACATATGTTTCTATTTCAACTGATGAGGCAATTCAGATGATGGAAACTGAGACAGACTATATCATTTTAGATGTTAGAACAGTAGCAGAATATGAATCAGGTCATATTAAAGGAGCAATTAACTATCCAAATGAAAACATCAAAGATGAAATGTTAGACATTTTACCAGATAAAGATCAACTCATTTTTGTCTACTGTCGCAGTGGTAATCGCTCAAAAGCTGCCAGCCAGAAACTTGTAGATATTGGTTATACCAATATCGTTGAGATTGGAGGTATTAACAGCTGGCCATTTGATTTAGAATATTAAATAAGACATATCAATTGCTTTAAAAGATTCTGTCTGTATTGAGACATATATGAGTAAATATTTGTACACTGTTGCAAAAAAATAACTGCTTTATAAGACCTGTTTAATGGTGTTTATTAAAGAAAAGTGGTTAAATATTAAAGATTATTAAACAAAAAACAATTTTATGTATAGTAAAACAACTGTAAAAAGTTGTTTTCTTTTGGTGTTTAACTCTTTACTAAAGTTTTTGAATAGGCTAAATTAAGAAATAGATTTTTTTGAATATAAATTCAATTAATAATTTAAGCATAGGAGGTTGGGAGCATGCTAAAAAAATTAGTGAAACGATTCCTAAATGTTGCATTAACGATAGGAATTGTTCTGTCCTGTTTAATCATTCCTGCACGTGCAGAGATAACGATTGAAACAGGATACAATGATACGACGCAAATACTTTCACTACATAATAGTGAGACTAATCGTCATATTGATCAAATTAAAGGTTATGTAAATAGCACTCAGAATATTGGTCAAGTTTTGCTGGGCACGACTACTCATAGTGAAACAGTAACGAAGCCTAATGCAACTTATGAACATTTGACGACTTATGTGTATAGGCACAAAAAATACCCTTGGAATTCTTATAGTGTTTTTAAAACATTTACTGTCAAGATTTATGATAAGTTAACTATTAAAACAATAAAAGATGGTGCTGAAACTCAAGAAGTATACACTATTTATCGTGATGAGTCACAATCATTTATAGTTAATGAAATTCCAAATTATACTGTTCAGGTTTCTGGTGTAGTTGAAGGTGGAGCAGGTAATTATACAGTTAGTGGTTTAACTGGTGATGCTACTGTAATAATTGCTTATATAGCCGATACACAATCACACATTACTGTTGGTGATACCAGTGCAACAGTTGATTGTCCTGCAGTTGTAGATGCTGATACAGAAGTAACAATTACTGCTGTCCCTGCGACAAACACATATATTAGTGGAATTGTTGTTAAAAAGGGAACAGAAGAAGTAAACGTTGACTTAACTTCTTTTGAATATTTAGCAGATGGACAAGGTACAGCTGTAGCTAAGTTTGTTACTGAAAGCAGTAAAAACGAATATACAGTTACTGTTTTGACTGAACCAATTTTAACTTGGAAACCTGAGTTATCAATCAATTTTAATGATAAGATGAATCATACCCAAGCCCAGGCGGCAATAGAGGGGTTGGTGAACAGGCCAGATGATGTTAATTTATTTTATATTGAATTTCATGCTGGTGGTATATTGACTACATGGACTACTTTAGATTATCCAGGTGGAACTATCGGTCATGCTTTTGGAGAGCAGTCAACAGAAAGAGTGAGGGTTACTTACAATTATAATGAGAATCTTCCTCAATACAAAACAACGACAATTGAAGCTGTTATCTCTTTAAACGATACAAGAGTTAATCCGACAATCGTTTTAAACTCTAATGTTGAAATTGGATATACAGGTTCAGCTATTAACGAAAGTCAAGTGCTAAATGCTTTATTTAGTTCGTTAATATATGGTGAAACTGTTATTTTAGATGAAGTAAATTCAGATATTTATTTAGATAAATTTTCTGTTTTAGGTGTTGACCTTGTCTGGGCTTACAAACAAAATGAAAATGGTGATTATAATATTTCAGTTAATGGTGCTATTGGTGATGGAATTACTTCTACATTGGTAGGAGATGTTACTGGGAATTATAAGGTAACTGTGGTTTTTGAAGGAGATGCTCAGTATAAATCAACTTCATTAGATGGTTACTTCACTATTTATGATAATCGTCTGCAAACTACTACCAATGTTCAAGATAAGACAGTAGAGCATAATGATTTATCAACAATTAACTATAATTTACAACAGGTAAAAGATTTATTGTTGGTAGATGTTGTTGACGAAAATGGAGATACTTTAAGTAATGATAATGTAATTATTACTTCAATTAATAGAGGATTGAATGTTTCTTATTCAACATTATTAAATATTAATAATATGCCTTTAACAGATGCTGGAGAATACACAGTTAATTTTGAGTATCAGGATACTTTAACTCATAAAAAGAGTACAGCAACAGCAACTCTCACAATCGTAGATGCTCGTCCAACTATCCAGATTGTTTTAAATGAAAATGTTACAATCCCTTATGCAGAATCTACTCCAGTTGTTGAAGAAAATGTATTCGATTTAGCATTCAATAGTGCTTCTTATGGTGGTAATGATCTTCCAGTTTCATATGCTGATGAATTAGTTCAGCTATATGATGGTGATGGAAACGAAATTAATGCAGCTGATATAAAACAAGCTGGAACATATACTGTCAAGGTAACAATACCTAGTACTGATAGTTATCATGGTAATTCAGCGGAAGTAGAATTTACAGTTTCTGATGGCAGAAATATTACCAAAGTAGAAATGAATGAAGTTGATGAGGTCTCTTATGACTTCTATGATGGTTTATCAGAAGAAGAGTTACTGGCAATCTTTGATATTTCTGTTATTGATACAGTAACTAACGAAACTATTAGTGCTGATGAATACACAATTGAATTCAAGAAAAATGATATTGCGGTAACTCCAGCAGAAATTACTGTTGGTAATGGTTATGCTGTAGTTGTTACTTTTGCTGGTAATGGTGATCAGGCTCCATGTAAAAAGACACATTTATTTAATGTTGTTGACAATAGAGAAACTGCAGTCATTACCCTAAATGAAGGTGTGAGTATCATTTATAGAAACGAAGGTTATACAGATCAGGAAATTTACGATTTAGTATTTGCTTCTTTAAAAGATGAATTTGACAATGATATTGTCGCAATCTTTGAAGGTGAAAACGCTAATATGACAATTGTTGTACCTTCTAATTTAAATGCCAGAACACATTCTGTTACAGTAAAATTTGCTGGTGATGCTGAGCATAAGCCAACAGAAACTACTGTTGAGATAGTTGTAGAAAAAGCTGATACTGCAGTTAATGTAAATTCATCTACTTTCAACTATCAGGATATTAAAGAAACAGGTGTTAATGTCAGTGAACTGATTACTTCTGACCCTGAAGCAAAATTAATTGAATTTGCTATTGGTTTTGGATTAGGAGAAGATGTCAGTAGCGATACATCAATAATGGCATATGTAAATATTCCAGAATTGGTAAATGTTGATGAAATCAGTCCTGCTTGGCTGAGAAATTTGGTTGTAAGTGTACTGTCAGTAATTGAAAATGGGGCAGAATTAACCATTGATCAATTAAGAGAAGCACTAACCAGTGTATTAAGTGGTTTAGAAGCACTTGAAGGAACATTTAATATTGATATTGACACTACAACAATTGAAAGATTAATTTCTGTTTTACAACAGATTGAAAATCTTGATGGTGTTGGTAGCTTAAAAGTCAAGTTGACAATGGGCAAAGATATTGTTGTCTGTGATGCGGGAGCTTACCTGGTAGGTGGTATCGTAAGTGATGCTAACTACAATGAAGGAATTAATTTCGGTTATGTGCTGATTGTTCCAGAACTTGTTCAAGTGGATTTAGCATTCAACATTGTTGATGAAAACCATATTATTACTAGAAAGGCAATATTATCTGGTGACTATGATTTAGGAAGCCATGTAATTAGAGGAAACCTTTCAGATGAAATGTACCAAAGAGCAAGCGAAGCATTAAAAAATATCTACATTGGTGTAAACATCAATGGTGAAACTTATATTTCTAATGATCCAAGTGCTGAAATTGGAGCATATACTCAAATTGCTTATGTACTAAAAGTAGGCAATGAACTTTACTATGCACTGCCAATTGTTAGAGCTTATGTAGTTGTAGCGGATATTGTTACTGTTGAGTTTATTGATGAATTAGGTAATGTCAATCACGATAGACAATTTGTCTACAATCAAAACCCTCACACTATGACAGCTAGAGCTACTGATAGAAATGGCAATGTATTAGATCCAAATAATATTACTTATAGATATGTTGGAGTACAAACAGACTTAACTCCATATAATAGTACAGAAGGTCCTATCCATGCTGGAGCATACACTGTTATTGCAACATATTTAGATGAAACAATTGAAAATGTCGGTATGGCAATTGGAGCAATGGTGATTTTACCAGCTGAAGCTACTGTTACCGTTACTGACAAGTTACATATTTATGACAATACTAGAGTTGATGTAACTGAAATGGTTACTAAGTCTCCAGAAGATGCAAAGATTACCTTGATTACTGCAGGTATTGATGTTAGCGGAGATTTCTCTGAAAATAGCTGGCAGGCAGTAAACGGTGTAGTTAACTTTGACTTACCAGCAAGAGCTGATCAGCTGATGCAACAGTATTTTGCTGATGCTTATGCAAATGGCATTACAATTGAACAGTTAACTGCTAGAATCAATGAGTTTAAAGCAATGTTAAATCAGGCTGGTTTATCAAATGAATACGTTGATAAATTGTTAGATGTTGTTGCTCAAATATCAGAAAATACTACTATAACATTTAAAGAACAGGCTGAAGTAAATCCAGTCAGTATTGGAGCATATTTAATCGGAGCTGTAGTAACAGATCCTGACTACTATGTTGCTTACGATACTGGAATATTGCTGATCAGTCCAGAATTAACAGAAGCTGTTCTGAAGTGGGATTATGAAGATGCTAATAACATTTTCACTAGACCATTACTAGATTTGGTTGGTTTGACTGCTTCTTGTTATGTGGAAGATGTAAAAGATGATGCTTTGACTGATAGAGTAGAATACTTATTTATCGGCTTTGACTTTGAAGGAAACAGTGTTGTCTCAACTGATCCATATAATTTGCCAAATGGCACATATACACAGATTGCATATATCAAGGATGAAATCAGTGCAAATATGGCAGTAGCAATACCTCTTACAAGAGTAGTTATTATTGTTCCTCAACCTGTTGAAATGGATTTAGTGGACAGTGAAGGTGTCGCAAAAGATGTGTTTACATATGTCTATGATGGTCAAGCTAAAGAATTATCTGCTATAGTCAATAAATTAGATGGCTCTGCAGTTGATGAAGGAAGTCTGACAATTAATTATGTTGGTGTTAATACAACTGAATATGTTTATAACTCAACAACACCACCTACAAATGCTGGTGTCTATGAAGTTGTAGCTACTTATGCAGAAAAAGACGCTAACGGAAATGTTAAATATTTAGGCACTACTTTGGCTACATTAGTTATTGAACAGAAAGAAGCTATATTTGAGTTGTTTGATACTACCGCTTATGATGATGGAGATGAAAAATTCGTTGATGTCAACAATCCAGTCAACTTGCCAATGATTTCAATTATTATTGATGAAGCAAATGATGCCAATATTATCCTGCCAGAAATATTTGAAGTAGGAAATGGTTCATACAATGTTGCTGAAGCTATTGCCAGCTTAAAAGCAGCACTTGCTAACATCGAAGTAACTGAAGAAAATGAAGCAATTATTAACAAAATTAATGAAATATTAGATGTTGTTGATATAAACATGTTAAATATTAATGGTCCTAAACCAACTGCTGTAGGAACATATAAAGTTATCTCAGTTGGATTTGCTAGAAATTACAAACCAGTTGTGGACTCAGCAATTTTAACAATTGTTCATGAATATCAACAGAAATATGATGATACTCATCACTGGGATGAATGTATCCACTGTGGTGATAAAAAAGATATCCATCCACATGAGGGCGAATGGATTGTAACCTCTGAACCAACATGTACATTATCTGGATTAGAAACTTATGAATGTAATGTTTGTGATTATGTTACAACTAGAGAAATTCCAGCATTAGGACATGATTTAGTACATCATGAAGCGAAAGCTCCAACATGTACCGAAGTAGGCTGGAATGCATATGATGAATGTGCTAGATGTGGATACACTACATATCAGGAAATCCCTGCATTAGGACATACTGAAGGAGAAACAGTTATAGAAAATGTAGTAGCTCCAACATGTGAAACAGATGGAAGTCATGATGAAGTTGTCTACTGTACTGTATGTGGAGCAGAATTATCAAGAGTAACAGTAACTGATCCTAAAACAGGACATGACTGGGATGATGGAACAGTAACAACAGCTCCTACATGTACTGAAACAGGAATCAAGACTTACACTTGTCAGAATGATCCAAGTCATACATATACAGAAACAATTCCTGCATTAGGACATACTGAAGGAGAAACAGTCATAGAAAATGTAGTAGCTCCAACATGTGAAACAGATGGAAGTCATGATGAAGTTGTCTACTGTACTGTATGTGGAGCAGAATTATCAAGAGTAACAGTAACTGATCCTAAAACAGGACATGACTGGGATGATGGAACAGTAACAACAGCTCCTACATGTACTGAAACAGGAATCAAGACTTACACTTGTCAGAATGATCCAAGTCATACATATACAGAAACAATTCCTGCATTAGGACATGACTGGGATGATGGAACAATAACATTAGCTCCTACATGTACTGAACCAGGAGTTAAAACATTCACCTGTAAGAATGATTCAAGTCATACATATACAGAAACAATTCCTGCATTAGGACATCAGTTGACTCACAATCCAAAGGTTGAACCAACATACACAGCAACAGGTTTAAAAGAACACTATCATTGCTCAGTATGTGGTAAAAACTTTGAAGATGCTGCAGGTACGATTGAAATTCTAGACCTGGTAATTCCAAAATTGGAAGGTTACTTTGAAGCAGATTTCCTGGCTGATACAGGTACTGTATTAGTTGAAAAAGATGGAGTAACATGTATTTTAGGATTTAATTTAAATGAAACTCCTATAATTATTGACACTAAAACACAAAGAGGTATTCCTCTAAATTATTCATTCAGTGTAGCGAGTAAGCTTGATGAACCTGTTGGTAATAGCGGAAAGCTTGCTACAGGTATGAAATTAACTGCTAAATATTCAGATAACAGTACTAAGCTGTACTATATCGTTATTTTAGGCGATGTAAATGGTGATGCTAAGATTAGTGCACTTGACTATGTAGCTATTAAAAATCATATTATGGAATTCAATTTAATTAACGGAGCTCCATATCTATTGGCTGCTGATTACAATAAAGATAATAAGATTAGCGCGCTAGACTATGTAAGTATTAAAAATATCATTATGGAAGGAGAGTAAAATAAATGAAAATAAAAGGTAAATTATTAGCTATCATTATTTCCGTAATGATGCTTATCAGTACAGTCACTGTATATGCAGCTGGCTCAATTAAACCAAATAAAAGTAGTATGTCAATTGCGGTTGGAAGCAGTTCAACGTTAACAATAACTGCTTCTAACGCAGCAGGAAGAATTGATGTTTCAAGCAGCAATCCAGGAGTAGCTACTATTACCAGTGGTGCTGGTAAACATTGGTTAGATAAAGATTCAGTAACACTGACAATTAAAGCTGTTAGTGAAGGAACCTGTACAATTGATATAAAAATAACTGATGCCGCAACTTATGATGATGAAGATTTATCAGGAACAACAATCAGGGTCACTGTAAATGTTTATACACCAAAACCAGTTGTTTCAAATGATGCAACCTTGAAATTATTAGAAGTTGCAGGATTAAGCTTAAGTCCAGAATTTGCTTCTGAAAATACTGAATATACTGTATATGCACCACTGGATACTACAAATCTAGATATCACAGCTGTTGCGAATCATCCAAAAGCTACAGTTTCACCTATTGATGAAAGTGTAAGTGAAGGATGGAATAAGACAGATATTACAGTTACCGCTGAAGATGGTACTAAAAAGGTCTATACACTCAACACCTATGTTGAAGAAATGCCTACCAAAATCTATGACTTTGAAGATACTAAGCAGGGTGTAGTAGTAAACTTAGATAATGTTACATTAGATGAGCTTGAAAAAGGTGATGATGGAATCTTTACTGGTAAAGGTGTTGATGTAATCTACTGTATGGATATGGCAACCAGAGAAAAAGACTTCTTTATCCTCGATAGAGAAAATGATGTCCTTATTGCCAGATACAGAACACTGACTATCTGCTGTAGAGAATACATTATTGGTATCACTGACTATGAAAACAATGATTTAGATCCAATGGTTGTGGGTAAGGTAACAATTGATGGAGTTGAATTAGATGGCTGGGTATATGTAGATGAAGACATGAAACATTTATCAGTTGTAGTACTGAAAGATGAAGAAGGTGTCGATACTTTATACAGATACGATGCTATTGAAGATATGGTTGTAAGATACGCTGAACCTGCAGAAGTAGATTCAGAAACTTCGACAAATCCACTATTGCTGCCACTGGCTGGAACTGGATTGTTATCATTAATTTTGGCAATGCTACTGTTAGCAGAAAGAAAGAAAAATAAAGAAGAAAACGTTTAAAAACTTGATTAAAAGAGCAGGTCCTTCAATTTAAGGACTTGCTTTTTTTGTAAAATATAAAGTTATATGAGATTCTATCTATTTAAATTATGATATAATTTTAATTGAGGTGTGACTTATGAAAAACAAAATAATTATTATTGATATGGTTAATGGCTTTGTTAAAGAAGGCCCTTTACACGATAAGTCTATTTTAGATATCGTTGATAACATTAATACAGTTGTTGAAAAAGTTGATGGTGATATCATCGTATTTGAAGATTGTCATCATCCTGATTGCAAGGAATTTGAGGCCTTTCCTGAACATTGTTTAGCTGGAGATAGTCAGTCAGAAACTATTGATGAGTTAAGTTATCTTTTTGATCATCCAAATTATCTCTGTACTATTAAGAAAAACAGCACTAATGGTATATTCAAGTTTATTGGCCATGAGCTGGCTAGACCAGGCAGGTACTATATAATGGGTGTCTGTTCAGATATCTGTGTTTTACAATTTGCTATGTCTTTAAAAGCTTTGGCTAATGAAATGGATATGGAAATGGAAATAATAGTTGTCAGTGATGCTATTGATACTTTTGATGGTGAAAATCATGACAAACATGAAATGAATGAATTATCAATTAATTTGATGAGGTCAATGGGAATTAAAATAATTACTTCAGCGGAGGTATAGGATGAAAAGAAATCTGTCTATGTTAATGGATTACTATGAATTAACAATGGCTAATGGTTATTATAATGAAGGTCTAAAGGATAACTGGGTAGTTTTTGATTTGTTTTATCGTAGAAATCCTGATAATGGGGGTTTTGTTATTGCTGCAGGTCTTCAGCAGGCAATTGAATATTTGTTAAATATCAGATTTGATGCTGAGGATATCGATTTTATTAGAAGTAAAGGTATCTTTTCAGAAGATTTTTTAGCGTATCTGTCTGATTTTAAATTTACCGGAAATGTTTATGCAGTAGAGGAAGGAACAATAGTTTATCCAGATATTCCTTTGATTACCATTGAAGCTCCTTTAGTAGAGGCTCAGATTATTGAAACAATGCTACTTTTAACTATCAATCATCAATCACTTATAGCTACCAAGGCTAATAGGATTGTCAGAGCTTCAAAAGGAAGAACGGTAATGGAGTTTGGTGCTAGAAGAGCTCAAAGCTATGATGGGGCTATTTTAGGTTCCAGAGCCTGTTATATTGGTGGAGTAGACTCTACAGCCACTTTAATTGCTGATCAGCTGTTTGGAGTTAAAGCAGTTGGCACCATGGCCCATTCCTGGGTTCAATATTTCGATAATGAATATCAGGCTTTTTTAACCTACGCCAAACATTATCCAACCAGCTGTACCTTGCTGGTAGATACCTATGATGTATTAACCAGTGGTATTCCAAATGCGATAAGGGTTCATAATGAGTATTTAAAACCAAGGGGAGAAAAACTTTTAGGTATTCGTCTTGATTCAGGAGATTTGGCCTACCTTTCAAAAAAGGGAAGAAAGATGTTGGATGATGCTGGACTTACTGATACCAAAATTGTTGTCTCTAACAGTCTTGATGAATTTACTATTCAATCATTATTGGAACAGGGGGCTGAAATTGACAGTTTTGGAGTAGGGGAAAGAATGATTACTTCAAAATCAGAACCAGTATTTGGTGGTGTCTATAAGATTGTCGCCATTAAAAAAGGAGACATCTATAAGCCAACAATAAAGATTAGTGAAAACATTGAAAAGATTACCAATCCTTGTTTTAAGAAGGCTTATCGCGTTTACAATGAAAAAGGAATTGGATTATTTGACTTTTTAGCTTTGCATGATGAAAAGGTTGATATTACCGGCACCAAATTTATTGATGAAAAAATGCCTTGGAAAAAGATTGACACCCAACCTGAGTGGAAAATTAAAGAGTTACAGGTAAAGGTAATCGAAAATGGTAAACTGATTTATGATTTACCAACTTTAGAAGAGATAAGAAATAAAGTGAAAAAGAATTTAAAAACTGTTTCGGAAGAGGAAAAGCGTTTTAAAAACCCACACCATCACTATGTTGATTTAACCCTGGCTTTATATGCCAAGAAGTGTGAACTTTTGTATAGCGAGGAACATTAATGAATATTATTTATTGTGGTTCATTTAATCCTATTACAATGGCCCATCTTCTAACTGCTCAGACAACACTGAACTTATTAAAGGCTGATAAAATTATTTTTGTTCCTGCTTCATCTTTATATGCGAAAGCAGGATTAATTGAAGATACAGAAAGAGTAAAGATTATTAATCTGGCTATTGAGGATAATGATAAGTTTGTTTGTAGTGATATTGAAATAAGATACGCTAAAGAAAACAGTCGTCAATTGAAGACTTTGGAAACTTTAAATATGTTAAAGAACGAGTATGATAATTTAGCTCTTTTAATCGGTATGGACAACTATCATGATTTAGAAAGTTGGTATAAGGTTGAAGAGCTGATTAAAAACTTTAAAATAATTGTCTATCCTCGAATTGGAGAAAGCACTAATATTGATTCTTTTAGTCTATATCAAAAGTATCCTGCTTCTTTTATCTTTTTAGATACTACTTTAACCAGCAATATTTCTTCTTCCTTAGTTAGAGAAAATTATCAAAAGGGAATCAGTAACAAATATCTGGTTAAAGATGAAGTTAATGACTACATTCTACAGAAGGAGATTAAATTTTAATGAAATACTATTTAATTAAATTTGAACAAGACAGCGATGAACATATTAAAGAAATCTGTGATAATATTTATAGTTTTTATAAGAGTACCAAAAGTAATGGTTTTGTGATTGGGATGAGTGGTGGACTGGATTGTGCCTTGGTAGGTGCTTTAGTTTCTAGAGCTAATGTTCCAATTATAGCCGTTACAATGCCTTTTGAAGCCGATAAGTCAGTTCAAAGAGAAAAGGGTATAGAACATGCCAAAGAGCTCTGTGAAGCCTTTAATATTCCTTTATATACCGTTGATATATCTAAAGCAGTTAATGATATCTATCAGCAACTTGAAGAAAGCATCAAGTTAGATTTTGTTAATGAAAGATTAGCTAAAGCTAATGTGCTTCCAAGAGTTAGAATGACCAATCTATATCTTTTGGCTCAATTAACCAATAGACTTGTCATTGGTACTGGTAATCTAAGTGAAATAGTGATGGGTTATTTTACTAAATGGGGAGATGGTGGTTATGACTATAATCCAATTAAGCATTTAACTAAATCAGAAGCCTATATCTTGGCAAGAAAGATTGGTGTACCATCTAGTATCATTGAAAAGACACCTTCAGCTGATTTATGGGATAATCAAAGTGATGAAATTGAAATGGGCATTAACTACAATGACTTAGATACTTTTATTCTGACAGGTCAGGGTAGTGAAAAAACAAAAGCACTTGTAGAGCGCTCACTTAAAAGAAACAAACATAAGTACTACTTTAATCTGATTGAACAGTTAAAGAAGTACTGGTGGTTGGAAGATATTATTAAATAGAAAAGAGGATTTAAAAGATGAAAATTATAGCGACTGAAAAAGCCCCTGGAGCAATTGGACCATATTCACAAGGCTATATAGCTAATGGATTTATTTTTACTTCGGGACAATTAGGCATTGATGCAGAAACTGGAAAGTATGAAGACTGCATCAAATGGCAAACTGAAAAATCTTGCCAGAACGTTAAAGCCATTTTGGAAGAAGCTGGTTCAGATTTAGATAAAGTTGTTAAAACTACCTGTTTTTTAGCCGATATGAATGATTTTGCGGTATTTAATGAAATATATGCCAGATACTTTACTTCAAAACCGGCAAGAAGTACAGTGGCAGTAAAAACTCTGCCAAAGAATATGCTTTGTGAAATCGAAGCTATTGCCATAATCAAATAAAAAAGGACCATGGGGTCCTTTCAGACTGTTGACAAACGACAATTTGAAAAAGAATTGTCGTTTTTTAAT
>CAYUXW010000004.1:38365-73014 GCA_964449115.1 uncultured Erysipelotrichaceae bacterium | reverse complement strand
TCCTATAAAATATATTTATATATATATTAAATAATATAATTTGATTTTATGCAAGAAAAAAGATAGAATAGGAACACACTATTTTAGAAGAGGGAATTATGATGATTAATTTTTTACAGTTTTTAAAAGAGAACCTGTTTATACAGGCGCCAGAAAACACGAGAATCGTGATGGCTTTAGCTATCATGCTTTTGAGTGGTTTTGGACTGACTAGAATTACTAAATTAATGCATCTTCCCAATGTAACAGCTTATATTGTTTCAGGAGTTTTAATTGGTCCTTATGGTTTAAATCTAATACCAACAGAGTTTGTAAAAGCTACCTCATTTTTATCAGATGTGGCCTTATCGTTAATTGCTTTCAGTGCTGGTCAGTTTTTTAAAATGAAAAGACTGAAAAGGGGAATTGTTCCTTCCGCGATTATTGCCTTAACCGAGACATTGTTTTGTAGTCTTTTAATGTTTGTTGTTTGTCGTTTTATTTTAAGAATCAGTCTTCCTTTCGCATTGATATTGTCTTCAATTGCTGGAACAACGGCTCCTACCAGTACCATTATGACAATCAGGCAAAAAAGAGCAAAAGGAAATTTTGTTTATACGCTGATTCAAGTCATCGCAATGGATGATTTAATCAGCTTGCTGAGTTTTTCAATCAGTTTATCAATTGCCATTGGACTGATGAATCATGAATTCAGCATGATGGATATCTTTATGCCAGCAATTACAAATCTGATTATTATCATTGTAGGTGGATTATTGGGTGTGTTGTTAAAGTTATTGTTGCCAGATTCTCGCAGTGAAGATAACCGCTTAATTATAGTTCTAGCAATCTTGCTAGGATTTAGTGGGATATGTGCACTTTATAATGTTTCACCTTTACTGGGCTGTATGTCGATGGGGATGGTTTACATAAATATTTCTAATGATGGGAAACTGTTTGAACAGGTTAATATATTCAGTCCAGCCATTTTAATGTTGTTTTTTGTTCGAAGTGGCTTGAACTTCAAAATGGAAGGCTTATTCAATAATGCTTTATCAGTTGATTCAATTCCCTTGATGGTACTGGTACTGGTTTACTTTGTAGTTAGATTTGTGGGTAAATATACTGGAGCCTTTATTGGCTGTAAAATCACAGGGAAAGATGATTTAACAACCCAGAATTTAGGTTTGGCATTGTTTCCACAAGCTGGAGTGGCAATTGCTTTAGCAGCGATGGCTTCCAGATCTCTTGGAGGAAGTTTGGGTCTGTTTTTAGAAACGGTGGTTGTAGCCACATCAATTCTATATGAGTTTATAGGCCCAGCTATGGCCAAATCAGCTTTAAAAAGAGCTAAAACATATTAATAATCTTCAATTGTGAAGATTATTTTTTTAATGCTATAATTAATTTAAATAAGAAGGAGAGCAATATGAAGTCAATAGGTTTTACAAATAATAATGAAGAGATATTTGAGTATGTTATTGAGAGTCAAGATCTTCAGGTGACAGTCTTAAATTATGGAGCGACAATAACAAAAATAATCTATAAAGGGATAGATGTAGCTTTAGGTTATGAAAATATAGAAGATTATTTTGATAATGGTGCTGCTTTTGGCATGACAGTTATGCCAAACTGCAATAGAATTAAAAATGCTCAGATAGCTATCGATGATAAAACATATCAGTTAGAAGTAAATGATAAGACTAATAATCTACATTCCCATACCAGTAACAGTTGTCAGAAGAAAATCTATGATGTAAAAAAAGTTGCTGATAATAAATTGATATGCAAGGTGCAATTACAACACTTAGAAGATAATTTCCCAGGAAATAGAGACTATGAAATCGTCTATACCATTGAAAACAATAGTTTAAAACAATCTTTCAGCTGTATTTCAGATACAAAAACAATCTTTAATCCGACTCAGCATACTTACTTTAATTTAGATGGTCATGATCAGAAGAATATTTTAAATCATCAATTGAAAATCAAGGCTAATTTCTATACACCTACAGATAAAGATTTAATTCCAACAGGAGAAATACTGGCTGTGGATAATACGGCGGTAGATTTTAGAGAATTTAAAGCTATTGGCAGAGATATAAGAGCTGATTATAAACCGGTAGTTTATGGCAAGGGCTATGATTTAAACTTTGTTGTTGATGGCTATAATGGAAAAATGCAAGAAGTTGCATATTTAACCAATGGTAAGATTTTATTAACTGTAGAAAGTGATCAGCCTGGAATACAGATTTATACGGGCAACTATTTAGAGGATCAATTAGGAAAGGGTAATTACATTTATCAGGAAAATGGTGGTGTGGCTATGGAAACGCAATTTTTCCCAGACAATAACCATAACAGTCATTTTTTCAGCACTATCTTGAATGCTGATGAAAAGAAAACCTATAATGTAATTTACAGGTTTAAATAAGTGAAAAAGAAAAAAATATTTATTATATTGACGAAATCAGCAACTTTATTATCCAGGTCAATAGGTTGGATTACCAATGATGAATATACGCATTCTTCAATCAGTTTTAACAGTACTCTTCAACCGATGTATTCAGCGGGAAGAAAGTATACTTTCAGTATGTTTCCGGCCAGTTTAAAATTCGAACCTTTTACTGAAGGTTTTTATAAATATTATAATAGATCCAAAATGGGTGTTTTTTATATTGAAGTAAGTCAACAGGCCTATAATAAAACGAAAGAATTTGTTGAGACAATGGTGGCACAAAAACTTCCGTTTAATGCTATTGGTCTGTTGCTGTGTAAAACAAAAATTGATTATCCAAGAAAAGGACGCTTTTTCTGCTCAGAATTTGTCTCTACTGCTCTAGAGCAAAGTGGAGAAATAGATATAATAAAAAAACCACATAAATTTCGTCCGGAAGATTTCCTCAAAATCAAAGGTATCAAGTTTGTCTATAAAGGAATAATTAAAGATGCTGTAGGTAGAGATTTTAAAGATTTGTTGCCAGAAGAAGAGGAAAACGATGAATAAGGTTACCAGATTAACTGAACAATATGAAAGAAAAGAAATAAAAAACACTACTGAAGATATTTGTGTTAATGATTTTTTATTAGAGATATTTAAGAAAATAGAAGCAGAAAATGTAGTTTATTCACCTGCTTCTCTTTTGTTTGCTTTAGGATTATTAAGTTTAGGAGCAGACAAGGAAACCAAAATAAAACTGCAGGAAGTTTTTGGGGCTAAAATTGAAGATTTAAGTTCTTCACTTAGTCAAACTCTGGATTCTGTAACTAAAATTGAAGAGCCAACAATATTAAAGATTGGAAATTCTATCTGGATAGACAAGCAGTATAAAATCAAGAAAAGTTATTTACAAAAAGTAGTTGACTACTATGATGCGGATATTTATTCTGGGATAATAAGCAGCGATGAGCTTTTAAAAGAAGTAAATAGCTGGGTAGAAAGAAATACCAATGGACTGATAAAGAAACTTCATGAAGAAAACTACCAGGTCAATGTAAAAGCTGTTTTAATCAACACTCTATATTTTAAAGCTAATTGGATGATGCCATTTAAAAAGTCAAATACCAGAAAGAAACTGTTTAAAATCAACAGTAAAGAAACAGTTGAAACCGACTTTATGAATATGAGTGAATATTTAACTTATTATGAAGATGAAAATTGTCAGGCGACAATTTTACCATATTGTGATGACAGGATAGAAATGCTTCTGATAAAACCGAAAAAGGGATTGGAAAATCTAGTGAGCAAAATTGATGATGAGTTTATCAACAAGGTTAGCAAAACTGAAAAATATCAGGATATTCAGCTAGCCGTACCGAAGTTTAATATTGATTTTACTGCCAACTTTAAGGCTTTATTAGCTCAGATGCCTTTAAGTATTATATTTGAAGATAGTGCTGATTTTACCAAAATCAGCAATGATCCATTAATTGTCAGTGATATTCTACAAAAGGTAAAGATTATCGTTGATGAATCTGGTACCGAGGCGGCAGCTGTAACAGAAATTATGCTGATGAAGGCAATGCTTAATCCAGTTAAATATTTAAATTTAACTTTTGATAAACCTTTTGTCTATATTATTAGAGATAAAGAAACAAATGCAATTTTAATTATTGGAACGTTAAACAATCCAGAATTAAAATAGAATTGTTAAAGCCAGTAGTATTGAAAATATAAAATAGGATATAATTAATAAGAGAAGGTGACGATTATGAAGAAAGTAATGAAATTATTAACGGTGATAATTATCTGTTTATCCATTATCAGCATCAAAGATGTAGAGGCATCAGAGGCTTTTGACATTAACTTTCATAATGTCGATATTGTAGTCAACGAAGATGGTACCTTATTGGTGACAGAAACAATGTCTGTCCATTTTACTAAAAAACGTCATGGTATTTATGTTAATCTTACTGATGAATATAATATGGTTTGGGCAATAAATGGTAAAAATGTCACAAAGAAGTATCGTTTTCCAATCACTAATGTAAAAGTTTTATCGTCACACAAATATACTGTTTATTATGAAAAAGGAGATGTCCAGATCAAGATTGGTCATCCTGATTACTATGCCAACGCTTATGAAACATATAAGTGGCAATATGTTATTCATACCTCAGATTTGGAATTGGATGGTCAGGATATGTTGTTTATGAACATCATAACTACAGGATGGAACACCGACACAAACAGCTGCGAATTTACAATCCATTTTCCTAAATCTTTTGACAATAAAAATATTTTTGTTCATTCACCAGAAGGAATGATGAATGATATCGGAAATAAAGGGCTATTAACAGTAGAAAGAATAGATAATACTATAATTGGCAAATATGATGGCAAAATAGCTTACAATGAAGGCATTACAATTCAGGTACTGTTGGGAGAAGATTATTTCGAGTTTCCCAACCCAAATAAATATGGTTTTATAGCAGCGATATTTACGATGGTTGTCGCGGCAATCTATGCTACACTATTCTACTTCTTTGGTAAAGATGATCCAATTATGCACTTAGTAGAATATCATGCCCCAAAGGATGTCAGCTCAGCTGAAGTAGGGGTAATTATTGATGAAGAGGTTAATGATTCAGATATTATATCTTTAATTTTAGATTGGGGAAGAAGAGGCATCATCACGATTGAAGAAACTGATGATGATTTAATCCTGACCAAGGTTAATAATCTAGAAAAAGAGGCGAAGAATTTTGAAAGGATATTATTTAAAGGGTTGTTTAATAAAAAAACAAAAGTTGTTGTCAGCACTTTGAAAGATTCTTTTTATAAGATTATTGGCAATGCCAAAGATTCTTTACATAAATACTATAATAAGGAAAGAACAAGACTATCGACTTCAACTTCTATAGCTATACAGATTACTTGTTCGATATTCAGTTTTGTTCCATATCTATTTAGTTTTATACTTGTTGAGTGGAAATGCAATCACAGATTATTAATACTTGGACCGGGAATATTTGTAAGTGTTGGAATAGTAATAGCAAGCTTCCTGTTGAACTATCTGCATAAAAAAAGATTTGTCATGGAATGGTGGAAAAAACTGTTGATTGGCTTATTTATATTAAATTCATTTATCAGTTCGACACTCTTGTTGGCTACGGTATTTTTTCAAGCAAAGATGAACGTCATTCATTTAATAACAGTCATCATTTTCCAAGTGCTGATTATGCTGCTTACAATGTATATGCGTAAGAAAACAGAATATGGTAATGAAATGTTATCAAGAATACTGGGCTTAAGAGAATTTATTATCAATGCCAACCAGGAAAAATTGGAAGAACTGATAGAAAGAAATCCATATTACTTTTATGATATTCTGCCATTTGCCTATGCTTTAGGTTTGACAAATGTCTGGAATGAACATTTTAGAAACTTAACATTTGTCAGCTGTGACTGGTATGATTCACCTTATGGTTATCATGATAATTATCATATGATGCATTCGATGAATTCTCATTTCCACACAATGCAAAGAACAATGACTTCATCACCTTATGACAGCAGTGATGGCGGTGGTTCTTCTTCAGGTGGAGGATTCTCATCTGGTGGAGGATTTGGTGGCAGCAGTGGAGGAAGCTGGTAATTTTAAAAGGGATTAATAGTCCCTTTTTTATCAAGGTGTGGTATTATATAAAATGAGGTAATATGTATGAGCGAAAGAATTAAAAGTATATTGTTGATTATCTTGGGAAATTTTATCTTTGCCATAGCAGTAGTTTATTTTGTCTTACCATACAACATATTATCTGGCGGTGTTGCTGGGGTTGGCATTATCGTAGAACAATTGTTTGGTATAAGTGCAACAATAACGATTGATATCCTTGTTGTTTTCACCTTTATTATGGGATTTTTATTTCTAGGAAAGGAATTTGCACTGAAAACGATTATCAGTTCAATTGTTTATCCTATTTTCATAACTGTTTTAAGTTATTTCCCTTATCATGTCGAGGCTGATATATTTTTGATTATCATTTATGGCGGCATCTTGACAGGTGTAGGGTTGTCATTGGCACTGAGAGAAGAAGCTTCAACTGGCGGTATGGATGTGCCAGCAATAATAATGCATAAATATACTGGCTTGCCACTGCATATAGCGTTTTTTATTGTTGATGCAATAACTGCTTTGGTTGGAGTGCTGGTCTTCAGTGTTCAGGATGTGATGATGGGTTTAGTTTTTGTATATATATACAATGCGGTAATCAATAAAATGATGGTTCCTAAATCAGGCAGAGCTGTTTCGTTGTTTGTTATTTCTGAAAAGAAAGATGAAATAAATACCTACATACATGATAAATTGAACAGAGGAACAACTGTTGTTCCGGTTAAAGGTGGCTATACAGAAGAAGAAAAAGAAGCTATAATGACCGTTGTTTCTAAACAGCAATATCATCAACTGGAAAAAGTTATTGAGAAAATAGATAAATTTGCATTTGTAATTGTGGCAGATGCTAAAGAAATTAAAGGTGAAGGTTTTACCTTTGAAGTAAGAGTTTAATTTAACGCAGCTGTTAAATTAATAAATAGATTTATTTTTAGGAGAGAATTTATGATTGTCTTAGAAAATGTTTCAAAGATTTATAAAAATGGGACAAAAGCCTTAAATGATTTTTCTTTGGAAATACAGGATGGTGAATTTGTTTATGTTATTGGAGAAACAGGTTCAGGTAAAAGTACACTTATCAAGTTGTTAAATGGAGAAGAAATTCCGACAAAAGGAAGAGTAATAGTCAATGGAACAAACGTAGGGCGACTACGCTTTAGCAAGGTTCCTTTATATCGTCGTAAAATCGGTGTTGTTTTCCAAGATTATCAACTGTTAAAAAATAAAACGGTATTTGATAATATTGCTTTTGCTTTAGAAGTGATAAATAAACCGAAAAGTGAAGTTCGTGCCAGAGTCAAGGAAGTGTTAGATATTATCGATTTGGCAAATGAATTCAACAACAAGCCTACACAGCTTTCAGGTGGACAGCAGCAAAGAGTAGTTATTGGTAGAGCCATAGCGAACAATCCATCAATTTTAATTTGCGATGAGCCAACTGGAAATTTGGATCCACGACACTCAAAAGAAATAATTGAGCTGTTAGAAAAGATAAATAAATCAGGAACAACAGTTATCGTTGTAACCCATGATGATGTTTTAGTTGACACCTATAAAAAGAGAACAATCCTTTTAGATAATGGCAGTGTTATTTCAGATAATCCTGAAGGAGGCTATAGCCATGCTTAGACGAATTGGACGCGCTTTTAAAGAGGCTTGGTGGGGAATTAGAGAACACCGTGCTATGGTTTTTTCAACAGTTGTAACTATTTCAATTACCTTGGCAATTCTGAGTGTTTTAGGAATGATAATTGCCAATATTAATCAAATTACCTATGATATCGAAGAAGAAATTCAAATCTTTGTAAAAATAGATAAAGATGTTGAGGAAAATGATATTGAGGCTCTTAAAACAAGAGTAGGCAGAATTTCTGGTGTTTCAGATGTTGTATATTCAGACGCTGATTCTGAACTGAGTTATTTCATTGAACAGTATGGAGAAGCAGGAAAGATTTTTGAGATTTATCGAGATGATAATCCATTATCAAGAGCTTTTATTGTTTCTATTTCAACTGGATACTCAATCTCTGAAGTTTCAAAACAAATTGCCTTGATTGATGGCATCTCAGAAGTCAACTTTGGTGGTTTTGCGATTGAAAACTTTATTTCACTGTTAGGAGGTATCAGAAAAACAGGTTTGGCCTTAGCTTCTGTAATACTTCCGCTGGCAATTTATTTAATCTACAATACTATTAAAATTACCATTCATTCTAGAAGAGAAGAAATAGGAATTATGAGGCTGGTAGGAGCAACAAACAGTTACATTAGAGTTCCACTAGTATTAGAAGGAATCTTTATTGGAATTATAGGAGCCATTGCACCTATTGTCTTAACTGTTTTAGGCTATAAATATTTTTATGAAAAAATGAATGGACAACTGATTTCTGGTATTTTGAAGTTGGTTGATATTTATCCATTTACTCTACGTGTCAGTGCAGGACTTCTGGCAGCTGGAGTATTTGTCGGCTGGGTTGGTTCCTGGTGGTCAGCTACTCGCTCGTTGAGGTGGAAGCGATGAAGAAATTTAAGAAAGTTTTAAAACTGCTATTAGTGACATTTTGTATACTGGTTTCGTTCAGTACTTTTCAGGTTGAAAGAAATGTTTTAGCTGAAGATGAAGACTTTGAAAATAATTATGAATATTATTGTCAGCTATGCTCAACTCAAACACAGCTGACTGAAGAAGAAAAGCAGATTTGTATCCGTTTTAGAAACTATGAACAAAACAGGCAGGATGAACTAAAAGCTTTGATTGATGAAGCAACTAGCAACCTGAATAGTTTAAAAGCTAATATTATAGCTGAAGGGAAAAAGATTGCTCAATTTAACAGCAGAATTGCTTCACTGGAAAAAGAAATCAAAGCGATACAGAAAACAATTGAAATTCTAGAAGCGAATATTGAAGAATTAAATATTCAGATTGAAGAAAGAAAAATTAAGATTGAGAACTTAAATAATCAGATTAAAGACAGGATGGCAGCATCACAATCCAATGTTAGAACCAATTCGTATATCAGATTTATTATGGGGGCTGACAGTTTTGTTGATTTATTAAGAAGAATAAGCGCTATCGCTGAAATAAGTGATTATGATATGTTCAAGATTGAAGAAATGCAGAAAGAAAAAGAACTGTTGGAAATAGATGTTGATAATCTAGAAACCCAAAAGAACAATCTTTTTGTTCAACAGACATCTTTAGAAACACAAAAAAGCAGCTTGGAAAGATTAAGAGCAGTTGCTGTTGAGTTAATTGAAGAGTTCCAAAGAAAAGAAGCGGAGTTCCAGGCTCAGATGGATGCTATGGAAAAAGACTATTCTGAGCTGGAAAAAAGAATTGATGAAATCAATGCCGCTATCAATGATTTATATCCTTCTAATGGCTTTGCTCCGTTCTTTAGAAATACGGCTTTCTGGGTTTCAGCTGGTTGCTACTATTATCCAAGCGGTGGATTCCACGCAGCAATAGATGCTGCAGTAGCTATTGGGTCAAATTTATATCCGGTGGCTAATGGAGTAGTAGTTGATGCCAGAGGAGGCTGTGCGTATAATGGTGGTTATTATGGTAACACCTGTAACTGGGGCCGAGGCAACTATGTTTTCTTGTTAGTATTGATTGGCGATGAATATTATTTTATCCAATATGACCATTTAAAAGATATTTATGTAAGTATTGGTGATATCGTATATCAAAGAAAGACTATAATTGGGACAACAGGAAACAGTGGCAACTCTTCAGGACCACATCTGCATTTTGCGATAACCTATTTAGGAACCACATCGACAACAACGGTCAATAAGATTCTTAATGATTTCAAACGCTTTGATAATACCTTTGGATTATCCTACAATATTAATAATTCATGTGCTAATAGAGGATGGGCTGCTCCATGTTTTGTAAACCCAACAGATATCTATGGATATTATTATGGCAGGTATTATTGGATAGGTAATTAGGTGCAACTTGTTGCACCTTTTTTATTGTGCTAAAATATTAAAAGGTGATTTATATGAGGAAATTTTTAAAGAGTTTATTTACGATATTATTGGTTGCTCTGCTATGTACAGCGACCTTCTTGGGAGGTATGTTTTTTGGAAGATATACTGGTGGAACAGCTTTAGATAGAAAATTTACAGCTTTGCAGGCTGTACATGAAATTTTGCTGACGGAATTTTATTTTGGCACTGATTCTGATGAATATAGTCAGAAGTTGGTTGATGATGCTATTTATGGAATGGTTAGAGCGCAGGGAGACATTCATACTGAATATATGAGTGCCAGTGAGCTGGCTCAATTTACCGGTTCTTTAGAATCATCATTTGTAGGCATTGGTGTTACCTATTCAGTTGTTGATGATCAGATTCTGGTGGTCAGTGTTATACGTTCTTCTCCTGCTGAAGCCAGTGGTGTTTTAGCTGGAGACATTATTATCGCAGTTGATGGAGAAAGTGTTGAATCAATTGGCATTGATAATATCGCTGATAGAATCAAAGGAAAAGTTGGTACAGAAGTTGTAGTAACAGTTTTAAGAGGAACGGAAACAATTGATATCCCAATTATTAGAAATACAATTTCAAATACTGTATTTTCTGAAGTTGTTGATGGTGTTGGAATTATTACTTTGACTTCCTTCTCTGATGGAACAGGCAAAGAATTTAAAAACCATCTTGAATATTTAAAACAGCATAATGTGACAAGAATTATTATAGATTTAAGAGACAATGGTGGAGGTTATGCTTCAACTTTAAATACAATTTCTTCTTATTTCTTAGATAAGGGCGATATCGTTATGAGAGAGTATGATCGAGATGGTAACGAGATTTTAGATACCGCTACCGGTGGGGATAAATATTACTACGACAAGATTATTCTTTTGGCCAATGGTAACACAGCCAGCAGTTCAGAAGTATTTATCTTAGCGATGAAAGAAAACTGCAACGCAATTGTGGTTGGAGAAACAACCTATGGAAAAGGAGTTGCTCAGATAACCAGAATGTTAATGGATGGAAGTGCTATTAAATACACTGATTTAATCTGGAAGAGCGGCAATGGCGTTTACATTGGTGGAGTTGGTATTGTTCCTGATTATGAAGTAAAATTACACGATGTTCTGTATATGAATTATCTGACTGTTGATGAGGGCGTATTCTATCATTACGACACCGTTTCGGATAAGGTAGCTCAGATGCAGTCGATGTTGGATTTCTTGGGATATGGTGTTGACAGAGTTGATGGATACTTCTCACAGATGACTAAAGAAGCCTTGATTTCTTTCCAGAAGGATAGAGGACTGGAAGTCAACGGTGTTTTGGATGAAGTATGCGCCAGTGCTTTAAACAGTGCAGTTGTCAGAGGATGGCAGCTGGAAACTGAAAAATATGATACGCAGATGAATTATGCGTTAGATTTAATCAAACAGTAACATTAAGGTCCGGTAAAAACTGGACCTTTTTATTTCTGGGTTTTATGATGCAGGACTTGTTTAAAGATAACAGTAATTGCAGCCGTTGATAGTGTATAATATGCATATGGGAAAATTTCAGTTAGTTAGTAGTTATATTCCAAAAGGTGACCAGCCCAAAGCGATAGAACAGCTGGTTTTGGGATTAAAGGAAAATAAAAAGTATCAGGTACTGCTGGGTGCGACAGGAACTGGTAAGACTTTTACTGTGGCTAATGTAATTGAAAAAGTTAATAAACCAACATTGGTATTTGTCCACAATAAAACATTGGCAGGACAATTATACTCGGAACTAAAGGAATTGTTTCCTAATAATCATGTTGAATATTTTGTTTCCAACTTCGATTATTATCAGCCAGAGGCCTATTTGCCTAAAACTGACACATATATTGAAAAGAATTCGATGATAAATGAAGAGCTGGATATGCTGCGTTTAGCAGCCTATAATGCGGTATTGGAACATAGAGATACGATAATTGTAGCTTCAGTTGCCTGTATTTATGCTTCAAGTGATCCTAATCAGTATAAAGATCTGTTTTTTACTATTAAGACAAACCAGAAGATAACTAGAAAAGATTTACTAATGATGTTAGTAGATCGACAATACAGTCGTAATGACATTGAACAGAAAAGAGGAACTTTTAGAGTCAGAGGAGATGTCATTGATGTCAGTTTAGGTCATACAGATAATTATTTTTTAAGAATAGAGTTGTTTGATGATGAAATTGATCGTATCAGTGAAATAGACATCATAACCAACAAGACTTTAGAATACTATACTGTTTACAATATTTTCCCAGCAACTGGCTATGCTAAAAGTAAAGAGGATATACTTAAAGCCTGTGAAAATATTGAAATCGAACTTGAAGAAAGATTGCAGTACTTTGAAAAAGAAGGCAAACTTTTGGAAAAACAAAGACTAGAGCAGAGATGTGCCTATGATTTGGAAGCTTTAAGAGAATTTGGAGTCTGCCCTGGTATCGAAAACTATTCTCGTCATTTAGAATTCAGAGCACCTGGCTCAAAACCTTGGACTCTCTTTGATTATTTTGGTGATGATTTTTTAATGATTATTGATGAATCACATGTTTCAATTCCCCAGGTCAGAGGAATGTATAATGGTGATAGAAGTAGAAAAGAAACCCTGGTTAATTTTGGTTTTAGACTGCCAAGTGCCTTAGATAATCGTCCACTAAAATTTAATGAATTTGAAAAGGCCATCAATCAGGTAATCTGTGTCAGTGCCACTCCAGGAGACTATGAACTTGACAAGGTTAATGGCGAAGTAGTTGAACAGATTATTCGTCCAACAGGCCTGTTAGATCCTGAAGTGGAAGTGCGACCTTCAAAAGGCCAGATTGATGATTTGGCTTATGAGATTGATTTGAGAGTACAGAAAGAAGAGAGAGTTTTAATAACTACTTTAACTGTCAAAATGGCTGAAGAATTGACCAAATATCTGCAAAACAGGATGTATAAGGTAGCTTATCTGCATCACGAAACCAAAACCTTGGAAAGAACGGAAATCATTCGTGATTTGCGAATTGGTAAATATGATGTCCTAGTTGGTATTAACTTGCTTAGAGAAGGTTTGGATATTCCGGAAGTGTCTTTAGTTGCCATTATTGATGCTGATAAAGAAGGCTTTTTAAGAAGTGAAAGAAGTCTGATTCAGACTATTGGCCGTGCAGCCAGAAACAGTAATGGTAAGGTCATCATGTATGCAGATAATGTTACTGGTTCCATGTCTCGAGCGATTGAGGAAACAAATCGTCGTAGAAAGATTCAAAAGAAGTTTAATGAAGAAAACAATATTGTTCCTACAACTATCAAAAAAGAAATCAGAGAGCCAATTCGTTCAAAAGAAACTCATGAAATGGCGATTAAATATCTGAACAAAAAGGTCAAAAAGCAATCTAGAGCTGAAACAGAGCAATTATTGGTAAGGTTGGATAAAGAAATGAGAGAAGCGGCTAGGATTCTGGATTTTGAAAGAGCTGCAGAGCTTAGAGATATGATTTTAGAAATCAAAGGAGAATTAGGATGAAAAAGTTAATATTAGCCAGTAAATCACCTAGAAGAAAAGAACTGTTGGAATTGTTGGGCTTTGATTTTGATGTAATCAGCTCTGAGGTAGATGAGGTTTCTTCTGAAGATTTATCGCCAGAAGAAATGGTCAAAGCTCTAGCTTATCAAAAAGCCAAGGCAGTTTTTGAAACACATCCGGATAATGTGGTTTTAGGCAGTGATACGATAGTTGTAGTAGATGATGAAATTTTAGGTAAGCCAAAAAATGAAAAACAGGCTAAAGAGATGATGCTTAAAATGAAAGATAGAGAACATCAGGTCATTACAGGTGTCGCTGTCTTATCCAAGAAAGAAGAAATTGTTTTTTCAGATATATCAAATGTTCATTTCAATGATATTGAAGAAGCGGAAATTGACAGGTATGTCAAGACCGATGAACCTTATGATAAAGCGGGAGGATATGCCATTCAGGGATGGGCAGCCAGGTATATTTCAGCCATTGAAGGCAATTATTATACAATTATGGGGCTGCCACTTGACAAGGTCTTTAAATGTGTAAAGAAAATGCTATAATTACTTTACAGGAGTAAAGTATGAGTAAAAATTCAAGCGTTTCATTAACAGAAGGCAACATAATCAAACAGTTGTTGAGGTTTGTCTGGCCTATCATTCTGGCTAATGTTTTTGAGCAGCTTTACAATCTGACTAACGCACTGATTGTGGGAAACTATGTTTCCAAAGAAGCATTAAGTGCAGTCAGTGCCTGTAGTACAATATCGAATGTATATAATTACCTATTTTATGGTTTAGGACTTGGATCAGGAATAGTTGTAGCTACCTACTTTGGGGCTAAAAGAAAAGACAAGATTAAAGAGTCAATCGAAACAAGCTTGATACTGGCTGTTTTTGGGGGCATACTTTTAACGGTAATTTCTTATCTGGCTATTCCTTTTTTAATGGATATCAGCAATGTTAAAGTTGAACTTTATGATTTGGCTTATGACTATTTAAGTGTCTATGTCTTTGGTACAGCAGCTGTATTGACATATAAGATGTGCTTCTTCATTTTAAGGAGTATTGGCGATTCAAAAACACCATTAAAATATCTGATCTTATCAAGTTTGATAAATCTGGTTTTAGGTATTATTTTTGTCAGAGTTTTGGATATGAGCGTCGTTGGAACAGCTTTAGCGACAATAATTTCTCAATTTATAGCGGATATTTTATGTCTGAGAAAACTTCTTTCATTAGAGGAAGTTCAGTTTAATATTCGAAACATCAGTTTCAGTTGGCGAATATTTGGTAAAATCCTTGGTTTGGGAATTCCAGCTGGAATTCAAAATATGCTGATTGCAATCAGTACTATGATGGTACAATCATACATAAATCTGCTCCCTAATGAATATATTGCCGGAATTGGAGTAGCCGATAGAATCGCTGTCTTTGCTCATCTTCCAATGGGAGCAGTTTCAACCGTAACGGTAAATATGGTTTCTCAGAATATGGGGGCAAAACAGTATGATCGAGCGCAGAAGGTTATTAAGGAAAGCATTAAAATCTGCAATATTATTACTTTAATAAGCAGTTCACTGTTATTTATCAGTGCTCCTTACTGGGTCAGTTTGTTCAATAAAGATCCACTTATTATTTCTGCTGGAGCAACAGCAATAAGAATAACAGTCTACAGCTATATTCCTCTTGGCTGGTCGCATGTTTATCATGGGGCTATCAGAGGAGCAGGAAATGTAGGGGCTCCAATGATGATAGCGATATTTGCTCAATGTATCAGCCGTTATTTATTTGTGTTTTTTGGTTTGCAGCTGTTTCCTGGAAATATCTATGTTATCTATATGTCATCAGCCTTTGGTTTTACATTAGCTGGAATACTGGCCAGCATCTACTTCCACAATAGCAAGTGGACAAAAATGAGCAGATTAAGAGCTTAGAACTGTCAGAAATGATAGTTTTTTATTGACAGGGGAATAGGAAGTGCTATAATCATATTAACAATTGAACAAATGTTCAAATGAGGAGAAGTGTTATGAAGAAAAGTTATAAAATAGAAGTAGATTGTGCAGCCTGTGCCTTGAAAATGGAAGATGCTGCCAAAAATACAGAAGGAATAAAAAATGCTACAGTTAATTTCATGACTCAGAAACTGATTGTTGACTTTGAAGATGAAGTCAAAAAAGATGAAGTAATGCAAAAAGTTTTAACCAACTGCAAAAAAGTTGATAGAGATTGTGAGATTTTTTTATAAATGAATAAAAAACAGAAAAAAATGTTGATGAGGATTATCTTATCAGCTGTTTTACTAGTTATATTACAGTTACTTAAAATAGAAGGAATTTTAGTTTTTTTGCTTAACCTGATTCCGTATTTTCTAATTGGCTATGATGTCCTTATTAAAGCTTTTAAGGGAATAATGGAGCGCCAACCTTTTGATGAGAATTTTCTGATGGCCATTGCCACAGTTGGGGCGATATTTTTAAAAGATTTTAATGAAGCCATTGCGGTGATGCTTTTTTATCAGCTTGGCGAACTGTTTCAAAGCTATGCGATTGGAAAAAGTAGAAAAAGCATCAGTGCTTTGATGGATATCAGACCTGATTATGTCAATATTGAAGAAGATGGCAAGATTATAGTCGTTGATCCCTATAAAATAGAAACAGGAACAATTATTACGATTTTGCCAGGAGAAAAGGTAGCGATAGATGGAGTAATAATAGAGGGTCAATCAGTTTTAGATGTTGTTGCCCTGACTGGTGAATCAATGCCTGTAGAAGTAAATGTTGATGATGAAATACTGTCAGGAAGTGTAAATATTTCTGGATTACTGAAAGTAAAAACAACTAAAGAGTTTGAGGAATCTACTGCCAGTAAAATATTAGATCTAGTAGAAAATGCCAGTAATCTGAAAAGTAAAAGTGAAAACTTTATCAGTAAGTTTGCAAGGGTATATACTCCAATAGTTGTTTACAGTGCCTTGGCTTTGGCAACTATGGGACCTTTAATAAGTTTTTTAGCTAATGGAAATGTAGAAGTTTCAAAATGGGTTTATAGAGCTCTAACCTTTTTAGTTATTTCCTGTCCTTGTGCTTTAGTTATTTCCATACCACTAAGTTTTTTTGCTGGACTGGGAGCAGCCAGCAGTAAAGGAATTCTAATAAAAGGCTCCAACTATCTGGAAACATTGGCTAAGGTAAAAATGCTGATGATGGATAAAACAGGAACCCTGACGAAAGGGATTTTCGCTGTTAATGATATCCATCATAGTGAAGATGACGATTATCTTTTGATGTTGGCAGCATATGGAGAATATTATTCCAATCATCCAATTGCCAAGTGCATTGCTAAAGAATATGGTAAAGACATCGATGAAAAAAGAATCAGTGATATAAAAGAAATCGCTGGTAAAGGAATTATTTGCAGTTATCAAGGAAAACAGCTGGCAGTGGGAAATGATAAGCTGATGCAGATGTTAGAAATAGACTACCAAAAGTGTGAAAGCATAGGAACTATAGTTCATGTCAGTTTTGAAGCTGAATATTTAGGTCATCTGGTAATAAATGATGTGCTTAAGGAAAATACCATAACCGCAATTGAACAACTAAAAGATATTGGTGTTAAAGATATCTATATGCTGACTGGAGATAATGAAAAGGTAGCTAAAGATATAGCAGAAAAGGTAAAAATTGAAAAGATTCATTATCAGCTTTTACCAAATGATAAATTAGAGCTGGTTAAAAAGGTGATAAATGAAAAACCAGCTAATCAGAAACTGACTTTTGTGGGGGATGGCATAAATGATGCCCCAGCTTTGGCGATGGCAGATATCGGAATTGCCATGGGAGCTTTAGGAAGTGATGCCGCTATTGAAGCAGCGGATGTTGTTTTAATGGATGATGACTTGTTAAAACTGGTTGAAGCAATTAAACTTAGCAAAAAAACTTTAACAATT
The DNA here is from genome assembly GCA_964449115.1 of uncultured Erysipelotrichaceae bacterium. Lineage (GTDB taxonomy): Bacteria > Bacillota_I > Bacilli_A > Erysipelotrichales > Erysipelotrichaceae > UBA1783. The sequence goes on along the minus strand of CAYUXW010000004.1, from coordinate 55,471 downwards.
GTCTATCAGAATATTATTTTTGCGATAACAGTTAAGGTTGGAAGTCTGATTCTGGGAGCCTTTGGCTATGCTGATATGTGGTTGGCAATATTTGCTGATGTTGGGGTGATGGTTATTGCGGTATTAAATGCGATGAGGATAATGCTGAGAAAAAATAAGAGGAGAGAAAAAGAAAATGGCTAATAAAAAGATGGAAGAAAATATGCTTTATGATTTAGCGGATCTGTTTAAACTGTTTGGCGATTCTACTAGAATTAGAATTTTATATACTCTTTATGAGGAGGAACTATCAGTAGGTGAAATTGCAGAACAGCTGGGGATGACTATTTCAGCTGTTTCTCATCAATTAAGAGTTTTAAAACAGGGAAAGTTAGTAAAATCTAAAAGAGAAGGAAAACAGATTTATTATTCTTTAGATGATGATCATGTTAAAACGATTATTGCGATGGGAAGAGAACATATTGAAGAATAGCAGGTGCTATTCTTTTTTACACCCTATTTACAGCTTATTACCTTATAATAGTAAGGAGAACGGGGTGAGGATTAATGCCTAGTGTTTTAAGCCATTGTTTATGTGGAGAAGAAGCTGCCAAAAAGTGCAGCAATGAAAATTTCAAAGATTTAATTAAAGAAAAAGAAAAGATATTTTATTTAGGTTGTCAGGGACCTGATCCCTTTATGTTTTATCATCATTTTCCATTTCAAAATAAAGAAAGAATAAAAATAGTTAGAAACTGTTCAAGATTGATACATAAAGGTAAGGTTAATGATTTTTTCAGCGCTTTATTAAAATATGCCAAAAAAAAGGGTGATGGACAATTAATTGTCTATGTTGGGGGATTTTTTTCTCATCATGCTTTAGATAGTATCGCTCATCCTTATGTCAATTATCAGACAGGTTCAGCCTATAAAAACAATTTAAGACTTCATCAAATTTTTGAAAGTCAGATAGATTTAGCCCTTTTAAAACTTAAGGGAATTAAACCTGAAGATTATCGAGCTGACAGGAAAATTGTTAAATTAGAAGATTCTGCAGAAAAGATAGCTGAAATGTTGTCACACTGTATTAAAGAAGTCTTTGATTATGAAGTAACACTTGAAGATGTAAAAGATAGCTTAGATGATATGGCCAGAGCTGAAAAAGTATTTACACATAACAAGGGAAAGTATAAGTTTTTTAAATATCTAGAAAAACTGATGAAAAAACCAAATGTTGTGGCAAATATGATGATGCCCTTAGAATATGATGAAAAGATGGATGCAATGAACTATGGTAGAGAGCTGTGGCATAGCCCAATTGATTTAACATTTGCCAGTAACGAAACATTTATGGAATTATATGATAAGGCAGTAAATCAGACACATAAAATACTGGAGCTACTAGCAGAATATGTTGATGGTAAAATTGATGAGGATAAAATACTGGAAATTGTTGGCAATCGAAATTATGACAGTGGAAGCAGCGATGGTTCAATAATGAAATATTTCAAACTGGATTCAGGTATCAAAGATTATGAAATCAGGTTAATGGAACCTGAAGATTTGGATACGGTAGTTGAGATTTATAGTGAGGCCAGAGAATTTATGAGAGAAACCGGAAATCCACAGCAATGGAAAGATACTCATCCATCAATAGATTTAATAAAAAAAGATATTGAAAATAAGACAGGTTATGTTGTTGAACTGAACAATAAAATAGTTGGAGTATTTGCCTTTATTTTAGGAGAGGACGTTACCTATAACTATATTGAAGGAAAGTGGTTGAACAATTTCGCTTATGGAACAATTCATCGAATAGCTGGCAAAAAAGAAGTTAAAGGAATATTAAGTGCTGCAGTAAGTTATGGAAGCAGATTTACCAACAACATTAGAATTGATACTCATGAAGATAATAAAGTAATGCAGCATTTACTTGATAAATTGAAATTCAGAAAATGTGGAATAATATATTTATTAGATGGAAATCCACGAATTGCCTATCAAAAAGAAGTAGGCTAAAAAAGTATTAAAAGGAGATTACGATGATTATAGGTTCTGATATGTCCAGTGTTTTAGAAATAGAGCAAGCCGGTGGGAGTTATTATCATCATGGAATAAAAAAAGATCCGCTATTAATTTTAAAGGATTGTGGCTTTAGATTAATCAGACTAAGAATCTGGAATGACCCATATGATGAAGAAGGTAATCCTTATGGAGCGGGCAACTGCGATTTAGAAACGATAAAAATTTTATCTAAAAGATGTAAGCAGTATGGTTTAAAGATTTTATTAAACTTTCACTATTCTGATTTTTGGGCTGATCCAGGTAAACAATTTGTTCCAAAGGCTTGGAGAAATTATAATTTAAAGCAATTAGAAAAAGCAGTTTATGATTTTACTTATCAAACTTTAGCTGAGTTAAAAAAAGAAAACTTACAGCCAGATATTGTTGCGATTGGAAATGAAATAACCAATGGACTTTTATGGCCGATTGGTAAAGTGGATAATTTTTCTAATTTAGTAACCTTGTTAAATGCCGGAATTAAAGCTTGCAGGGATATTTTGCCATCAGCCAAGATAATGCTGCATTTAGATAATGGTGGTAATAATCAGTTATATGTCAATTGGTTTGATAATTATTTTTTAAATGGAGGTTTAGATTTTGATTATATTGGTCTGAGCTATTATATGTTTTGGCATGGAACACTTGAAGATTTAAAAAATAATTTAAATGATTTGGCAAATAGATACGGCAAAGAAATGATAGTAGCAGAAACCTCCTATGGTTTTACGATGGAAGATTATGATGAGTATGAAGAATTAGAAGAAAGAACAGGAATGATCTTAAATTCAAAGTTAATAGAAGGCTTGCCATTTGAAATCAGCAAACAAGGGCAATGTGAATTTATTGAGACTTTGATGAAACTTATAGATTCAATTGATAATGGATTATGTCTGGGGTTTATTTATTGGGGTGGAGAAAGCATTCCGGTAAATGGTTGTGGTTGGGCTAACCAAGCAGCATTAAAATATATAAATGAAAATGGTCCTGGTGGCAACAGCTGGGCTAACCAAGCCTTATTTGACTATGATGGCAACGCTTTGCCAATATTAGAAACAATAAAAAAATATAATTTCAAAAAATAAAGATTGTTTGTTTGAAATAAATAAAAGGAAATTGGTTATGAATAAAGTTAGTATATGAAAAAAACTTAAATAAATAGCCAATTTTTTATTTTTCTAGTTGGAAAACAATGTAATCGTTTACATTTTTTGGTTGCTTTAGCAAAAACAATGGTTTATAATAATCAATGGGTAAGGTAAATAGATAATATCTTACATATTTTTTCGAAGGGAGAAAACAATGAAAAAATTTTTAATTATCGCTCTTACAGCATGTATGTTATTAGTCTTTGCTGGTTGTAACAAACCAAAAGATGAAGTATATAGCATTACTGTTTGGATGAGTGAATCCGAAGGGATTAAAGAACAAACAGAAGAACAGATCAGAAGATTCTGTGAAGAAGAAGGAATTGAACTTAATTTCACAGTTGAAGGAATTTCAGAAGCTGATTCAGCTACTTTAATGATTACTTCTGTTGAAGATGGCGCAGACATTTTCAGTTTCTCACAAGACCAGTTATCACGCTTAGTACAAGCAGGTGCTTTACAGGTTTTAGGTGAAGCTGCAAGTGCTAAAGTTACTGAATTAAACGATGAAATTTCAGTAAAAGCTGCTACAGTTAATGGACAATTATATTGCTACCCATTAACAAGTGACAATGGATACTTTATGTATTATGACAAGAGTGTTGTTAAAGAAGAACACTTAGATTCTTTAGAAGATATCATCGCTGATTGTGAAGCAGCTGGTAGACTATTCTCTATGGAATTAGAAACAAGTGCATGGTACAATGCATCATTCTTCTTTGCTACAGGCGCAGTAAGTGAGTGGGTTACTGATGAGTCAGGCGCATTCGTTTCAGTAAATGACACATTCAATTCTGAAGCTGGAATTATTGCTTTAAAAGGTATGCAGAAATTATTAAAATCTGCTGCTTACAACTCATCTTCAAATGCTGCTGACTTCTCAGCTGCTATTCCAAGTGCTGTATTAATTTCTGGTACATGGGCAGTTAGTGATGTTAAAGCTGCATTAGGTGACAATTTTGGTGCAACAGATTTACCTTCATTTACAGTTGATGGTGTAGAATACCACTTAGGTTCTTTCTCAGGAAACAAACTATTAGGTGTTAAACCACAGACTGATGCAAAGAAAGCTGCATTATTACAAAAATTAGCTTTATATTTAACAAACGAACAATGTCAAACTGAAAGATTTGAACTAAAAGGATGGGGTCCATCTAACTTAGCTGCTCAACAGTTAGACAGTGTTAAAAATGACATTGCATTAGCAGCATTAAATGCTCAAAATGCTTTCGCAACTCCACAAGGTCAGATTCATGGTTCATGGTGGAACATTGCTTTAGCTTATGCTACAAGTGCAAAAACAGCTACTACTGATGCTGAATTACAGGCAGCTTTAGATTCTTACAAGCAGGCAATTGATGCATTATTTGCTTTAGATACTAGCGGATTAATCTTCGTTGGTGCTTGGAACAGTTGGAACAATACTGATGATGCAATGAGAATGACTAAAGAAAATGAAACATTCACCATCACAGTAGAAGTACCAGAATCAGATTACATGGGTGGTAGAATTGTAACTCCTGGTTCATGGGATAATGACAAAGGTGTTAATGCTGTAACAGTAGGTACTGAATTAATTCAGCCAGCTGACGCAGAAAGCAATCCAGATAACAACATTATCTTCTTGGCTGCAGGAACTTATGAAGTAAGTTACAATGCAACTACTGGCGAAATCTCTATCGTTCAAAAATAATTAATAAATAATTAATTGTATACAAAGCAGGTTGGGGGTATTGTCTTCCGACCTGCTTGTTTATTATTTAAGGGAGGTTTGTATGAGTGAGTACAAAGTAGAACGTATGAATCTTTTTGAGGACCTGAGTGATTTAGACTATCTTAGATTGAATAAGTTTCAGGCACTGCTATATAAATTGATAAAAGCAATAAAAGCAGTACCTAAATGGTTCTTGAATCTATTCGTATTAGCTGGAAAATATATCAAAAAATTCTTTGCTTATTTAAAGAATGAATTTGTTGATATATTTACAACATTCACTACTGGTGATTGGAAAACCAAAATGTCATTCTTCGTTATGGGATTAGGTTCACTTGCCAGAGGACAGATAGTAAGAGGTCTGCTATTTTTAGTCTTTGAAGCAGTCTTTATTGTCTATATGATTTTTGGTGGAGTACACTGGCTATCAAAATTTAAAACCCTTGGTGATACTACTGCGTCAACTGTCTATGATCCAGAACTTGATACTTATGTCAGAGTAGATGGTGATGATTCATTTAAAATTATGCTATATAGTTTGTTGACAATTATCTTTATCATTTCCTTTATCTGGACCTGGAGAACAAATGTCAAGCAAAACAGAATTATGGAAGATATTCTTAAATCTGGTAAAAAGCTCAAGAGTCCAAAAGAAGATGTTGAATCATTATTGGATGAACAATTCCATAAGACACTATTGGCTGTTCCACTTACTGGGATTATGACTTTCACAGTATTCCCAATCATTTTCATGATTTTAGTAGCTTTTACAAATTATGATGCTGCTCATGATGGCTATTCAAACCTATTTACCTGGGTTGGATTAACTAATTTCAATTCTCTGTTCAGCATGAATGTGGGTTCTGACAATCTGTCATTTGCTTTTGGTGAAATCTTATCGTGGACCTTGATTTGGGCCTTCTTTGCGACCTTCTCAAACTATTTCATTGGAATGTTTGTCGCAATTATGATTAATAAAAAAGGAATCAAGTTAAAGAAATTATGGCGTGGTATTTTGGTATTGACCAGTGCTGTTCCACAGTTTGTTTCTTTGCTTTATATTTCAAAAATGTTTGCCAACAATGGTCTGGCAAATGGCCTGTTGATGGAGCTGGGAGTTATTAAAAACATCTCAGAAATTATAAAATTCTGGGGAGTTACAGATATTGCCAGGGCAATGGTTATCATTGTTAACATCTGGATTGGTATTCCATATACGATGCTGATATGTACTGGAATTTTAATGAACATACCTAAGGATTTATATGAGTCATCTCAAATTGATGGAGCATCAGTTTTCCAGCAATATACCAAGATTACGATGCCTTATATGATGTTTGTTACAGGACCATATTTATTAACCAGCTTTATTGGAAATATCAACAACTTTAACGTTATCTACCTTTTGACAGGTGGAGGACCAAGCAACCCTAAACTGTTAACAAGTGGTGGTGGAGCTGGAGATACAGATCTGTTGATTACCTGGTTATTTAACTTGACGACTGGAGCAGAAAGTAAATATTACTTGGCTGCGGTAATAGGCATTATGATTTTCGTGGTTGTATCATCAATTTCGGTTGTTGTTTACAATATAATGCCTTCAACTAGAAATGAGGAGGATTATTCATAATGGCAAAAAAACATATGGGTCAAAAACTAAAGAATAGATTGTCAAATGGATTAATCTATGCAGTTCTTATAGTTATTTCAGTTATCTGGCTATTTCCTTTTTTCTGTCTGGTTTGTGAATCATTTAGATGTGAATCAACTTATCAGGTAGGTTACATCATACCTAAAGTATGGGGATTTGATAACTATATTAATTTATTTACTAAAACAGATTTTTTAATCTGGTATAAAAATACTTTCATTATCGCAGTATTTGTTTCTGCGATTCAGACAATTATGGTATTGACGATGAGTTATACTTTATCAAGATTACGCTTCAAGGGAAGAAAAGGTTTGATGAACATTATGCTTGTCTTGGGAATGTTCCCTGGATTTATCACTATGATTGTTCTATACAAAATATTGAGTGGTATGGGACTGACTGGAGCTAATTCTGTTCCAGGGTTAATTCTAGTTTATACCGCCAGCAGTGCGATGGGATACTATGTGTCCAAAGGATTCTTTGATACTATATCTCGCTCGCTGGATGAGGCAGCAAGAATTGATGGGGCAACACGCTTTCAGGTACTAACCAAAGTTATCATGCCTCTGTCTAAGCCAATCATAATTTATACTATCCTGACTGCGTTTATGGCACCTTGGGGAGACTTTATGTTTGCAAGATATATTGCTCACAATACCAGCAGGGGAATGAACGTAGCGGTAGGTTTACAGAATATGATTTCTACACCATCATCATTAACAGCGAACTATACAATGTTCTGTGCTGGTGGTGTACTAGTAGCGGTACCTATTACGATATTATTTATGTCGTTACAAAAATATTATGTTGAAGGTGTAACCGGAGGAGCAGTGAAAGGATAAAATTATGGCAAGAGTAAAATTAACGAATGTAAAGAAAATTTATGATAATAAAGTGGTCGCGGTTCAAGATTTCAACCTTGATATTGCCGACAAAGAATTTGTGGTGTTTGTAGGACCATCAGGATGTGGAAAATCAACTACTTTAAGAATGGTAGCGGGATTAGAAGAAATTTCTGAAGGTACTATTGAAATTGATGATGTTGTAGTAAATGACTTACAACCAAAAGACAGAGATATTTCGATGGTTTTCCAAAACTATGCGTTATATCCACATTTAACTGTCTTTGAAAATATTGCTTTCCCACTGAGACTTAGAAAATTGCCTCAACAGGAGGTGTTTGAAAAAGTAGCTGAAGCAGCTGAAATCTTAGGTATTACCGAATATTTAAACAGAAAGCCAAGAGCTTTATCTGGTGGTCAGAGACAGCGTGTCGCTATTGGTAGGGCGATGGTTCGTCATCCAAAAGTATTCTTGATGGATGAACCTTTAAGTAATCTGGATGCTAAACTGCGTAATCAGATGCGTGCTGAGATTATCTTGTTGAGAAAAAGAATTGATACAACATTTATCTATGTTACCCATGACCAGACAGAAGCTATGACTTTAGGTGATCGAATCGTCATTATGAAGGATGGCTTTATCATGCAGGTTGGTACTCCTGATGAAGTATTTGATCATCCAGACAATCTGTTTGTAGCTGAATTTATTGGTGCGCCTAAAATGAACACCTTTAAAACAAACCTGGTGTTTGAAGATGGCCAGTACTATGTAACACCATTTGGGGCTAAAATCTTAGTAGATGGTGAAAAGGGAGAACAGTTAAAGAAATTAAATGTTAAACCTCAAGAAATAATCTTAGGTGTCAGACCTGAACATATTGTTTTGGCTAAAGGAAATGAAGGAATTAAATGTACGGTAATGGTTAATGAAATGATGGGTTCTGAGCTTCATCTTCATACCACAACAGATGATGATACTCATCTGATTGTTAGGGTTCCAACCATTGGCTTAAGTCAAAAACAAAGACATGATCTTCAGGCAGGCCATGAGTTCTACATCACTTTTGAAGGAAAAGTAATGCATTTGTTTGATGTAGAAACAGAAAACAATTTATTAAAATAAGTTTTAAAAGCTGATAAAAAAGGAAGGACTGTACTTCCTTTTTTGCTGGCAGCATTAATTTTTTGAAACAAATAATCTGATTTTGCAGTATTTTAATTTTTAGACTGTCTTTTTCTTATAAATCACTAATTGATATATTATAATGAAAATGGAAAGAAGGTAAAAAAATGAAGAAAATACTTTTGGCTTTAGTAGCAGTAGTTCTTTTGTTTATTACTATTGATATTAATACGAAGGAAATATATTTGTATGAAGAAAAACTTTCGAAACAGGAAACAAAAATGTTTAATGATGTCTGGAAAAAGACAATTTTAAAAACTAGATTTGAGTATTTTAACAATACCGATTTGTATGGAACGGGACGAGTTTATAAATATAAAAGCCAGCTGTCAGCCAAAGAAATTATTTTGTTTGCTCCTTATGGAGCTGTTTCTGTAGATGGTGTTTGGTATACAATAGATCCATATGAAGAGATTTTTGATGTAAACAGACAGCTTGAATATAATTATGGCTATCCAGTTCAAAATGATATTCTTCCTGGTCGTTTGTACAAGTATTGTTATGAGGAAATGTTTGGTACTAAAGATATTGAATTTTATAATTTCAGTTATGAAACCTGGTATGTAACAGGAGATATTACTGTTAAGGCACTAATGGAAAGGCTTGGCTTTGATTATGAGGATGAAACAAAGCTTGTTGAGGAACTATATCTTGAATTGGCTAATAATGAGTTTATCTTAAATACAGAGGTAAAATTTGAAAGCATTAAATTAAAACTGATTGGTTCATATCAAGGTCTTGAAGGATGTGAAAGTTGGACTGAAAGTTGCTATTTAGTAAAAATCATTGGATAGTTATCTTTGGTTTGAATGGGGCGGATAAATATAATGGTAAAAATAATTTTAGAAAAGATTTCTAAAGAGTTTAAATTGATAGAAAAAGAAAATGAAGAGTTCAAAATGCTTCATTTAAATGGTATGACTTTTATTAACAGCAGCTACTATGCTCAAGGTTTGGGCAATATAGGCATAATGAGAGTGACTGATGATAAAGGGATTATGAAAATGGATAGCCTGATTGTTAATCCTTTTGAAATAGATGGACCAATGATTTCATATGATCATATTAAAATGATGGGTAATAACATTCTATATTTAGAGCCTTTTAATACAACAATAAACAATAGTTTTGATTGTTCTGGTTTAAAAAATATTGCCAATCACTATGATGAATTGATTGAAAATAATCCTCAAAAAAGTCATTGGTATGAAGATTTACGAATGGCTGGGACAATCTTTAAAAAATCTACTGAAACAGAATTGATAGTGGAAATGATTGACAGATATTACGATGAATATATCAAGGCTTTATTAAAATGTGATAAATGTGATATCAATTTAAAAAAAGAAAAAGCTTCACTTTATTCAAATGGATTAATTGAAAACGGAGGTCCAGCAACTGATCCGTTTATTCAGAGTTTTGGCAAAGAGAAAACGAAAAAGTTCTTTAAAGAAGTATTATTTGGAGTATAAAAAAAGACTGTCATTAGTCTTTTTTGTTTGAGAATAAACTGATAAGCACACAACATAACAGACAGGTTGGGAAAATTGATGTTACAGCTCCATATATTGATGAAAATATTGCCATATGTGGATATTTAAAAACCAGGTAAATCATCAGCCCACAAAACAGAGCATATATTGCTGAGACATAGATTACTTTTTTAATCATAGTCATTACCTCCTTAAATTTAATTATTAACATTTGTAAGTGTCTATATTAATTATAATAAGAATTGTATTGCTTGTCATTTTTTTATTTTAGTATGACACTTGTTTGAGGTCCAATTATTAAGTTTGTTCCTTCAAGTTTAGCGGTTGACTGTCCGATGTAATCACAGATTTCAGTTATCTCTAAGACAGGATATAAGCTTAAGTCAATAGTTTTTTCCTGTTGGCCAGTATTGTGCATCAAATAAGTTGTTTCACCATTGTAAGTTATGATGAAGCCTCCAACAAAGGTGTCAACAAAATTGATTTTATCATAATCTCCTCTGGCAATCTGAGGATATTTATTTCTTAGATCTATCAGTTTGCGATAATGATGGAAAAGGCTGTCTTTATCTTTAAGATGAGAAGCAACAGTGCCGTTGGTCTGTTTGTTGCTGTCATAAGTAGTGCCAACTGGATCCTCTACAGTATCGTTATCACCCCAGAGCATCGCTAAACGACGATTGGCATCAGTATTAGCTCCACCTCTGGTTCCCTTCATGCCAATTTCTTCACCATAATAGATAAATGGAGATCCTGAGCATAAGATGTATAGATTAGCTGCCATATAGCTGAACTTGTTGGCCATCATCAGATAACCAGCACTTCTGTCCATGTCATGATTAGAAATAAATGGCATGTACATAGCCTCAGGATTTGCTTCTTTTATTTTGTCCAAATAAAGATCAACATAAGATGTAAAGACATTACAGTTACCTCCTTTTGCGGCAACTGCAATTGCTCCTTCGGTTTGAGAAGTCTGGAAGTTAAAGCAGTTTAATTCGGTAATATACTGAAGAGTTTCAATATCGTTGCTCCAGACTTCGCCGACAACATAGATATCAGGTTTAATGGCTTTTAATTCGGCCATAAACCATTTCCAGAACTCAACAGAAGCGGGATTGTCTCTGAAATAGATATATTTTGCTGCATCAAATCTAAAACCATCCACTCCTAAATCCAAATAATATTTGGCAACCTTTAATATTTCATCTTTAACAAGAGGATTGTCAAAGTTTAGCTCAGGCATAACATTAGAGAAATTACATTCATAATAGTGGTCGGTTGCTGGTATAGCATTATAAACTCGTCCGTTGACTTTAGTATCTACAGTTACATAGGTATAGAAGTCATAGTAAATATTCAAGGTGTTATTTGCTTGATGAGTAGCTACAAAGTTTCTAAACCAGTCATGATCGGATGAAGTGTGATTGACTACCAAGTCCAGAATAATTTTCACATTTCTTTCATGGCATAATTCAATCAACTCTTTTAAATCATCCATCGTACCAAATTGAGGGTCAATCTGATAGTAGTCAATAACATCATATTTGTGATAACTGTTAGATAAGAAAATTGGAGAAAGCCAGATTCCCTGAACACCTAAAGATTTTTTAGAATTGGCATTACCATCATTTAAATAATCAAAGCGGTTGATGATGCCTCTTAAATCACCAATGCCATCATTGTTGGAATCGGAAAATGACCCAACAAAGATTTGATAGAAGACACGATAATTATCGTCAACAGTATCTTTTGTTTTGGCACTGCAACCAAATAATAAGGAAGTAAGTAGTATCATAATTATTAATCTCTTTTTCATTTTATTCTCCTTGTTTACTGAGCGTTAAACTGGCATCATCAATTTTTCCCCAGGCCCCATTATTGGTGCCAGAGCATTTTACGTATATTCCAACTTCAATTGTTGAAACCCCGTCGTAGTCGATGTTTTGGATAGCAGCTTTTTGCCAACTATTATAAATAGTAATATTTAATGGCGCACTATATTTAATCTCACCATTTATTCTAACATAAGCATAGATGTTTGTGCTTCCTCCATCGCCACCCATTATGGAAATAGAGTAATCATAGAGTCCTTTTTCTAAAGACAGAAGATTCTGCTGCAGAGAAAACTCTACTGAATCTTGTGCTTTTGACCAGAAATGGAAATGTTTATGTCCATCTGAAGAATCAGAGGTCTTATCTTCAACATATAATTCATCGATTTGATTATTATGGAAAACCTGCCAGCCAGTTGGAATTTCTGTGCCATGTTTATCTATTTCAAAAGAAGGGTTTAACAGATAATTTTTTTTGACAATTGAGATGTAGCAGTAAACATTTAAGCCATCCGCATATCCTTCAATTTTATATTTTCCCGTTTTTGAACTATCGATTAGATTAATCATTTCATTTTGCCAAATAACGCTGCTTTCTCTTTGAGAATTATCGCTCATGATAACATTTACTTTATCAGGTAAAGAAATGGTGGAGTTATAATCAAAAGTTAGATGAACATCTTCAGCTTCATCAGCAACAATTTTAATTTCGTTACCAGTTTTAACCAATTGAAAGACTTTTAATGATTCTAAAGGATGTCCTGTACTGTCAAACATTGCCTGATTATCGACTGCACATCCGCCATAATACTGCCCGGCATCATCAGGATCATAACTTATAGCGAAAGAAGTAGCCCAACCAGAACCATACTTTTCCCATAGATAACTATTCTGCCGGTAACTTTTTTGCCCAACAGAAATCCAGGTTCCTTCCCAGTAACAGATACCGATACCACCAACAGTCTTGTTGACTATGGTATCTATTATATCGACTATAGCATTTGTCTGCCCCTGAATGGAGTAAGGATAATTTTTAGTTACCACACTGCCTTCTGAAATGGTATTGCTGTTAAAGTCGCTATCTTCAGTTGTATAGGGGTAAGAAGTTTCCATTACCATAACCTTCTTGTTGTAGGTGGTTGCTATTTCTGAAAGGATAAAAGCCAGATTATCCAGACTGCCATGCCAGAAAGGGTAGTAGCTGCTGGCAAAGACATCATAATCCAAATTGTAGTAGTCTAACTTTTTGGCATAATCCTGATAATTGCTGCCTTTTTCTGGATTGGTAAAATGAACGGCGATTAAGGCTTCAGGAAAGACTTCTCTAACTGCTTTAGCCCCATTACCCATTAAATGATAAATAATATTCATCCAGATTGTCTCACCAGCCATAGCGCTGTTGGTTTCATTTCCCAACTGAACCATACCTACATCGACACCCGCTTTTTTCAATTTGATTAAACAATCCTTAGTATATAAATATAAGGCCTGTCCTTTTTCTTCAATATTCATTTTTTCCCAGGCTTTTGGAACCTGCTGTTTGGCTGGATCGGCCCAAAAGTCGGAATAATGGAAATTTACTAAAAGTTTCATTCCATATTTAGTTGCTCTTTTTCCTATCTCAATAGCATTGTCAATATCACAGTTTCCTCCACCGTAGCCATTGCCATTTTCATCATAGGGATTATTCCAGATTCTGACTCTAATATAGTTAATTCCACTTTGAGCCAAAACACTGAAGACATCAGCAATATTTCCCTGGAAATCATAGTATTCAACTCCACTGTTTTCTAAAGCGATAACACAGGAAGAATCCATACCCATAATAAAATCTTCTGGTATGTTTTCAATCTTTTTTACATAAATATCTTTTGAAGAAGTTACCAGTTCTATTTTCTCTTTTTTTATGGAAGTGCAGCCAAAAAGATATGAAAGCATCATACATATTATCAGAGTAATTATAAAATAGCGCTTGTTCATATCAGACCTCCATCAATAAAATGTTATTAATACTATTTTACATCATTTTAATTTATAAATATTATCTTTAGTAATATTGTGATAGAATAGGTGTGGAAAATATGAGGATTTATTATGAGTATTGATCGCAGTGCAGGTATTTTATTACCCATCTCTTCTTTACCATCAAATTATGGCATTGGCACCTTGGGTAAAGAAGCTTATAATTTTGTTGATTTTTTAGAAAAAAGTAAAATGAAATATTGGCAGATTTTACCAATTGGTCCTACCAGTTATGGTGATTCACCTTATCAGAGTTTTTCCAGTTGTGCCTGTAATCCTTATTTCATTGATTTGGATATCTTGGTCGAAGAAGGTTTGCTGGAAAAAGAAGATCTGGAAGATTTAAAGCAGTTTAATCCTGCCTATGTAGAATATTGGTATATTTATGAAACCAGATTTGATATTTTAAGAAAAGCTTATCAAAGAGGTTTCCAAAAGGATAAAAAACAATTCAAAGCTTATTATCAGGAAAACAAAAGCTGGCTAGAGGATTACAGTCTGTATATGGCAGTAAAAAATCATTTTGGTATGGTTTCCTGGCTGGATTGGCCTGATGAAGATATTCGCTTGAGAAAAAAAGAAGCTCTTGTTAAATATCGTGAGCTACTAAAGGATGACGTACAGTATTATCAATATTTACAGTATCTTTTCTACAGGCAATACAGCAAGCTGAGAAAATACGCTCATAGTAAAAATGTGAAGATTATTGGTGATTTGCCAATTTATGTTGCTTTGGATTCGGCTGATGTCTGGGCTAATCCAAAACAGTTCCAGCTAGATGAAAAAAATATTCCTTTAGAAGTAGCAGGAGTACCACCAGATTATTTTTCTGAAGATGGTCAACTATGGGGGAATCCACTATATGAATGGGATTTAATGAAAAAAGATGGCTACAAGTTCTGGATTGAAAGAATAGAAGGCAACAGTAAATATTACGATGTCATTAGAATTGACCACTTTAGAGGTTTTGAATCTTATTGGGCCGTTCCTTATGGTGATAAGACCGCTAGAAACGGTCGCTGGGTCAAAGGTCCAGATATGGATTTTGTTTCAGTTTTAAGAGACTGGTTTTCCAATGTGGAATTTATCGCTGAAGATTTGGGGGTCATTTCTGATGAAGTAAATGAAATGCTGGCTAAATCTACTTTTCCAGGGATGAGAGTTTTAGAGTTTGGTATGGATCCAAAGGGAGCAAGCTATCATACACCATTCAATCATATTGAAAATTGTGTCTGTTATATATCAACTCATGATAATTCACCGATTATGGGTTGGCATGATAATGCCAGTAAGGCTGATGTCAAACATGCCATTAAATATTTCAATCTTACTAAAAAAGAAGGCTTCAACTGGGGCTTTATCAGGGGTGGAATGAATTCTGTGGCTAAATTGTTTATCGCTCAGATGCAGGATTATTTAGGTTTAGGAGAAGAAACAAGAACTAACTCTCCTGGAACAATTGGCGATAACTGGAAATGGCGTCTAGTCAAAGGTCAACTGACCGATGAACTGGCAGAAAAAATAGCTGGGCTTGTTAAAATGTATGGTCGAGGCAAGTAAGGTATTTGTTTACCAAGCTATCGTTTTAAGATATAATTAAAGTGTAAAGGGAGGCACATATAATGGATCAGATTTTAGGTTTGTTAGCGGGTCAACTGCTATCAAATGATACAGTAAAAA
This sequence comes from uncultured Erysipelotrichaceae bacterium, assembly GCA_964449115.1. Lineage (GTDB taxonomy): Bacteria > Bacillota_I > Bacilli_A > Erysipelotrichales > Erysipelotrichaceae > UBA1783. The sequence continues at coordinate 39,863 of CAYUXW010000004.1, read as the reverse complement.
CAGTTTCCAAAAAGACAAATACAACTAAAGAGGAAACTGCTGGTGTTGTCAGTGAAGCATTGCCAACGTTATTGACAGCTTTACTATCAACATCTAAACAATCTTCATCAAAATCAAGTGATGGCAATATTTTGACAGCTTTATTATCACAGGCTGTTTCAACCAATGTTGAAGAAGATGAAGATGAAGAGACAGAAGAAGAAAAAAATCAGCTAGGATCTTCAATTCTAGATACAATTTTAGGTAATACCAAAACAGATTTGTTTGCAAATATAGCTGAAAAACTGGGATTAAAGAAAGAACAGGTAATGGCTATCTTGATAGCAGTAGCACCTATTTTATTGAAGAAAGTTGCTGGTTTGATTAATACAAATACATCTAGTTCTTCAAAAGAATCAACTTCAAAAAAGAAATCAACATCAACTAAGAAGTCAACTTCAAAAAAGAAATCAACATCGACCAAGAAGTCAACTTCAAAAAAGAAAACTGATGAAAAACAGCAAGAACTTGATGTGTCTGATATCTTATCTTCAATTGTAGGTAATGTATTGGATAAAGATTCTGATAAGTCAGATGGCGATTCAGATTTACTGGGTGAAGTAGCTTCGACATTATTGTCAGGCTTATTCTCGAAAAAGAAATAAAAAAGGAGACATATTATGGCAAAAAAACAAGAGTTTGTTGCGACAAAGAGTGCAGGACAAGGGCCGAAAAAAACTACCAAAGAAGAAAGAAGAGCGGGCGCTTCTGGTAAAAGAATTGCGGCAGTTATTTTCTGGCTTATCGCTTTGGCATTTGAAGTAGTCGCAATATTAGTACTAAACAAGACTATCTTCATTAAACCTCTTACCACTGATTACATGTTATATACATTAATTGGTCTACTGGTTGTGGATTTAATCTTTCTTATCATCGGTTCACAGTTCTGGAAGAGAGCTAATGACATTGACCCACCAAGTGCAAAGAATAAATTAAAATTCTTCTTATGGAATCAAATGGGTCTTATTATGAGTGTTATCTGTTTCTTCCCGATTGTTCTATTGCTATTAAACAATAAGGACTTAGATGCTAAGACCAAGAAAATAGTTTCTGCTGTGGCAGTGGTGGCGCTGTTGATTGGAAGTGTGACTTCTATTGACTTTAATCCAATGTCAGAGGAAGAAAGAATAGCTTTAGAGGAAGAGATTACTTCTGAAGTGTATTACACAACATTTGGTAAGAAATATCATACTCATGCTGATTGTCAGGCAATCGTAAATTCTAAAACTATCTATCATGGTCCGATTGCTGATGCGCTTGATGCAGGAAGAACAGAATTGTGTAAATTCTGTGCTGCTAGGGATGGAAAAGAATAAGTTTTTTAAGGGCAGAAAAATTTCTGCCTTTTTTCATTGAAAAATGAAAAATAATTTGGTATAAATAAAGTAACAGAGATAATGGAGGAAATAATTTGGTATAAATAAAGTAACAGAGATAATGGAGGAAATAATTTGGTATA
>CAYUXW010000004.1:0-38265 GCA_964449115.1 uncultured Erysipelotrichaceae bacterium | reverse complement strand
AATAAAGTAACAGAGATAATGGAGGAAATAATATGGGAAAATACGTTGTTAAGAAAAGAGAAAACGGCGCTTCTTTCAACTTGGTTGCAGGTAATGGAGAAGTAATTGGTGTAAGTGAGTTCTATACAAGTGAAAAAAATTGCTTGAATGGTATCGAATCAGTCAGAAAAAATGCACCTGAAGCAGGTGTAGAAGATCAGACTATAGAGGGATACGAAGCTCTAAAACATCCTAAATTTGAGATTTATAAAGACAAAAGAGAGGAATTCCGCTTCAGATTAAAAGCACCAAATGGAGAAATCATCCTTGCTTCTGAAGGATATACAGCAAAAGCAAGCTGTAAAAATGGAATTGATTCTGTTGTCAGAAATTCAGACTCACCAGTGGTCTACAAGGAGTAAAAGGGAAGTTTAAACTTCCTTTTTTTAATTATTTAAAACAAATGATTTGAGTGGGTCAAATAGTTTTATTTGTGAAAATAATTAAAACATTAACAATTTTATGCTAAGATAATGATATGAAGACTTATCAGTATATTTTTATTGCAGTTTATCTACCATTATTAATAATGTATTTGTTTTCCAAGACAAGTGGAAACTTTAAAAGAAGGGCGGTAAATAAAATTGTATTAGCCTCACAATTTATGTTGTGTGGTTTATATTCATTCTTTTTAAGAGAGAAAAGTTTACCACTTATCATCTTGATCATTGCATTGTTTTTTTCATATGTAGGAGATGTAGTATTGTTGTGGAGTTTTAAAAAAGGAGGTTACTCCTTTATGACAGGCAACGTTCTTTATTGTATTTACTTATATATAATTCATTACCAGCACCATTTATGGCAATTGATTATTGTTGCGTTTTTAATAGCTTTGCTATATTCCCTTTATCGTTATTTTGTTAAAACAGGGATTTTAGATTTAAAAGGAATGGATGCTTTTAACATGTATATGGTTACAGTGATTTCACATGGAGCAATGGGGACTGTGATGGCTTTATTTACCAGTATTAATACCAATAAAATATTGGGTATAGGGTTGTTATTGTTTATGATTTCAGATTTCTTTATTTCTTTTCAGAATTTCTATCATAAGAAATCGGATTTAATCAAAAGGTGCAATTCACTTACCTATTTTACAGGAATGATGTTAATTGCTCTTTATATTGGCTTATAAAACAGGAGGATTCTTTATGAAATATATGTTTATTATTAATCCAGCAGCCGGAAAGGATAATTCAGAAAGGGAATTGTTGCGACTGTTAAAAGAAAGAAACGATTTTGACTTTGATATTTATTATACTAAAGGGCAAAAAGATGCCACTTATTTTATCAGGCAATATCGCAAGGATAATCCAGAAGGTAAAATCTGCTTTGTAGCCTGTGGTGGTGATGGCACCGTTAACGAAGTGATTAATGGAATATACGGACTTGAAGATGTCAGTTTTGGTATCTGGCCCTGTGGCAGTGGCAACGATTATGTAAAATATTTTGGTGGAGCAGATAAGTTTTTAAATCTTGACAATTTGCTGAAGGGCGAAGAAATGAAGGTTGATGTAATGACTGTTGGAAACAGACATTCGGTCAATGTTGTTAACTTTGGTTTTGACTGCCATGTGGTGAGAACGATGGAAAAAGTAAAAAAATGGCCAATCTTAAGCGGCAAACACTCATATACTGTCGGAGTTGCCGGGGCAGTTTTTACCGGTAGAAAAAACTATGCCAGAATTGTGGTTGATGGCCAGCTGCTTAACCCGGATGGCGAATATCTTCTGTGTACTATTGCCAATGGTTCATATGTTGGCGGTTCTTATAAATGTGCCCCAAGAAGCGTAGTCAATGATGGTCTGATGGAAGTGTGTATGGCAAAATGTATGCCTTTGTTCAGGTTTGTTTCCATTGTCGGGAAATATCAAAAAGGTCTACACCTGGATGATGAAAAAATTGCTGATGTCATAGAATATCGTCAGGCTAAAAAAGTAGAAATTATTGCTGATGAGGAAATGGATCTTTGCCTTGATGGTGAAATAATTGTTGGCAAGCACTTTATTATCGAAAATGAACATAAAGCGATATGCTTTAGAGAGTCAAAAGAATAAATTATAACAAGCAATTAATATATAAAAAAAGATTATAATTATATAACAAAGTTTAATGACTAAATTATGGACTGTAAGTCCATTTTTAGGTTATAATGAAAGCACTTACATAACTGTGAAGGAAAAGGAGAAAGAGAAAAGAAATGAAAAAATTACTTACAGTATTATTGACTGTTGTACTGGTTCTTACAACTGCAGTTGGTTGTGGACCAAAAGAACCACCAGTAGAACAGTCAGAAGTCCAAAAGATCATTGCTGAAGCTCAAACAATGACTTTGGAAGAACTAGCTAAAAAAGCTATTGAAGAATCAAATGGAGCTACTTTTTATGGTGTTGGTAACTCAAGCCGTGGTAAAACAGCTTTACCATTGTTTATTGCTTACCTACAGACAATCGATCCTTCTTACACTTTGAATTTTGAATGGCAACAGCCAAAGAACAATAAAATCTTTGACCAGTTGACCGCTGATTCACTAAAGGAAGTTGGAACATTTGCGATGACATTAATTCAGGATGGTAACCAGATTGAAAGTAAAATGGTTAAAACAGGTATCCTGGATGCTTTCATTCCAAAAGAATGGGCAGAAGCTAATGGAACTACACCTGAAGCTTATGAAGGATATTTACCACTTCAGACATTGAACAAAATCTTCATGTTCAACAATACTGGAGAAAAAGTTTATGACAACTGTTGGGATTTCGTTTATGAAGGTGAACATGGCTTGTTTATGGACATCGACTCAGAAATCGTTGGTAAAAACTTCCTATACATGTTAACCCATGAAAAATATTCTAAATGGTTAAAAGATGCATTTGATGTTCTGCCAGAGGCAGAAAAAGCTTATTTCCAGCCAGTAATTGATGCTATGGAAGAAGAAGCTAAAACTTTAGGTTTAAACGAAAACGGAAAATATGCCTTAACCTGGATTAAATTATGGGTTGAAAGCTATAATGCTCAAACAGACGATGGCCCTATCTGTAATATCTTAGTTGACCAGTCAGCTACAGATCAATTCGGATTAATTGTTTATTCTAAGTTACGTTCAGTTGAAGAAACCGATACAGTATCTGTAAACAACATCACTGTTGCTGCTTATCAGGATGGCTATGTTGGTATCGGTGGTTATGGTTATAGTCACTACCTATTTGTTACTGATAATTCACCACTTCCTTGGACAGCTTGTGCATTTATTGCTTACATGACTTTAACTGTTGATGGATTCTCTGCTTGGGGTAAAGACATCGGTGGTTACTCTGCTAATCCATTAGTAGCTGCAGGAACTGAAGAAGTAAGAAATCACTCACAAGGTGGCTATGTCGATGGTGTCAATGTATTTGATGCTAAAAATGACCGTGGCTATGACTGGTGGGTTGCTGAAGACAAAGGTGAATTAGTAATTGAAGATCCAGAATACTGTGCATCAGTAGCATTCACAGTTGGAAGCTGGATTGAGATGTTGACTAAATACGGTAAATAGTAAGCAAAATTATTAAAACAACCGCTTATAAACACAAAGCGGGATTGTGGAAAAACACAGTGCCCTTGATTAACAAGGGCACTATTTTTAAAAAGGAGATATTATGAATAAATCGACTAAAATTAAACTCAATAAGGTTAAGACATATTTCTCAAAACCACATAATGTCATTCTTTTATGTATGGGAATTTTGCTGACAATTACTACCGTTGCTCCAATTGTGGCGATAATTGAAGATACTTTTAAAATTCATCCAGGAACGATAGATGCTTATTTATCAGGAAAACAATCGGGATATTCTTTATATAACTATATAGACCTGTTTACCAGTCCGATGGCTAAAGCTAATTTATGGACACCGCTATTAAATACAGTTTATCTGGTAATAGGTACCTGTTTTGTTTCTATCATTTTTGGTGGGGTTGTAGCATTTTTGATTACCAGAACAAATATGGCATGGCGAAAATATATCAGTTCGATTTTTATTTTTCCATACATTATGCCGCAGTGGACACTGGCTGTTGTGTGGCAAAATGTCTTTAATTCCAATGCTATAACAGGAACATCTAATGGACTGTTGGCTTCACTATTTGGAATAGAGATGCCTTTATGGTGGTGTAAAGGGCTGTTTCCGACAATTGTTGTCTTGGGAATACATTATGCGCCTTTTTCCTACATTTTAATTGGTGGTATTTTTAAAAACATGGATGCTAACTTAGAGGAAGCGGCTACAATACTGGACACTCCTAAGCATAAGATTTTCACCAAGATAACTCTTCCAATGATTAGACCAGCTATTTTATCAACAATTCTATTGGTTTTAGGAGGAGCTATGGGTTCTTATCCGGTACCACACTATTTGAATCTGACAACTTTAAGTACTAAGTATGTTTCAATGAATGATAAATATGCTGGAGAAGCATCAATTCTGGCAATTATTATGATGCTTTTTGGGGTTGTAATTATGTTTGTTAACCAGAGAAGTTTAAAATCTCGTAAAAATTACACAACAGTTACTGGCAAATCAGGGCAGATTTCTAAAATCAATTTGGGAAAGATAGGCAAATATGCCATCGCTTCAGTATTGGTAGTTATAACTTTCTTTACCAGCATTTTCCCAATTGTCTCATTTGCCTTTGAAACTTTTTTGCCAAATCCGGGTGATTACAGTTTCCTGTACACAGGGAATTTAAATAATCTAACAACGAAATGGTGGATAACCAATGAAAACATTACCGAAAGTGGAATGTATGGACAGATGGGTATTTTATATAATGACACAATCTGGCGTGCCTACAGGGGAACCATTCTGGTAGCTGTCAGCTGTTGTGGCATTGCTGGCACTATTGGAACTTTGATTGGTTATGCCGTCAGTAAGGAAAGAAGAAGCAAGTGGGCAAACTATGTTAACTCTGTAGCCTTTTTACCATATCTGATGCCATCGGTAGCGGTAGGAGCAGCTTACTTTATCCTGTTTTCATCTGAGAAGATAAATCTGTTTAACACTTATTGGATTTTAATTATTGTAGGAACGATTAAGTATATTCCGTTTGCTTCAAGAAGTTCTTTAAACTCAATGTTGCAGCTATCAGGAGAAATTGAAGAAAGTGCCATGATCCTTGGTGTGCCATGGTCAAAGAGGATGACAAAGATTATCATTCCAATTCAAAAAAGTTCAATTATAAGTGGCTATTTATTACCGTTTATGACCTGTCTGAGAGAATTGAGTTTGTTTATGCTTTTATGTACTCAAGGATTCATATTGGCAACTACCTTGGACTACTTTGATGAAATGGGCTTATATGCATTTTCAAGTGGTATTAACTTGATATTAATAATCACAATACTGATAAGCAATGCTTTGGTAAATAAGATTACTGGAGCTAGTTTAGATGAAGGAATAGGAGGATAAAATATGCCAGAAATTGTGTTGAAAAATGTAACAAAACGTTGGGATAAATTCTATGCAGTAGATGATTTAAACCTGGTAATTGATGATAATGCGTTTGTAACATTGCTGGGTCCTTCAGGATGTGGGAAAACTACGACGTTAAGAATGATTGCTGGACTGGAAACTCCTACTAGCGGAAGAATAACTATTGGAGAGCGAGTTGTATTTGACTCAGAAGAGGGAATAAATGTTCCGGCTAATAAGCGTAAAGTTGGATTTTTGTTCCAGAACTATGCTTTATGGCCAAATATGACGGTCTACGAAAACATTTCTTTTGGTTTAACAAATGTTAAAGAGGAAATGGAAAAGATAGACTTTGACAGCAGAGTTAATGCTAAACTTGTAGAAATTCTAGCGAAACCTGAAGAAGTGGTTAAAGTGTTAGAAGAATGTTATGACAAGAAAGATAAACTGGATGAAAACAAAGCCATTTTAAAACTGATTGATCGTTTTGAGATATCGGAATTCACTGCTAAAAAACTGATGTCATACAAGATAAATGGCAAAGATAGCAAGGCTATTGCGATAAAGAAAACTGAGGAATTGAAAGGCTTGCTGGCTAAAGCCGAAGAAAAAGCTAAAAAAGATGGCTTTACCTATAGTGAAGAATATGTTTATTTAAAAGATGGCAATCCAGTGATGGAAAATCGTAAACTTACTAAAGAAGAAATTGATTTAATTGTTCGAAGGGTTTCTAGAATTGTAAAAATCGGAATGTTTATGGATCGTTATCCAGCTGAACTAAGCGGTGGTCAACAACAGCGTGTAGCCATTGCCAGAACCCTGGCACCAGAGCCAGATGTTCTGTTCATGGATGAGCCATTAAGTAATCTGGATGCGAAGTTAAGATTGGAAATGCGCTCAGAACTTCAAAGATTACATCTGGAAACTGGTTCAACATTTGTCTATGTTACCCATGATCAGATGGAAGCTATGACCTTGGCTACCAAAATCTGTCTGATTGATAATGGTATTCTGCAGCAGTATGATGCTCCACTTGATGTCTACTCTAAACCAAACAATCTGTTTGTTGCTGATTTTGTCGGCAATCCAGCGATCAACTTTATTGAAGCTAAAGGAAAACAAAATCAGGATGGTAACATCGAGTTAGAAATCTTTGATGGTCAAAAAGTTGAATTTGTTCCTAATGAAGAAATTGAAGTTTCTAAATGGTATAAAGAGCAAGACTTAAAGGACGAAAGAAAAAAGGAAGAAGAACACCAGAAAGCCAATCAAAAAGGTTATGTTGAAAAAGTAAATAAAGAGGTAAGTTTCAAATACCGCATCCCATTGATTGATGAACGACAGGATTTTGATGATGTTGAAATTGTTACAGAAGAAGATTTTGTTATTGGCATCAGACCGGAGTTCATCGATATTAGAGAAGACGGTAAAATTGATGCTGAAGTATATTCATCAATGCCTACAGGTATGGAGACAACAGTTAGAGCAGCGATAGGAAACTACCTGTTAACTGGAGTGATGTTTGGTGGGGTCATATATTCTTTAGAAGAAAAAATCAAATTGGATTTCAAAGGTAAAAATGCTATGTTATTTGCCAGAACCAATGGCAGATTTATTGCGCTGGGCTCAATCAAAGTAAAATAATTGTAAAAAAGGCTACTAAAGTAGTCTTTTTTTATGAAAACCAATGAAAATCCTTATACATTTGATGAAAACAGGTGAAAAAATGCTTGAAAATAATTACATTGTGGTGTAAACTTAACGCATTACTAAAAGGGAGGATTTCAAAAATGAAAAAATTGTTGGTAATATTAATGATTTTGGCATTATTGACAGGTTGTAATGGTGGCGATAAACCAGCAAAAGAAAAGGTTGTAACTATACAAGTACCGTCAGATGTCATATCAATGGATACGCAGATTGCAACAGATGGTGGTTCGTTCAGTGCTCAAGACATGTGTATGGCTGGCTTGATGACTCTAGATGAAAACAATCTGCCTGTGTTGGATTTAGCTGAATCTTATACAGTTGATGAAACCGGAACAGTCTACACTTTCAAAATTAGAGAAAATGCATACTGGTCTAATGGAACTCCTATCACAGCTCATGACTTTGTTTATGCTTGGAAAAGAGTTGTCAATCCTGATTTTGCTTCAGAATACAACTGGTTTTTAGAAACAGCAAATATTGTTGGAGCTAGCTGCTATGATCCTGATAGTGGATATACAGTTGATGATTTAGGTGTTTTAGCTTTGGATGATAAAACTTTCCAAGTTACTTTAACTAAACCATCAGGCTTCTTCTTAAGTATGTTGGCATTTCCAACTTTATTCCCATTAAATGAGGAATTTGTAGAATCTCAAGGTGACCAATATGCGTTATCAGTATACAATATGATCTATTCTGGACCATGGGTAATGTCTGACTGGGAAGCAAACTATTCATATGAATTTACAGTTAATGATAAATATTGGGATTATGAAAACTTTAAGACAGATAAGACTCCAGATAAAATTGTCTTCCGTGTTGTAAATGACACTCAGACAGCGTTGTTGGAATATCAGTCAGGTTCACTTGACACTGTTAACTTATCTGGCGAACAGGTTGAAGCTAATAAAAATACTGCTGGCTTTGTAAATCGTTTATCAGGATATCTGTTCTATCTATTAATCAATATTAATAAAACAGTTAACCCAACTGATATGGCTAACGTAAATGCTAGAAAAGCAATGTCTTATGCGATTGATAGAGAAGCGATTGCAACAGTATTAAATGATGGTTCTGTAGCAGCTGAAGGTATTATTCCTATTAATCTGACTAACAACCCTGAAACAGGAGTAGACTTCCGTATTGACAATGGACCTGTAGTAGAATACAACGAAGCAAAAGCAAAAGAATACTATGATTTGGCAGTTGCTGAATTAGGTCACGATATTACTATCAACCTTATTTACTCTACTGACCAGGGTGATCCTGAAATCAAAGCTGCTGAACAAATTCAGTACTTCTTAGAAAAAGTAGGATTTACAGTTGAATTAAATGGTAAACCTAAGAACACTCGTCTAATGATGCAAAGAGCTACATTGGAAGGTGGAAAAGCTGAGTTTGATGTTTCATTAACTCGTTGGGGCCCTGACTATGGCGATCCACAGACTTATATGGATTTATTTACTAGCTGGCAAAGTTCAGGCGGTTATGACAGTGAAGTCTATGATGCTTTAGTTATCCATGCTGAAGCAGCAACAACAGATGCAATTACAAGATGGAATGACTTCTTAGAAGCAGAAAAAGTATTAATTGTTGAAGATGCAGCAGTAGTTCCAATTTTCCAGGCTGGTGGAGCAATGATTATCAATCCTAAGATTACAGGAATCAGATTCCACGTTGCAGCAGTAGACAGTTACCGTTATATTGTCTTTGTTGACTAGTTATTAATAAGCTTATTAGAACGATTATGCAAATAATCGTTCTAATTCGTTGCAAGGAGATAAACTTTTATGAAGAAATATATATCAAAGAGAATTCTTATATCTATAGCAACTCTATTTTTTATTTTACTTGTGCTCTTTATTCTCATGGACCTGATGCCAGGTTCACCTTTTAATGATGAAAAATTGTCAGAAGCACAGATTGCAGTGTTGTATACCAAGTATGGATTAGATAAACCTGTAGCAGTTCGCTTCTTTCTTTATGTTAAGAATATGTTGAGTGGTGATTTAGGAGTTTCTTATTCGATCAATAAAAACTTCGCTATTTCACAAATGGTAAAAGAAAGATTGGGTATATCGATATTGGTTGGAGCTATGGCGATGGGATTTGGTACGGTCTTTGGCTTGATTTTAGGGATAACATCAGCCTTAAAACATAATAGCTGGATAGACAATTTCTGTTCGGTAATTTCGGTCATAGGAGTAAGTGTTCCTTCTTATGTCTGTGCGATGCTACTGGCATATTTTATAGCCTTCAAATTTAAACTCTTTCCTGTTTTGTACAACAAAAGTATGCCAGTATTTTCGCTGATTTTGCCGGCTTTGGCTCTTTCGGTTTCACCAATGGCCAATATTGCCAGATTTACCAGAAGCGAAATGATTGATGTTTTATCAAGTGACTATATATCTTTGGTTCAGTCAATGGGAATTAAAGATTATAAGATGATTATTACTCATGCTATGAGAAATACTCTGATACCAGTAATCACAGTTATGGGACCAATTCTAGTTAATCTTTTGACTGGTTCAAGTGTAATTGAAAAGATTTTTGGTATTCCAGGTATTGGCTCACTGATGATTAATGGTATTCAGCAAAATGACTATAATGTAACAATTGCCTGTGCCTTTGTCTATTCGGTAATGTACATTATCATGATGCTGATTGTAGATATTCTGTATGGTGTTATTGACCCAAGAATTAGAATCAGTAAGGAGGAAAAGTAAAATGACAGTTTATAATGAACGTGATTTTCATGAAGATGACTTCCTTTTTGCTCATGAAAGTGGCAAAAAAATAATTGATAAATCTTATAAGGCAACATCATATTTAAAAGATGTCTGGTCAAACTTTAAAAAGAATAAAGGTGCAATTGTTGGTTTTATTATTATTGTCATTATTATTTTGATGGCGATAATTGGTCCATCAATGAATGAGCACACCTATAAATCTATTATTCATGGCCATGAATGTTTGACACCTAGAGTTCCTTTTTTAGAAAAACTGGGAATTTTTGATGGTTCATATCATGGTCAGGATTATTATGCCGCTAAAGGTGCCAGTGATTATTACTATTGGTTTGGTGCTGATACTCAGGGACGTGATATCTGGACAAGAGTCTGGTTGGGGACAAGAGTTTCACTGGTAATTGCCTTCAGTGCTGTGGTTATTGATATCTGTTTTGGAATGATTTATGGACTTATTTCTGGTTTCTTTGGTGGAATAATTGATATTGTTATGCAGAGATTTGCCGAGATTTTAAATGGTGTTCCAACTCTGGTTGTAGTAACTCTATTGAGCTTAGTACTTCCAGCAGGAATGGTTTCTATTATCTTCGCCCTGATGATTACCGGCTGGATTCCAATGGAAAGAATTGCCAGAGCCCAGGTTATGAAGGTAAAAGAGCAGGAATATGTATTAGCCAGCCGAACTCTGGGAGCCAGCAAACTTTCCATAATATTTCAGGAAATATTACCAAATATCTTTGGTCAGGTTATTATTACCAGTATGCTGTCTATTCCAAGTGCGATTTTCTTGGAAGCATATTTGTCGTTTTTAGGCTTAGGGGTTCCAGCTCCAATGGCCTCTCTTGGTTCACTGGTTGCTGATGGTTATAAATCAATGACCACTTTTCCACATATTTTAGCTATTCCGGTAATTATCATGTCTTTATTGATGTTGTCATTTAATCTGTTTGCTGATGGTTTGAGGGATGCCTTTGACCCTAAACAGTTAAATAAATAGGAGGGTATGGTATGGAAAAAATAAAAAAAGATAAAAAAGACCGTGTCCTTTCTTTGCGTAATCTAAATATTTCGTTTAAGACAGCCTATGGTACCGTAAAAGCTATCAGAGGTGTCAGACTGGATTTGTTTAGAGGGGAAACGATTGCTATTGTAGGTGAATCAGGCTCAGGAAAATCAGTAACTGTAAAAACAATATTGGGAATTCTTGATAGTAATGGAATAATTGATGAAGGTTCAATTATCTATAATTACACTGATGAAAATGGACAAGAGCAATCAGTTGATCTGGTGGCAATGTCACAAAAAGATATCAGATATAAGTTTTGTGGCAAAAAGATTGCCATGGTTTTCCAGGATCCGATGACATCGCTTGATCCAACAATGACAATAGGCAATCAGATTATGCAACCGATGATCTATCATTTAAATCTAGATAAAAAAGAGGCTAAACTAAGAGCGATTGAACTTTTAGAAGAAGTAGGGATTGATCAGCCTGAAAAAAGATTTAAACAGTATCCTCATGAACTGTCTGGTGGCATGAGACAGAGGGTGGTTATCGCCATCGCCTTAAGCTGTGATCCAGAAATTCTGATTTGTGATGAACCTACTACTGCTCTTGATGTAACAATTCAGGCTAAAATATTGGAATTGATTAAATCTATTCAACAAAAAAATAATATTTCTGTAATTTACATTACTCACGATTTAGGAGTAGTAGCCAAGGTTGCTGATTATGTAGCTGTAATGTATGCTGGCAGAATTGTCGAGAAAGGAAATATCAATGAGATATTCTATGATCCTAGACATCCTTATACCTGGGGACTGCTAAGTAGTATGCCTGATACTGACACTAAAAGTAAAAGACTGTTTACTATCCCTGGTTCTCCACCAAATTTACTGGAAAAAGTCAGTGGTGATGCTTTTGCGGTTAGAAATCCATTTGCCCTTAATATTGACTTCAGGGAAGAGCCGCCAATGTATGATGTTGGAGGACAACACCGTGTAGCCAGCTGGCTTTGTGATGAGCGTGCTCCAAAGGTGGAAATGCCAGCTGATTTAAAAGAAAGAATTGAAAAGATGAAGAAGGAGGCAGCTGTTTATGAGTGAAATTAAACAACCTTTACTTCGTGTTGAAAATTTAAAACAGTACTTCAGAGTTTCAAGAAACTTTACTACTAAAGCGGTAGATGGTATCAGTTTTAACATTTATGAAGGAGAAACATATGGTCTGGTAGGTGAATCAGGTTCGGGAAAATCAACGACTGGTCGTTCTATTATTCGACTGTATGACCCTACAGAAGGAAAGATTATCTTTGATGGAGTTGATATCTCCGGAAGACTTTCAAAAGAAGTTGAAAAGCATTTAAGAACCAATATGCAGATGATTTTCCAAGATCCGATGGCTTGTTTAAATCCAAGAAAAAAGGTAAAAGAAATTATTGCCCAGGGATTGCTGATTCATCATAAGTTTGAGACTAAAGAAGAGTTAAACGATAAAGTTAATCGAATCTTAGATAAAGTAGGCTTATCTGCTGAGCAAGCCACAAGGTTTCCGCACCAGTTTTCTGGTGGTCAAAGACAGAGAATAGGTATTGCCAGAGCTTTGGTTATGAATCCCAAACTTGTTATTGCTGATGAATGTATTTCAGCTCTGGATGTTTCGATTCAAGCTCAGGTAGTTAATCTGATGAAAGATATTCAGGAAGAGCTTGGGACAACATATCTATTTATTGCTCATGATTTATCAATGGTAAAGTATATTTCAGATCGAATCGGGGTTATGCATTTGGGGCATATTGTAGAAACGGGAACAACGGATGAAATATTTCAAAATCCTGTTCACCCATATACTAAGGCGCTGCTTTCAGCAATACCGCATCCAAATCCAATATTAGAGAAATCCAGAGTTGCTTTGAGCTATGACAAAGAAAAAGAAGGTGTAGATTATGTCAATGCTGTTGAGCATAAAATAACTGACACCCACTATGTCTTGGCTACAGAAGAAGATTTTAAGAAATGGTATAAATAAAAACAATATCGTGGCTATAAGGTCACGATATTGTTTATTTATTATATAATGTATAAGCGAGGTATTTTTTATGAACACAGTTAAGATGTTATATAATGGGAAAATCTATCAGGGTGAAGGAAATTTCTGCCAGGCTTTACTGATAGAAAATGAAACTATAACAGGTTGTGGCAGTGATGAAGATATACAACTTCTAGCTTCAAAATATAAGCATGTTGAAAAACATAATTTAGAAGGGAAATGTGTTATTGCTGGTTTTAATGACAGCCATATTCATCTTTTGAAATACGCTAGACAACTGATAAGAGCCCAACTTCAGGATTGTAGATCAAGAAAAGAAGTTATTGATTTTTGTAAGAAGTATATCAAAGAAAATCCTGAATTAACAAAAGAAGGTTTAAGGGGCAGAGGATGGAATCAGGATAATTTTGAGGATGGAAAATTATTAACTAAAGATGACCTGGATTTAATTTCTCAAGATATTCCAGTGGTGCTGGTCAGGGTATGTGGCCATATGTGTAGCTGCAACAGCAAAGCTTTAGAGTTTTTAAACTTTGAAAGTGAAGATGGTATTCTGACTGAAAATGATGTCAATTTGACCAAAGATTTATTTTCTGAAGATGATGAGCAATTAAAAAAACTATTTCTTGAAGCTAGTAGAATAGCCTTATCATCAGGAATTACTTCGGTTCAAAGTCAGGATATTGATGACTTAAATGAAGAATTAAATATTGTTGCCCTATTAGAAGATGTGTATCAAAACAATGAAAAATTATGTCGCTATCATTTACAGGTAGGTTTTGACAGTGTGGGCAGTTTAAAAAAGGCTTTAAAAAAGGACCTTTATAAATTTAATATAGATGATGAAAGACTAACCTTTGGCCCAGTAAAGCTGTTTAAAGATGGTTCCTTAGGCGCAAAAACAGCTCTTGTATATGATGGATATATTGATGATAAAAATAATAAGGGACTTGAAGTGGTAAATCATCAGCAGATGAAAGAGTTCATTAGAGTGGCTGAGGATAATAATCTGCAGGTGATTGTCCATGCTATTGGTGATATAGCTATTGATGAAACCTGTGAGGCCTTTATTTCTGAAATGGACAAGAAAAATAAACTGAGACATGTTGTCAATCACTGTCAGATTACCAGTTATGAAATTTTAAAGAAAATTGCCAAAAACAATATCCTGGTTGCCTATCAGCCAATATTTTTGCAATACGATCTGCATATGGCCAAAAACAGAGTTGAAAAGCCACTTTTAAAAAGCTCATATGCCTTCAAGAGTGCTTTGGATTATGGTATCAGATGTTCTTTGGGAACGGATTGTCCAGTAGAAAGTTTGAACCCTTTTTACAATATTCATTGTGCTGTAAACAGACAGGATCTTGAATATCAGCCAGAGTCTGGTTATTATATTGAGCAGTGTTTAACTGTACAGGAAGCAATAGATGGCTATACGATTGGCAGCAGCTATCAGCAGTTTATGGAAAGCAGCAAAGGAAAGCTGCAAAAAGGATATTTAGCTGATTATGTTATAATTGACAGGGATATCTTTACCTGTAATAAAAAAGATATTAAAAATACTGAAGTTCTTATGACCGTGATTAATGGTAAAACGGTCTACGAAAAGTAAAGTGGCACAACTGGAAGTGTGTGCAATAGTTCAGATGAAACCTTTGTCAATAAAAAAGTTTAAAAATCTTTAATTTTTTATGATTTTTTTGTTGACATAGGGTTTCCTTTAGAGTAATATTAATGAGCAGATTGAATGGGCGAGAGCCCATATTAAATCGAAGATATATGGCACACCCGGTAATGTGTGCAATAAAAGAATATAGGAAAGGAGTAGAAATAATGCCTACAATTAATCAATTAGTTCGTAAAGGGCGTCAAACTAAGCAAGGAAAATCAGCTTCACCAGCTTTAAATAGAGGATATAACTCATTAAAGCGTCGTGCTACACAGATCAGCTCTCCTCATAAACGTGGAGTGTGTACTCGTGTTGGAACAATGACTCCAAAGAAGCCAAACTCAGCTTTAAGAAAGTATGCACGTGTACGCTTGAGTAATGGAATGGAAGTAACAGCTTATATTCCAGGAATCGGACACAATTTACAGGAGCACAGTATTGTTCTTATCCGTGGAGGTCGTATTAAAGACTTGCCAGGTGTTAGATATCATATCGTTCGCGGTACTATGGACTGCGCAGGAGTTACTAACAGAAAACAAGGCCGTTCATTATACGGTACTAAAAAACCAAAAGCATAGGTTGATGAAAGGAGAGAAAGAAAATGCCTAGAAAAGGACATGTTGCTAAAAGAGATGTATTAGCAGATCCAATTTACAATTCAAAACTAGTTACTCGTTTAATCAACCGTATTATGGTCGATGGTAAAAGAGGAACAGCTCAATCAATTTTATATAAAGCATTTGAAATTGTTGAAGAAAAAACAGGAAAACCAGCAATGGAAGTATTCGAAACAGCATTAGAAAAAATTATGCCAGCTCTTGAATTAAAACAAAGAAGAGTTGGTGGTGCCAACTATCAGGTACCAGTTGAACCTTCTGCAGAAAGAAGATTGACTTTAGGTCTAAGATGGTTAGTAAACTACGCACGCCTACGTCATGAAAAAACGATGGAGTTACGTTTAGCTAACGAGATTATCGATGCTTCAAACGGACTTGGTGGTTCTGTTAAAAAACGTGAAGACACCCACAGAATGGCAGAAGCGAACAAAGCTTTCGCTCACTTCCGCTGGTAAGGTTAAAGGTGAATTATGCCTCGTGAATATGATTTACAACATACACGTAATATAGGCATTATGGCGCACATTGACGCTGGAAAAACTACAACTACAGAACGTATTCTGTACTACACCGGTAAAACTCACAAACTAGGTGAGACTCATGATGGCACAGCTGTCATGGACTGGATGGAACAGGAACAAAAAAGAGGTATTACAATTACTTCTGCGGCTACTACAGCAGCTTGGAAGGGTCATCGCATTAATGTTATTGACACTCCAGGACACGTAGACTTTACAGTTGAAGTTGAAAGGTCACTAAGAGTTTTAGACGGTGCTGTTACAGTACTGGATGCTAAAGCAGGTGTTGAACCGCAAACTGAAACAGTTTGGAGACAGGCTACAACATACGGTGTTCCTAGAGTTGTCTTTGTAAACAAGATGGATGCTACAGGCGCGGACTTCTATATGTCATGTAACAGCATAAGAGAACGTTTAGGAGCCAAAGCTTATCCAATCCAATTGCCTATTGGTGTAGAAGATAATTACAGTGGAGTTATTGACATCATTGAAAGAAAAGCTTATCAATTCTCAGCAGATTTACAAAAACATGATGAGGAGATTGAGATTCCAGCTGATATGGTTGATGATGTTGAAATTCATCGTCAAAGATTAATCGAAATGATTTCTGATTACGATGAAGAATTTATGATGAAAGTTCTTGTAGGAGAAGAAGTTACTATTGAAGAGATAAAAAATGCGATTAGAAAAGCAACGGTCTCTGGTGAATTCTTCCCAGTAATGTCAGGAGCTGCCTACAAAAACAAGGGTGTTGTGCAAATGCTTGATGCATTAGTAGAATACTTACCTTCACCACTGGATGTTAAACCGGTTAAAGGTATTAATAAAAATGGTGATGAAATAGAAGTTGCTGCTGATAATGATGGCAAATTTGCAGCCTTAGCTTTCAAAATTACAACTGACCCATTTGTTGGAAAGTTAACATATTTTAGAGTTTATTCTGGTAAAGCTACCAAAGGCTCATATGTCTACAATGCCACTAAAGGTCAAAAGGAAAGACTTGGAAGAATAATGCAGATGCATGCTAATCACAGGCAGGATGTAGATGAAGTTTATGCGGGTGATATTGCTGCCGCAATTGGCTTCAAATATACAACAACTGGAGATACACTATGTTCTGATGGACATTATGTAATTTTGGAATCAATGGATTTCCCTGAACCAGTTATAAATATGTCTGTCGAACCAAAGACAAGAGCAGATCAGGATAAGATGGGACTTGCTTTAGCGAAGTTAGCTGAGGAAGATCCAACATTTAAAACTTATACCGATACTGAAACAGGACAGATAATCATTGCCGGAATGGGTGAATTACACTTGGATATCATTGTTGATAGAATGAAAAAAGAATTCAACGTTCAGTGCAATGTTGGCAAACCGCAAGTTGCCTATCGTGAAACAATTACCAAGATGGGTGAATGTCAAGGTAAGTTTGTCAGACAATCTGGAGGTCGTGGTCAATATGGTGATGTCTGGATCAGATTTGAACCTAATGAAGGTAAAGGATTTGAATTCATTGATGCTACTATAGGTGGCAGCGTACCAAAAGAATATATCAAACCTACTGAAGAAGGCCTAAAAGCGGCACTAAGCGGCGGACTTCAGGCTGGATATCCAGTAATTGATATTAAAGCTACGCTATATGATGGTTCCTACCATGAGGTAGACAGTAGTGAAAATGCTTATAAGATAGCAGCTGGTTTAGCGCTTAAAGAAGCAGCTAAAAAATGTGGCGCAGTTATCTTAGAGCCAATTATGAATGTTGAAGTTGTTGCACCAAGCGAATACTTAGGAAATGTAATAGGAGATATTACTTCCAGAAGAGGTCAGATTATTGATCAAAGTGAAAGAAATAATGCCATTGCCATTAAAGCGATGGTTCCATTATCAGAAATGTTTGGTTATGCAACAACACTTAGAAGTTTCACTCAGGGAAGAGGAAACTATGTAATGCAGATGGATCATTATG
The DNA here is from genome assembly GCA_964449115.1 of uncultured Erysipelotrichaceae bacterium. Taxonomy (GTDB): domain Bacteria; phylum Bacillota_I; class Bacilli_A; order Erysipelotrichales; family Erysipelotrichaceae; genus UBA1783. The sequence continues at coordinate 20,497 of CAYUXW010000004.1, read as the reverse complement.
CGGAAGTTCCATTCTCAATTACCCAAGAGATTATTAAGCGTAATAACTAGTTGTTATTATTGCATTAAATTGTAATTTGTTTTAAAATGATTTTTGAAGGAAAAAAACCAAGAAATATAGGAGGAAAATTAACAAATGGCAAAACAAAAATTTGATAGAAGTAAAGAACACGTTAATATCGGTACAATTGGTCATATCGACCATGGCAAAACTACTTTAACTTCTGCAATCACTAAAACATTAGCAGATGCAGGTTTGGCTGAAGCAAAAGATTATAGCCAAATCGACGGTGCTCCAGAAGAAAAAGCTAGAGGTATCACTATCAACACTTCTCACGTTGAATACCAGACAGCTAATCGTCACTATGCACACGTAGACTGCCCAGGGCATGCTGACTATATTAAGAACATGATTACTGGTGCTGCTCAAATGGACGGCGCAATTCTAGTAGTAGCTGCTACAGATGGACCAATGCCTCAGACTAATGAACACGTTTTATTAGCTAAACAGGTAGGTGTTCCTGCAATGGTAGTATTCTTAAATAAATGTGACATGATGGAAGGCGAAGAAGAATTCGTTGACTTAGCTGAAATGACAGTTAGAGAACTATTAGACAAATACGGTTTCGATGGCGACAATGCTCCAGTAATTCGTGGTTCAGCATTAAAAGCTATGGAAGGCGACGAATACTATAAGAGCAAAATCATGGAATTGATGGATGCATGTGACAGTTACATTCCAGCTCCAGCTAGAGAAGATGACAAACCATTCTTAATGGCTATTGAAGATACAATGACTATCACAGGTCGTGGTACTGTTGCTACAGGACGTGTTGAACGTGGTGTATTAAAAGTTAACGACCCAGTTGAAATCGTTGGTATCAGAGAAACTCAAAAAACTGTTGTTACAGGATTAGAAATGTTCAGAAAAATCTTGGACTTCACTACAGCTGGTGACAATATCGGTGCTTTATTAAGAGGTATCGCAAGAGATGACATCGAACGTGGACAAGTTTTAGCTAAACCTGGTTCAGTTAAACCTTTTAAAAAGTTTAAAGCTCAAGTTTACGTATTATCTAAAGAAGAAGGTGGACGTCATACTCCATTTGTAAGTAACTATCGTCCTCAGTTCTACTTCAGAACTACTGACGTAACTGGAGTTATCAATTTACCAGAAGGCGTAGACATGTGTATGCCTGGTGATAACGTTGAAATGACAGTTGAATTAATTTATCCAATTGCTATTGAAAAAGGTACTAAGTTCTCAATCCGTGAAGGTGGAAGAACAGTAGGTGCTGGAAACGTTACAGAAATTATTGCTTAATTTAAGTACAATAATTAATTAAAGAGTTGTCTGAGGACAGCTCTTTTTTAGTTTGCCTTTATAATACAGGCTTTGGTATAATTTAAGTAATAGTAAAAGAGGTGCATAAAAATGATTGGTATTTTATTGATGAGCCATGGAAAGATGGCGGAAGGCATGCTTGATGCCAGTAAATTATTTTTTGGTGACGATGTTCCAAATATCAAAGCTTTAACTTTAAAACCAGAAGATAATCCTGAAGAATTCGATGTAAGAATTAAAGAAGCGGTTGCTGAAATAGATGACGGCAGTGGAGTTATCGCGATGGTTGATATGTTAGGTGGAACTCCTTCTAATAGAAGCATGTTTGTTTTAAATGATAGAATGCAGGTTATTACTGGGATGAACTTGACTATGCTGCTGGAGCTTTTAGGAAGAAGATTAAGTGCTGAAGATATTGATGAAATCGATATTGATGGATTAATGGAAGTTGGCAGAACTGGAATTGTCAGTCTAAATAAATTAATGGCAGAATTGCAATAATTAAATGATTGTTACCGTAACATTAAATCCAGCGATAGATTATCATATCTATGTGGCTGATCTTAAAAAAGATAGGACAAATGTTATGGCTAAAAAGGAAATTTGTTGTGGTGGAAAAGGGATAAATGTTAATAAAGCATTATCGCTTTTAAAAGAGAAATCCGTTGCAACAGGTTTTCTTTTTTCTAATGATGTATCTTTATTTGCAAAAGAATTAAATGATAAATATATTACCAGTGATTTTGTGGTTGTTAAAGGCTCAACCAGAACAAACATCAAAATCAACCAACAGGATGGAAGTTTAATTGAAATAAACGATAACAATGAGGTAAAAGAAACAGATTTTGATAACCTGATGAGTAAAATAGACAAATATCTGTTTAAGGACAATATCATTGTTATCAGTGGTTCTCTGCCACAGGGGCTCAGTGAGGACAGCTATCTGAAACTCTGTTTAAAAGCGAAGGAAAATGGCTGTAAGGTTATTTTAGATAGTTCTAAAAAAGCTTTGATGTCAGCTTATAAGTGTTGTGATGTAATAAAACCAAATATAGAAGAATTTATTTACTTAACCGGTTTAGATTTTGATTGCTCTTTGCAGTCTGTAGTTACTGAACTTAAAAAATTAGGCAATGAACTGGTGGCTCTATCTTTAGGTAAAGATGGAGCGCTATATAAATATAAGGATGAAATCTACCAGGTTAAACCTTTAGAATTAGAAATCAGATCAACTGTTGGTGCTGGGGATGCGATGGTTGGGGCAATAAGCTATTGTTTAAATAACAGAAAAGAAGTTGAGGAGATTGTTAGGTATTCCAGTGCCCTTTCGTCATTGATGATTACCGATTATGATAAAGATAATTTCCTTAAACAGTTGGAAGAGATGAAAAATATGATAGAAATAGAAAGGCTTAAAGCATGAAATATATTGAATATGGTGTTGAAGTTGTAAAAAAATATGTTGATAAAAAGGTATTAGCTGGAGCAGCTATCAGTTTTGTTACCAAGGATTCTATTGATGAATATTACCTAGGAAATAAAACTTTTGAAAAAGATTCAATTGATGAAAACTCGCTTTATGATTTAGCTTCAGTAACCAAGCCGATTGCGACAACAGTTTTAATTTTAAAGCTGATTGAGGAAGGTGTAATAACTTTTGAAGCTAAAGTTAGCGATATCTTTGAAGAATTTCCTTTTAAAGATGTTACAATAATGCACTTATTAACTCATACTTCAGGAATCACAGCTGATAACAAGGATTATCGTAAATGTAAAAACAAAGATGAGTTGTGGCAATTTATGATTTCTTTAAAACAGAATAATCCAACTGGCAGCTTTGTTGAGTATTCTTGTTTTGGCTATATTACTTTAGGGAAAATAATAGACCATTTTAAAGTTGATGTTGAGCAGTATGCTCAAGAAGTAATTTTTAAACCTTTAGAATTAGATGGCTTAATGTACAACGCTAAGGAAAAAGGCAAACAAAAAGATTGTGTTCCATCAGAAATTACTGAAGAAAGAGGGGAAATAAGAGGAATTGTCCATGATGGTAAGGCTAATATTATCGGTGGCAAAGCTGGTAATGCTGGTCTATTTGGTAATTTGAAATCGGTCAGTAAAGTAGCACAGATGTTTTTAAATAATGGAAAATATAAAGATAAACAAATTCTAAAAGAAGAAACGATAGAGCTTTTAAAAAGACCATATACTCAAGATTTAAATCTTTCTAGAACTATTGGCTGGATTTTCGCCCAAGAAGATGAATCAATGGGCTTGCATTATAGTGATTGCTGTTTATATCATACCGGTTTTACTGGCACTTCAGTGTATATTGACTATGTTAGAGAAATAGCGATTGTCTTTTTAACTAATGCTGCCTATCCAACTAGAGATGAAAAGATGATTACTATCAGAAGAGAATTTCATAATTCAATCTTAGAAAAAATGTAGATAACTACACATCATAAAAAAGAAACCCTTTATAAACTATGCGACAGTTTACAAAGGGTTTTTTACTATGCTATTGCTGTTCTTTTACCATTTTCATAAATTCTTTTGCAGCTGGAGAAAGGGAAATATCTTTAAGCTTAACACATTGAATTTCTCTTTCTAAATTGATTTCATCAATCCTAAGGGGCCAAAGATCACCGTGCAGCACTTCTCTTTGAATAGCCTTTGTGGAGATAAAAGAAATTCCCAAGTTATGAATAACAGATTCTTTAATGGCTTCCTGCTGTCCGATAAATAATTTATTTTCAAAAACAAAATTTTCACTTTTTAACAGGGAATCAATGAATTTATATTGTGATGAATCAGGAGCTTTTGTAATATAAATCTCATCTTTCAAATCTTTAATGCTGCAACTGGTTTTACCGAAAAGGCGATGGGTTTTGCCAACAATCAGTTGAAGCTCATCATGTTTATATTTGTTGATTTCATATCTATCAGTATCTTGAGTGATATAGTCAGAAATAAAAGCAAATTCAAGCTGGTTTAAATGTAGCTTTTTTAAAATATTTGTTGATGAATTGATGGTCATATTAATGGTTATCTTTGGATATTTCTTTTTGAATCTAGAAATGATTTCGGGCATCAGATAAACGCCGATAAAGTTTGTGGCACCAAAGTTTAAGGTTCCTTCCTCCAGATTTTGGATTTGACGAATATGTTCCAGGGCATTGTTATAGGCTGCGATGGTCTGTTTGGCATAGTTGACCAGCATTTCTCCTTCAACAGTAAGAAAGGTTGACTTTCCTACTCTGTTGAACAGAGTTACTCCAAGCTCATTTTCTAAAGTTTGAATCTGCTTGGTTAAAGCAGGTTGAGATAGATAAAGCTGATCAGCGGCTTTGGTAAAATTTTTAACTTCCGCCAAGACCAAAAATGATTGTAATTTGTTAAAATCCATTGTTTAAAAGCTCCTTATTTCTTTATAAAACTATTATAACAAAAAGTGATTAAAATGATAAAATAATCAAATTAAGTTATTGCTTTTTCTACCTTATAATACTATTAATAGATAGTTTACTATTTAATAATTGGTGATGTTATTAAGTGTGAATTCTATAAAATCATAATAAGGAGGAATTTATGAGTTCTAAAAAATTCAAAGAAAATCGCGGAGCCATTATTGGTACAGTTCTAGCGATTCTGGCATTCCTTTTGATCTATTTTATGCCTCTTCCTGAAGGCATGACTCCAGAAGGTCAAAAGAGTTTGGCGCTCTTTGTCTTTGCGCTAGTCATGTGGATTGCTCGCCCGATCCCTATTTATCAAACTTCTATAATTGTTGTTTTATTATTGCCATTATTAGGGGCTGTAGCTAAACAAAAAGATGCTTTTGGCTGTTTGGGGTTTGACATTATCTGGTTAATGGTTGCTGCTTTCGTTTTAACTTCAGCAATGAGTTCTACCAATCTGGGTAAACGTATTGCCCTTACTCTGGTAACAAAATTTGCGAAAACACCAACCCAGACACTTGTTGTATTTATTATTGTTAACTTTATTCTTGCTTTCTTTGTTCCATCTACAACTGCAAGAGCTTCATTACTTGTTCCAATCACCCTGGTAATTCTGGAAATCTTTAAAGCTGTTCCTGGAAAAAGCAACTTCGGTAAAGTTATGATGTTACAGGGAGTTCAATCAAATGCTATTGCGACTTCAGTAGTTATGACTGCAACTTCTGCTCAGGTATTAGCTATTGGTTTCATCAATGAGCAGGCAGGTGGAGATCTTGGATATCTACAATGGATTTTAGGTTCAATCCCACAGGCATTAATAACTGTAGTTTTGATGTTCTTTGCTGGTTTATTCTTATTTAAATATAAAGATGAATTTGGTGAGAAAATCGGTGATGTCGGTGCAGCATTAAAAGGTCAGTTAGAAGAATTGGGTCCAATGACTAAAGCTGAAAAGAAAGCTGCTGTTATCTTTTTATTCACACTTCTTTCTTGGGCAACTGGAGATTACCAGAAAGATTGGTTTGGATTTGAACTATCAACAGAGCAGACAGCGGTGTTAAGTATGTTATTATGTTTGCTTCCAGGCATTGGAGTTATTACTTGGAAACAGGCAGACATTAAATGGGATCTAATGATTTTCTCTGCTGGCGCCTATGCAGTCGGTAATGCTGTTAATGATACAGGCGGTGCCGGCTCTGGGTTATCGATAAAATGATTAACGCTACCGGATTGGACTTGTTACCACCGAGTGTTGTGGCGGTAGCCCTGATCTTTATTACGATCTTCAGTCATCTGATCTTTACAAGCAAGACTGTTCGTACAACTATCCTGATTCCATCAATTATCGTTTTAGCAAAACAATTGGGAATTGATCCAGTTCCACTGGCATTGGCTTGTGCTTATGGTATTTCTTATACGATTACATTGCCACCACATTCTAAAGTTAATACACTTTACTTTGGTACTGGATACTTTGATGTAAAAGATGAATTAGTCTATGGTCTAATCACTTGTTTCTTTGGAGCTGTAGCTATAAGTCTGGTATATTTTGCTTGGCTTAGTATAATATTGTAAAATTATAGCAATAACATAATTTAAAAGATTCAAATTAGAAAAGGAGGATTGTGTGAAAAATAAAATATTACTTTGTATTGCCGATGGCATAGGTGATCGTCCATGTGAAGTGTTAGGATGGAAAACCCCATTGCAATATGCAAACACACCTCATTTAGACCAGTTGGCTAAAGATGGTCAAAGTGGGATTATGGACCTGTATCAGGCAGGAACGCCTGTTGGAACAGATCTTGGACATATGTGCATGTTTGGATATGATTTGAAAGATTATCCTGGTCGAGGCCCAATTGAAGCTTTTGGTGAAAATGTTGAACTTTTGGCTGGTGATGTGGCTTTTCGCAGTAATTTTGGTACGGTCGATGAAGAAATTAATGTTATTGATCGCCGTGCTGGAAGAATAAGAGAAAATACAAAAGAATTAGCTGCTGCTTTAAGCGGTATGCAGATTGAAGATGTTACAGTTTTATTTAAAGAAGCGACTGAACATCGTGCTGTTTTGGTGTTAAGAGGTCCAGGACTTTCTGATGCCATTACTGATACTGATCCTAAGGTTGAAAAAGTTGCTGTAAAAAAACCTAAAGAAAAAGATGATAGCGAAGCAGCTAAAAAAACAGCTAGAATCCTTCTAGAGTTCCAAAGACGCTCTTATGAAATACTGTCTAATCATCCAGTTAATATAAAACGTGTTGAAGAAGGCTTATTGCCAGCAAACTATATTTTGACTCGTGGTGCTGGCAGTATGCCAGACATTAAGAAAGTTGCTCAACAGTTAAAGTTTAAGGCCTGCTGTGTGGCAGAAGAGTCAACAGTATTAGGCGTAGCAAGATTGGCTGGTTTTTCAACCATGACAGATCCAAGCTTTACCGGCAATATCGATACGAACATTGAGAAAAAAGCTGAGCTTGCTGTAAAGGCGTTAAAGGAAAACGATTTTGTGGCTCTTCATTTTAAAGCTCCTGATTTAATGGGGCATGACAACAAACCGGAGGGTAAAGTTAAGGCGATTGAAAAGTTTGATGAGATGGTTGGTCATGCGATGAAGAGAATAGAAAATGCTGATGTTGGTAATGTAATTATCGCTTTAGCAGCTGATCATTCAACCCCTTGTGAAAGAAGAGAGCATAGCGGAGACCCTGTTCCTATCTTGATCAGTGGCAAAAATATCCGTAAAGATAATGTTGAGAATTATGACGAAGTATCTTCAGCAGCGGGTGCTATCTGTCGAATTAAGGGAAAAGATCTATTCTATACACTTCTGGATTATTTGGAAGTAACAAAAAAAGAAGGCAACTAATATCATTCCCGATACTTTAGTAGCAACTAAAGGTAAAAATAGTGTATTTTTGAATGCACTATTTTTTCTTTTATCTACTATAAATTGTCTACCTATTATTAATAATATAATATAAGACAGTGAAATCATTTATAATGATATTAGTTAAAAATAAATATAAGGATAATTAGAATATCAGGGAGAGTGGTGATAGTATGAATAAACTTCCAATAATTGGAATTACTATGGGCGATCCGGCTGGCAGTGGACCGGAAATTACGATAAAAGCCTTGGCGAATCCAACAATATATCAAAGATGCAAGCCTCTAGTTATAGGGGATGGACGCATGATTCAAAAGGTTGCTGTAATTACTGGCCATCCAGAAATAAAAATAAATAGCATAAAATGTCCAACTGAAGGTAAATATACATATGGTACTATTGATGTTCTTCATATGGAACTTATTAAAAATGTAGAGATGTTTCAATATGGAAAAGTAAGTGCTGAAGCTGGTAAGGCGGCTTTTGAGTCGGTTAAAAAAGTTATTGAATTAGCTTTAAATAATGAGATAGATGCTACTGTTACCAATGCCTTAAATAAGGAAGCAATGAATCTGGCTTTAAGTAAAGAAGGACTTTATTTTGATGGTCATACAGAAATATACGCAAAATATACTAATACAAAAAGATATGCCATGATGCTTGCTCATCGTGATTTCAGGGTGGTCCATGTTTCAACTCACGTATCTTTAAGAGAAGCTTGTGATCTGGTAAAGAAAGATAGGGTACTTGAAGTAATCCAGCTGGCTTATGAGGCTTGTAGAAATATAGGTATTCAAAAGCCTAAAATTGGTGTTTGTGGACTTAATCCGCATGCTGGAGAGAACGGCTTATTTGGTTATGAAGAAATAAAAGAAATAATTCCAGCGATTAAAGAGGCTAAAGCGAAAGGTTTAAATATTTTTGGTCCATTAGCAGCAGACAGTGCATTTTCTCAAATGCTTGGAGGTTGGTATGATATTGTTGTTTGCATGTATCATGATCAGGGACACATTCCTATAAAGACTATAGGGTTTGTGTATGACAAAGAAAAAATGAAATGGAAAGCTATAGAAGGAATTAATGTAACTCTTGGTCTGCCGATTATAAGAACTTCGGTTGACCATGGCACCGATTTTGCCAATGCTGGAAAAGGAACCGGTAATGAACAGAGTTTAGTTTGCGCTATTGATTATGCTATCAAAATGGCAGAAATAAGAAAAGAAAATATTAAATTGAAATAAAAGTTGAATTAAATAAGGAAAGTGTTATAATAACTAAAGAATTTGAAGGATAATATTCTAAACAAAAAATATTAAAAAGCAGTTGCATTACTGCTTTTTTTGTAGTATTATGAATGTTGCGACCGTATAGATATGCGAGGTTGCCGGCGCACTGGTATCCGTTGTCATGGAGTGCAGTCGGGGAATTCGCATGGAACGGGTCTATCATGGAAATAGACAAGCAAAAAAGGAGGAAAATCCATGGCAAGAAACATTGTAAGAATTCGTCTGAAAGCTTATGAACATCGTTCTTTAGACTCAGCAACGCAAAAAATTGTTGAGGCAGCATTAAAGCATGGTGCGAAAAAGGTTGTAGGACCAGTACCACTACCAACTGAAAAACAGGTAGTAACAGTAATCAGAGCTACTCACAAGTACAAAGATTCAAGAGAACAGTTCGAAATGAGAACACATAAAAGATTGGTTGAAATCGTCGGCCCAACTGCTGAAACGATTAATGCGTTAAGCGGTTTAGAGTTGCCAAGCGGTGTCGATATTGAAATCAAACTTTAGGAATTAGGAGGAGACATCATGAAAGGACTAATCGGTAGAAAACTTGGCATGACTCAAGTATTCGCCAGTGATGGGACACTCATTCCAGTTACAGTCGTTAAGGTATTCCCTAATGTGGTTACCCAGAAGAAAACAATGGAAAACGACGGTTATGTAGCACTACAACTTGGAATGGAAGACCTAAAAGAACACAAAGCTACAAAGGCAAACAAAGGGCATGCTGCTAAGGCTAACACAGCACCAAAGAGATTCTATAGAGAAATCAGAACTGATGAAATGGCTGATTTAGAACTTGGCGCAGTCGTAACTGCAGATTTATTTGAAGCAGGCGACAAGGTTGATGTTCAGGGAACATCTCGTGGTAAAGGTTACATGGGAGGCGTTTACCGCAATAACCAGAAATTATTATTTGCAACCCATGGTGCAGGACCAGCACATAGAACAATTGGTTCATTAGCTACCAACGGACGTACTAACGCTCGTATTAATAAGGGTAGAATTATGGCTGGTCAGGAAGGTAATTACACTACTACAAATCAAAACCTAGAAATTATCAAAGTTGATATGGAAAATGAATGCCTATTAATTAAAGGTAATGTTCCAGGACCAAGAAGAGGTGTGGTAATTGTAAAAACAACAGTTAAACCTGTTAAACACGTTGACCCAGTTGAATTGGTCAACTATGAAATTTAGAAGGAGGCTCACATATGTCATTGATTGTAAAAGTAACTGACCAAAAAGGTGCTCAATTACATGATATCGAATTGAATGAAAATGTCTTCGGTATTGAGCCAAACCAACAGGCGATGTTTGATGCTGTAGTTATGCAGCAGGCATCATTAAGACAAGGAACTCACGACACTAAAGGTAGAAGTGAAGTTAGAGGAGCTAACAAAAAACCATGGCGCCAAAAAGGCACTGGCAGAGCTAGACATGGTTCAAGAAAAACACCACAATTCGTTGGTGGTGGAGTAGTATTTGGACCAACTCCAAGAAGCTATAGATACAGAATTAACCGCAAGGTTGCGAGGTTAGCTTTAAAATCATATTTATCAACATTTGCTGCTGAAGGCAACATTAAAGTTGTTGATAAGATGGTATTCGATGCACCAAAGACTAAAGATTTCGTTCAAGTAATGAAAGACTTAGGTGTAGATAGAAAAGTACTATTCGTTTTCGATATAGAAGAAGATTGGGAAAATGCTGAATTAAGTATGAGAAATATTCAAAATGCTACATTCACATTTGCAGAAGGCATCAACTGTTTAGAATTAGCTAATTCATATACAATTGTTGCTACTGAATCAGCAATCAATAAGATTGAGGAGGCATTAAAGTAATATGGCAGCTAGAGATATTATCATTCGTCCAATCGTGACTGAAAAAACAATGTTGCTTCAAGAGCAAGACAACAAAGTAACATTTGAAGTTGCTAAGGGAGTTAACAAAACTGCAGTAAAACAGGCAGTAGAAGAAATCTTCAATGTAAAAGTTGAAAAAGTAAACATTTCTAACACAGCTTCTAAGAAAAGAAGAGTGGGACGTTATGTTGGTACAGTCGGTGGTTATCGCAAAGCTGTCGTTAAATTAGCTGAAGGTTACTCAATCGATCTGTACGATAAGGACTAGAAAATAGTTCTTGAAAAATTATCGGAAGACAACGCTATTTCCGGACAATTGCGTATAGGAGGAAAACAAAGTGGCAATTAAAAAGTACAAACCTACGACTCCTGGTCGTAGAGGAATGACTACAATTGACTATAACAAAGTATTAACTGCAAAAAAGCCAGAACGTTCATTATTAGCTCCTAAGAAATCTCAAGGTGGTCGTAACAATACAGGACGTATCACTACCAGACATCAGGGTGGAGGACATAAAAGGTCGTATCGTATCATCGATTTTAAACGCAACAAGGATAATATTCCTGCAAAAGTTGCAACAATCGAATATGATCCAAACAGAAGCGCTTTTATTGCATTATTAAATTATGTAGATGGTGAAAAACGTTACATCATCGCACCAGAAGGATTAACAGTTGGACAAACAGTTATCTCAGGCGAAACAGCTGACATTTTAACAGGTAACTGCTGTCAGATGAACAACATGCCAGATGGTACATTCATTCATAACGTTGAATTAAAACCTGGTAAGGGTGGACAGCTGGCAAGAAGTGCTGGTTGCAGTGCTCAAATATTAGGTTCTGAAGGTAAATATGTTTTAGTTAGATTATCTTCAGGTGAAGTTAGAAAAATCTTAGGTGTCTGCCGTGCAACTATCGGTTCAGTAGGTAACTCTGATCATAGCCTGGTAAATATTGGTAAGGCTGGCAGATCGCGCTGGCAGGGTAAAAGACCTACAGTCAGAGGTTCAGCAATGAACCCAGTTGACCATCCACATGGTGGTGGTGAAGGAAGAACTCCAATCGGACGTAAATCACCAATGACTCCATGGGGTAAGAAAGCTATGGGTGTAAGAACTCGTAAAAGCAAAAAGAAGAGCAGTCAACTAATTGTTCGCCGTCGTGGCAAGAAGTAATGAAAGGAGATAGATTTAAATGAGTCGTAGTTTAAAAAAGGGCCCATTCGCCGATAAACATCTATTGAAAAAAGTTGAGGCAATGAACGCTAGTGGAAGAAAAGAAGTTATTAAGACATGGTCTCGTCGTTCAACGATCTATCCATCATTCTTAGAACACACCTTTGCTGTACATAACGGTAAAGAACATGTTCCTGTCTATATCACAGAAGATATGGTTGGTCATAAATTAGGTGAATTCGTTCCAACGAGAAAATTTGGTGGACACGGTGACGATAGAAAGACTAAGAAATAGGAGGCAAAATTAATATGGAAGTAAAAGCAATAGCAAAAAACGTCCGTTTGACTCCTAGAAAAGTCAGACTGGTCTTAGATTTAGTAAGAGGAAAGAACATTGAAGAAGCATTAGCTATCTTAAAGTTCACTCCAAGAGCTGCATCACCAGTTGTAGCTAAATTAGTTAAATCAGCTGTAGCAAACGCTACAAACAATCACAACTTAATTGAAGATAAGTTATATGTCAAAGCTTGTTATGCTGATGAAGCAAGAACATTAAAACGTTGGAGAGCAAGAGCTAGAGGCTCTGCATCTCAAATCTTAAAAAGAAGCAGCCACATTACAGTAGTGGTTGCAGAAAGAGAATAGGAGGAAGATTTATGGGTCAGAAAGTATCACCTATTGGAATGCGCGTAGGCGTTATTCGTGATTGGGAATCAAGATGGTTCGCTGAGAAAGAATATGGCACTTTACTACAAGAAGACATTAAGATCCGTGAATGCCTGTTCAAAGAATTAAAAGATGCTGAAGTAAGCAGAGTTGAAATTGAAAGAAGTAAAAATAGTGTTCAACTATTCATCAAAACTGCAAGACCTGGTGCTATCATCGGTCAAGATGGTGAAAGAGTTGAAGCCTTAAAGAAAAAATTAGAAAAAATCATTGATGGCAAAAGATTAAATATTAAAGTAGTCGAAATTGCTAATCCTGATTTAGATGCTCGTTTAGTAGCTAGATCTGTTGCTGATCAGTTAGAAGGAAGAGCTTCATTCAGAACTGTTCAGAAAAGAGCAATCCAAAAAACTATGAGAGCTGGAGCAAAGGGAATTAGAACTTTAGTTTCAGGAAGACTTGGCGGAACTGACATTGCTAGAAGTGAAGGTTATTCTGAGGGTGTTGTACCATTACACACAATCAGAGCGGACATTGACTTTGCACATGAAGGCGCTATGACAACTTATGGTATTCTGGGCGTTAAAGTATGGATTTGTAGAGGCGAAGTATTAAGAGGCGAAATGGTTAAGGAACCAGAAGCTCCTAAATATAATGTTCCTAGAAATACTCGTAGAAGAAACCCTAGAAGAGATAGCTCAAGAAGAGACACAAGATCTAGAAATGCATCAGTTGAAAATAAGGAGGTTGCTGAATAATGTTAATGCCAAAAAGAACAAAGTACAGAAGACCTCATAGAGTTAGCTACGAAGGACGTAGCAAAGCTGGTAGAAAAGTACATTTCGGTGAATATGGCCTGGTTGCAGAACAAGGTGCATATATTACCAATAACCAAATTGAAGCAGCACGTATCGCAATGACTCGTTATATGAGACGTGGTGGTAAAGTTTGGATCAAAATATTCCCACATTTAGCTAAAACAGCTAAACCGTTGGAAGTTCGTATGGGTTCTGGTAAAGGTGCTCCAGATGGATGGGTAGCAGTTGTACAGGCTGGACGCGTTCTATTTGAAGTAGCTGGTGTATCTGAAGAAGTAGCTAGAGAAGCATTACGCCTGGCTGCTCATAAGTTACCTATCAAGACTCGCTTTGTAGTAAAAGGACAGGAGGAAAAATAGTTTATGCAAAAAATGAAAGAAATTCGTCAATTATCTGATGAAGATTTACTAAGACAAATTGATACATTAAAAGAAGAACTATTTGACTTACGTTTCAAACAGGCTACAGGCTTCTTGGAAAACCCTGCACGCATCAGAGAAATTCGTAAAACAATTGCTCGTATCAAAACAGTTTTGACAGAACGTCAAAACAATGCTTAAGGAGGATCTGAAAGATGAAAGAAAGATCAGCTCGTAAAGTTTACCGTGGTGTTGTCGTCAGCAATAAAAGCAATAAGACAATTGTTGTTGAAGTTACTACATCAAAAGACTATGCAAAATATGGTAAACGCGTAAAATATTCAAAGAGATTTGCTGCTCATGATGAAAACAATGTTGCCAATATTGGTGATAAAGTTGTAATTATGGAAACAAGACCTTTATCTGCTACTAAACATTTCCGTTTAATTGAAGTAGTGGAAAAGGCTCAAGAGTTATAGGAGGTAATGATAAATGATTCGTAATGAAAGCCGTTTAAAAGTTGCCGACAATACAGGAGCAAAGGAATTATTGGTTATCCGCTGTTTAGGTGGATCTGCTAGAAAATTTTCTTCTATCGGTGATGTTGTAGTGTGCACAGTAAAAAGTGCTACTCCTCATGGAGCTGTTAAGAAGGGTCAAATTGTTAAAGCGGTTATCGTTAGAACTACTTACCCAGTAAGAAGAGATAACGGTACATATATCAAGTTTGATGATAACGCTGCAGTTATCATTAAAGAAGACAAGTCACCAGTAGGGACTCGTATATTCGGCCCTGTAGCTAGAGAAGTCAGAGAAGCTGAATATACCAAGATTGCTTCCCTTGCTGCTGAAGTATTATAGGAGGCAAAAAGTATGAAAATCAAAAAAGGTGATAAAGTACAGGTAATTGCTGGAAAGGATAAAGGCGTTACAGGTGATGTATTAGCTGTTTATCCTGATAAGAATAAAGTTGTTGTTGAAGGCGTTAATATTTTAAAGAAACATGTTAGACCTTCACAGTTAAATCCAGAAGGCGGAATTCTAAGTCAGGAAGCTCCAATTGATGCTTCTAACGTTATGGTTTATGACACAAAGAAGAAAGTTGCTGGAAGAGTTGGCTATCGTTTTGAAGGTGGCAAAAAGATTAGAATTAATAAAAAGAGCGGTAACGAAATCAAGACCGCTAAGAGATAAGGAGGAGAAAGATGAATCGTTTAACTCAAAAATTCAATGATGAAGTTGTTAACAAATTGATGGAACGTTTTAACTACTCTTCTGTTATGGAATGTCCAAGACTTGATAAGATTGTTATCAATATGGGTGTTGGTGATGCTATTGGTAACCCTAAAGCTTTAGAAGAAGCCGTTGAACACTTAACACTTATCTCTGGACAAAAACCAGTTATCACTAAAGCTAAAAAATCAATTGCTAACTTCAAATTAAGAGATGGTATGTCAATTGGTTGTAAAGTTACTCTAAGAGGTGAAAGAATGTATGACTTCTTTGATAAGTTAATTTCTATCGCTTTACCACGTGTACGTGACTTCAGAGGAGTTTCAAAAACAGCATTTGATGGTAGAGGTAACTATACTTTAGGTGTTAAAGAACAATTAATTTTCCCAGAAATCAGTTATGATAAAGTAAATATTACTAGAGGAATGGACATTGTTATTGTAACAACAGCAAAAACAAACCAAGAGGCACATGCTTTATTACAAGCATTGGGAATGCCTTTTGCTAGATAGGAGGATGAGGAAAAATGGCAAGAAAAGCAATGATAAACAAGGCTAATAAACGCGCAAAATTTTCAACCAGAGCATATACTAGATGCGAGCGTTGCGGAAGACCTCATTCAGTCTTAAGAAAATATAAATTATGTCGTATCTGCTTCAGAGAATTAGCTTATAAAGGCGAAATTCCAGGAGTCAGAAAGGCTAGTTGGTAAAAGGAGGAAAACACTATGTCAATTACAGATCCAATTGCTGATATGCTTACACGCATTAGAAATGCTGTACAGGCTAAACACGACAGTGTTTTAATTCCTTGCAGCAAGCAGAAATTAGAAATCGCTAGAATTTTAAAAGAAGAAGGCTTCATTAATGATTATTCAGTTGATGCTAGTGATAGTGTTAAAAAGAATATTGTTATTTCATTAAAATACGGGAAACATGGCCAGAAGATTATTCATGGAATCAAACGTATTTCAAAACCTGGCTTAAGAGTTTACGTTGAAGCTGACAAATTGCCAAGAGTTCTAAACGGTTTAGGTATCGCTATCATCTCAACATCTAGTGGTGTTATGACTGATAAAGATGCAAAAGTTAAACACGTTGGTGGCGAAGTTCTCGCCTACGTTTGGTAGAATTAAATTAAAGAAAGGAAGACACAAAATGTCACGTATCGGAAATAAAACGATTACCATTCCTGCAGGTGTAGAAATTAATGTTGCTGATGGGAATGAGGTGACTGTTAAAGGACCTAAAGGAACTTTAACTCGTCAGTTTGATAGTAGATTAGAAATCGTTGTTGACGAAGGAACTATTACAGTAAAACGTCCAAGTGATGAAAAATTTATCAAACAATTACATGGTACAACCAGATCATTATTGAATAATATGGTTACAGGTGTATCAGAAGGATTCGTTAAAGAATTAGTTATTGAAGGTGTTGGTTATAGAGCTGCTGTTGAAGGTCAAACCTTAAGATTGAATATGGGCTTTTCTCATCCAGTAATTATTACTGCTGAAGAAGGCTTAACAATAGAATGCCCTAAACAAACACAGATTATCGTAAAAGGCATCGATAAACAAAGAGTCGGTGAATTAGCTGCAAATATTAGAGCCGTCAGAAAACCAGAACCTTATAAAGGTAAAGGTATTGCTTACAAGGGTGAAAAGATCCGTCGTAAGGAAGGTAAGACTGCAGCTTCAGGCAAGTAGGGAGGGAGTTTAAGATATGATTAAAAAAACACCTAGAAACAAACAAAGAATTCGTCGTCATATTCGTGTTCGTACCAAAGTTAGTGGTACAGCAGATACTCCACGTTTAAACGTATTCCGTTCAAACGCTCATATCCATACACAGATTATTGATGACACAAAGGGAACTACATTAGTTTCAGCAAGTTCAGTTGAGATGAAATTAGCTCATGGTGGAAACATCGAAGCTGCTAGGCAGGTTGGCGCAGAAGTTGCTAAACGTGCTTTAGAAAAGGGTATTGATAAAGTTGTATTCGACCGTGGTGGTTATGTATACCATGGTAGAGTAAAAGCTTTAGCAGAAGGCGCAAGAGAAGCTGGATTAAAATTCTAATAGGAGGAAAAACAGTGACAGAAAAAGAAAACATAGTTGAAGAAGTTGCTGAAGTAGCTTCTCAACCAACAAAAGAAAGAGTCGACAGAAGAAGTCGCAAAAGTGGCGAAAGAACTAGAAGAGTAAGAACTGAACGCCCAGAAAAAGAATTTGAAGAAAGAGTTGTTAAAATCAATCGTGTAACCAAAGTAGTTAAAGGTGGCAGAAGAATGAAATTCACAGCTTTAGTAGTAGTAGGTGACAAAAAAGGTCGAATCGGTTTTGGAACCGGTAAGGCAAAAGAAGTACCTGATGCTATTAAGAAAGCTACTGAAAAAGCAACTAAAAATGTTATTAGAGTTTCACTTGTTGATACAACTTTACCTCATGGTACAGTTGGTAGATATGGCGCTGCTGAAGTGGTGTTAAGACCAGCTGCCGATGGTACAGGTGTTATCGCTGGTGGTCCAGTACGTGCAGTATTGGAACTGGCAGGTGTTAATAACGTTTTATCAAAATGTATTGGTTCTAGAACTCCTGTCAACTTGGTGAGAGCTACAGTTGAAGGATTAAAATCAATGAGAACAATTGAACAAGTTGCAAAAGCAAGAGGCAGAAAGCCTAACGAAATTCGTTACTAGGAGGTGCGCTTAATGAAATTACATGAATTACAATATACTGAAGGTGCTCGTAAGAATGGCTTCAGATTAGGTAGAGGTCACGGTAGTGGAAAAGGCAAAACTGCTGGTAAAGGTCATAAAGGCCAATTGGCAAGAAGTGGTGGACAGGGTAAATTAGGTTTTGAGGGTGGACAAACTCCTCTGGCAAGACGTTTACCTAAACGCGGGTTCACTAATTATACTCGTAAAGAATATGCTGTAGTTAACCTGGAACAATTAAATAGATTCGAAAATGGTACAGAAGTTACTATAGAACTATTACAAAACTGTGGACTGGTCAAAGATCTAAAAAACGGTGTTAAAGTTCTAGGCGATGGCGAACTTGAAAAGAAGTTAGTTGTTAAAGCGAATAAGTTCTCTAAATCTGCTGTAGCAATGATTGAAAAAGCAGGTGGAAAAGCAGAGGTGGTCTAGGATGATCAAAACTCTAATAGACTTATTTAAAAATAAGGATACCAGAGCAAAAATTTTGTTCACACTAGCAATGCTCTTTGTCTTCAGAGTTGGAGCAGCAATTACCGTTCCGGGAATTGACACTTCAAAATTAATCTCTGGATTATCAGGCAACTCTTTAGTTGCTATGATGAATATTATAGGAGCAGGAAGTTGGCAGACATTTTCAATCTTTTCGATGGGTGTTGGGCCATATATCACTTCCAGTATCGTCGTTGAATTGTTAGCAATGGATATTATTCCTCCATTAGCTGATCTGAAAAAAGACGGTCAAAAAGGACGTCAACAACTTGACAAAATTACGCGTTATGTTGCTGTGGCACTGGGCTTTTTACAGGCCTATACATTGACGATGACATTTGATGTATCATATGGCATCCTGGTTGATGGAAGTCCAACAACATATTCATATATTGCGACAATTCTGACAGCAGGTACATTTTTACTGGTCTGGATTGGTGATAGAATTGCGGCATTTGGTATCGGTAATGGTATTTCAATGATTATCTTTGCTGGTATCGTAAGTTCAATGCCTTATCAGTTCTATGCATCATTTATGACCTTAGTAGATTTCAGTGCTGATTCAGCCGCAATATTCACTGGATTATTGAAATTTGCACTTATAGTTATCATGTATGTAGCTATCATTGTGCTGGTAATCTTTACTGATACAGCGCAAAGAAAAATCCCAGTTCAATACACTTCAAGTTCAAGCAGAAGAGGAGCTAGGGATATTAACTACTTACCATTAAAGATTAACAGTGCTTCAGTTATGCCAGTAATCTTTGCCTCTACTATTATGGTAGCTCCAAAAACTATCATGAACTTAATAAGTGGAGCAAAATGGTTCAAATCGACAGATTTTACAAAAACATTAATTAACGTATTTGATTATATCTCAGACTTTACTAAGCCTGGTGGATTAATCTTTTATGTTGTCATGATTTATGCATTCACTTTCTTCTACACTCATATTCAGGTTGATCCTGAAAAAATCAGTGAAAATTTGAATAAATCAGGAACATATATTCCTGGAGTAAGACCTGGAACAGAAACTAAAAACTATATTACTAAAGTATTAAATAGAATCACTGTTCTTGGCGCATTATTCTTATGTTTCATTGCTTCATTACCTTATCTGTTAAGTATGTTTACAGATATTCCAAGTACGATCACAATGGGTGGTACATCAATTATCATCGTTGTAGGGGTAGCTCTTGAGACCGTAAAGGACTTAAAGAACCAATTAACACAAAAAGAGTATAAGGGCTTTATGAAGAGGTAAGTAATATGATGTTAAAAATTGTTATTATGGGACCTGCTGGGTCAGGTAAGGGGACAATGTCTGATGTAATTGAAGACAATTATCCTGTGAAGCATATTTCAAGCGGAAGTATGTTTAGAGATGAGATCAGGAATAATACACCACTGGGACAGAAAGCAAACAGTTACATTACACAAGGTTTGCTTGTCCCAGATGATGTTACTGTTGAATTGGTTAGAAACCGCATAACCAAAGATGACTGTAAAGATGGTTATCTTCTTGACGGATTTCCAAGATCGCTGGTTCAAGCTGAAGCAATTGATGACTTGGGAATTAATGTGGTGCTCAATTTAACAATTGAAGAACATTTATTAGTTGATAGGATAGTCTATCGCAGAATATGTGAAGATTGTAAGGCTATCTACAACGTCAAACTCAATCCATTGAAGGATGAAGAACATTGTGAAAAATGTGGTGGAAAACTGTATCAGAGAAGTGATGATACTTATGACAAATTAATGGTCAGACTACATTCTTATGAAGAAGAAACTAAACCAGTAGTTGATTATTACCGTCAAAAAGGCATTGTTTACGATATTGATGCAGGGCAATCTGTAGAAGATGTTTACAAACAAATTGACGAAATCTTGACAAAAATTATGGAGGAAGAAAACTAATTAATGGCAGACAAGAATGATGTAATTGAAGTCGAAGGCATCGTGGAAGATACCCTTCCTAATGCACAATTTAAAGTGAAGTTACCGAATGGACACACTATTTTGGCCCACGTTTCTGGTAAAATCCGTATGAACTACATTCGCATTTTACCAGGTGATCGTGTCACATTAGAAATTTCACCTTATGATTTAACACGTGGGCGTATAACGTTTAGACATAAATAGTCTAGGAGGAAACAATTTATGAAAGTTAGACCATCAGTCA
>CAYUXW010000003.1:0-75374 GCA_964449115.1 uncultured Erysipelotrichaceae bacterium | reverse complement strand
TTCATTTTGACCCATGGGTCAAAACTCGCTTGACTTTTCATAGCTGGTCTCCTTAGTAATATTTTAACTTTATTTTGATTCCATTTCAACAAATGACACAAAAGGTGGCTTTTGCCACCTTTAGTTACTATTTAGTACCGAAGATTCTATCTCCAGCATCTCCTAAACCTGGAACGATATATCCTATTTCATTTAACTTTTCATCTTTAGATGCTAAATAAATCTCTACATCTGGATGAGCTTTTTCTACAGCATCAATTCCTTCCTGTACGCCCACCAGACAAACAAGTCTGATATCTTTTGCTCCTGCCTGTTTGACACGATCAATTGCTGCTACTGCGCTTCCTCCTGTTGCCAGCATTGGATCAACAATCATAACCATGCTTTCAGCAATATTAGATGGAAACTTGGCATAGTAGAAATGAGGCTCCAATGTTTCTTCATCTCTATATAAGCCAACATGTCCTACCTTAGCTGTTGGAACTAGTTGTTGAATTCCATGAACCATTCCTAATCCTGCTCTTAAAATCGGAACTAATACAATATCTTTATCCAACTTATGACCCATAGTTTTTCCCATAGGTGTATCAATTTCAATATCTCTTAAAGGGAAGTCTTTAGTGATTTCATATGTCATTAAGCCCCCAATTTCATCAAGATTTTCTCTGAAATCTTTTGTTCCTGTTTCAACATTTCTCATTAATGTTAATTTGTGTTTAATTACTGGATGATCTATTACATGCAACATCTTTGTTTCCTCCTTCAATGTAATACCTATATTTAACACGCTAAAGCGTTATTAATATCTTCTTCAGTGATATCGCCTTCCCTTAATAAGACTAATTCTTCTTTAGTACAATCGACAATTGTACTTGATATACCTGATTTAGCTTTTCCTTCAACAACTAGATCAATCTTCCCATTTAATTGTTCTAAAACTTCCTTATGGTTATTGGTGGTAGGTTCTCCAGAAATATTGGCACTGGTCACAAACATTGGTCCAACTTCTTTTAATAAATTTAATACAAACTTATCATCAGGAATTCTGATGGCGATAGAATCAAGACCATTGGTAAATTCATCTTTTATAGTTTCCTTCTTTTTTAGTACCAGCGTTAGCGCTCCAGGAGTAAATTTTTCCACCAGCTTTTTTTCTCTTTCATTTAAAAAAGCCACCATCTGCATTTGAGATATATCACAAACCATTAAAGGGAATGGTTTTTTTTCATCTCTGCCTTTGGCGACTTTCATTTTATTTAAAGCTGCTAAGTTATCAAAACAGACACCAATACCGAAAACAGTATCAGTAGCGAAAGCAACTACCTCACCTCTTTTTAAGGAATTAACTATTCTTTTAAAGCTTCTTGGTTTAATTACTTTTGTCATCCTGTTTCTCCAAACTCTGTTATATTCTAACACAATTACATCTATTGTGAGAGTTTTTTATCACATTTTTTAAATATTAATTCCTATTTTTTCAAACAGCTCTTTTAAATTGAGTTGTTTTCTATTAGTTATATAATTCCCATTTAAAAATTCCAGAGCATATCCAATATGACAACAAACTCCTTTATACAAAACATCCTCATCAACATCAAACTTATAATTATGTGTCTGGGCTGTTATTCCTTTTTCCACATTTGAAGTAATTAAATTGATATAGAGTCCATCAGATTTCATCTGCAGATAGGCAAATGATTCAGACCCCATTTTTGCTTTACCTTCATCAAGATCAAAACCTAATTTATCAAAAGCCTTTCTTCCAATTTCACAACATTTTTCATTATTGATAACTGGGTAAGTATTAATTCTAAAATGGTCACTGAAAGTACAACCATATTTCTCACTTTTTTCCTGCAAGATTTTTTTAAACTCAGACACAAAATATTCAGCCAGTTCTTCTTTAAAAAAACGGATTGACCCTTCAAATCTTAATGTATCAGCGATGATATTACATTTAGTTCCACAATCCACTACACATACTGAATAGGAAAACAGTTCTTCTTCAGCTATTTCAATCTCTCTTAAAGCTTTTACAACATCTGAAAAAACGTCAATCGGATTATTACATAAATCCGGTCTAGAGCCATGTCCTCCTTTTCCGTGAATAGTAATATCAAAAACTATCATTCCAGCATAATATTCTTTTGGGTGAACAATAACACTCCCCAATTTTTGTTCTACAATTGAGCCAACGTGAATGCCAAAACAATTATCATATTCGATATTGTTTTCTTCGAAATATTTTAAACAGTAATATATGTTATCACCAGACTCTTCTCCTCTTTCAAAGAAACCATATATTTTGCCTGTAAAGGTATCTTTATTTTGATTTAAGATTTGTAAAGCAACTAAAAGCATAGCTGTATGACAGTCATGACCACACATATGGGCAACACCTTCATTTAAACTAATACAAGATTTTTTAAAACCGCCATCATTAAACTGACATTCTTCGATTGGTAAAGCATCAATATCCGCTCTAAGTAAAACTGTTTTGCCAGGCTTTTCAGAATCAATAGTAACCAAAATCCCACCATTTTCAATTTCTACATGTTCGATATTATATTTTTTTAATTCCTGGCTGATGAATTTCAGAGTTTCATATTCTTTACCCGTAAGTTCAGGGTACCTGTGAAAATGACGACGATATTCTATCAATCTTCCCTCGTTTTCTTTTGCTAGTTTGATGATATCCATTTTGTTACCTTCTTTCCTTTTATTGAATTATAGTATCAGATTATCACTTTGACAATAAAAAAGAGGCTTCATATAAAATAGCCTCAATTTGTAAATCAGCTATTTATATAAAGCCTTATTTTTAAAGCTTTTTAATTTTCTTTCTTTTTATATTTTTTAGCGGTCACAACCAATCCAGCCGCAGACATTAACATCAAAGAAATAAATATACTTGGATTAATTATATCTCCTGTTTCTGGAGTTACAGACTTGATCTTCCATTGAGCATATAAAATTACACCTTCATCGGCAGATGATAGATTCGCTCCAACAGCATAATCTGTCCCACTGCCATCCGCTTCAGTATTCCATCCAACAAAATCATAGCCACTTCTAGTGAAGTTAACATCAGCAATATCTTTTACCTTGGCATAAGCATTTATGTGTTGATTATAAACATCGCCCTGTCCACCATTAGGATTATAAGACATAAGTATAGCATTTGCATAACCAGCCACTAATAATAATTCACCATCAATAAAGTCATTTTGTAAAGTGGTAAATTCAGTAACCTCTGTATTGTTTGGACTCCAGCGATTACTATATTCGTCCACATACCAACCTGTTATTGCATCTGTGAAAGAAGTTCCTTGTTTAGCATTCATTTCCTCAGCATCTGGCAAATATAAGGATGCTCCTTCAGTTGCAAAGAAAATATCTGCTGCATCATAGCTTGAACTATTAAAGGCCACAAGTGAGTTGCTTATATTTAGATTGCTATTAATAGCATATATTCCACCACCTCTACCTTTAGCTGATGTAACTTTATTTCTTGCAATTACACTATTATCAATCACAATAAAAGAGTCAAAAGCATAAATCGCTCCACCATAAGCTATATCCCCGCCTGAAATTTCATTTTCAGTAATCTGCATATTAGAAATATTTAATGTTGAATTTTCAACATTTATTGCTCCACCATAGGTCTTAGAAGTAGCATCGGTAACTGTGATTTTATTTTTTGTAATGACACCACCAGTTAAATTAGCGACAGACTTGCCATAAACCAGAATAGCTGCTGATTTAAACACAAAAAATGAATCATTTGAAATATCATTATTACTTATTTCTCCACCTGACATATTAAATGTTGCTTTATTATGTACACAGATCATTGGATGTGATGATGTGCTAACATTTTGATAAGAACAATTTTTAATAGAACCACCATACATATTAAAAGTGGCATTATCAACAGTAAATACTACACCGACAGTTTCGTTATCCTTTGCGACTCTATTATAAATATCAACACCACTATACATGTTTATCACACTTCCTAAGCAGACTTCAAATAGAGTCGTTGGAACTTCAGTTCCTTCATAAATACCATTAATCTTTAAGATGTCACTACCATCTTCTTTTCCCAAAGTCAAAGTTGGGTAAGGAGGAAGAAAACTTCTGACTAAAAAGCCAAAGATATTATTAATTTCATGTCCATTACCTATTATTGTTACATTTCCTC
Source organism: uncultured Erysipelotrichaceae bacterium (assembly GCA_964449115.1). Lineage (GTDB taxonomy): Bacteria > Bacillota_I > Bacilli_A > Erysipelotrichales > Erysipelotrichaceae > UBA1783. The sequence goes on along the minus strand of CAYUXW010000003.1, from coordinate 71,170 downwards.
TTTTAATAGTAATAACACTCTCCGTATAGACATCAATATCTTTTGTCAAATTAATAACATAATCAGTTGCACTGCCATTATTAATGTTATCAATAGCTTGTAAAAATTCTAGCCCTGATTCTACATCAATAACCACTGGTGCAGCATTAACAACTTTTGGCATTGAGCATATCATCATCAAAACAGCGACGATGACTAAAACCTTTCTTTTTAATTTATCCCACATAAAACATTATCCTTTCAATATTTATTATAATTATTATATAGGTTTTTCTATCCATTTTAAAAGAGAAAAAAGATATATTTTTAATAAAATTATATCTTTTTAAAAAAGTAGTGCTAAAAACACTACTTATGATAAGTTTCATTATTTAAAATTTTATAGCTGCGGTAGATTTGCTCTAAAATAATTAGTCTGGCCAAGTTATGTGGAAAAGTCATTTCTGATAGTTTAAGTTTAAAATCAGCTTTTTCTCTAACAGTTTCACTTACTCCCAGTGAACCTCCAATAATGAAGGTAATATTAGAGCTATGGTAAGTGTTTATCTTTTCTATCATCTCAGCCAAGCCTTCACTAGCTAATTCTTGACCTTGTAAATCTAGTAAAATGACATAGCTATCTCTTTTAATTTGTCTTAAGATTCTTTGTCCTTCTATCTCTTTTACTTTCTCATCTTCTAACTTATCGTTGGGTTCATCATTGACTTCAATTATCTCAATTTTAGAATAATTACTAATTCTCTTTTTATATTCGTTAATTAAAGTGGTTAGAGCTTTTTCTTTAATTTTACCTACCGCAATAATACTGATCATTTTACAACAGCTCCATCTTTTACTTTATTAACCGTAATAGTTTCCAAAGTTCCATCTTCATCTTCCGCTGTTAAAATCATACCTTTTGATTCTTGGCCTCTTAATGTTATCGGGGCTAAATTGGCAATGAAAGTTACCTTTTTACCAACCAGTTGTTCTGGGCTATATTTTTCCGCAATTCCTGAAACAATCTGTCTTACATCGCTACCACATTTTACTTTTAAAACTAATAGTTTGTCAGCCTTAGGATGTTTCTGGCATTCCAATACTGTTCCAATTCTAATATCCAGCTTGGCGAAATCATCAATGCTGACTTCATCCTTGAATTCCATTTTCTTAGGCGCTTTAGCTGCTAAATACTGTTGAATTTCTTCTAATTTAGCTTCAGCATCTATTCTGGCAAATAATACTGTCGGTTTTTCAGTAACTTTATTATTTACTTCATAATTACCCCAAGACTTAATTGAATCATATGAAACCTGTCTGGTATTTATTTGACCAAAGACATTTTCAGCTGTTTCAGGCATAAATGGTTCAAGTAACACTGTCGCAATTCTAATGCCTTCCAATAAGTTATATAGAACTGTGTTCAATCTAGCCTTTTTATTTTCATCTTTGGCTAAAGCCCAAGGAAGTGTTTCATCAATATACTTGTTACATCTTCTCAGCAATTCAAATATTGCATCTAGCGCATCAGCTATTCTTAAATCGTCCATCTTATGGTCTACCTTTTCAACTGTCTTTAGCGCAAACTGTTTTAAATCTTCATCAATATCTTCGTTTTCCTTTACTTCAGATAAAATGCCATCAAAATATTTATTGACCATCGATACCGTACGATTAACCAGGTTACCATAAATATTAGCTAAATCTGAATTGATTCTTTCAATAACCAGCTGCCAGGTAATTGAACCATCCTGAGCAAATGGCATTTCATTTAAAACAAAATATCTAACTGCATCTACACCAAAAAACTTCACTAAATCATCAGCATAGATGACATTGCCTCTTGATTTAGAGATTTTTTCTTCTCCAAATAACATCCACGGATGACCAAAGACCTGTTTTGGTAATGGAATATCTAAAGCCAATAATAGAATAGGCCAATAAATAGTATGAAATCTGACAATATCTTTACCAATCAGATGTAAATCTGCTGGCCAGTACTTCTTGTATAAATCACCATGATTTCCATCAGCATCAAAGCCTAGACCAGTAATGTAGTTGCTTAAGGCATCAATCCAGACATAGACTACATGTTTCTTATCGAAAGTAACTGGAATTCCCCATTTAAAGCTGGTTCTTGAAACACATAAATCCTGTAAGCCTGGTTTTAAGAAGTTGTTAATCATCTCATTTTTTCTACTTTCAGGCTGGATAAATTCAGGATGTTTTTCTATATGTTCTATCAGCTGGTCAGCATATTTGCTCATTTTAAAGAAGTATGATTCTTCTTTTGCCTTATGCACTTCTCTTTCACAATCTGGACATTTGCCATCTTCTAACTGTGCATCAGTCCAGAACGATTCACAAGGAGTACAATACCAGCCCTCATATTCTGATTTATAAATATCACCCTTTTCATATAGCTTTTCAAAAATCTTTTGAACCTGTTCTTTATGATACTCATCCGTAGTTCTGACAAATTTATCATATGAAGTGTTCATCAAATCCCAGATATTTTTAATGACTGCGGTTTGCTGATCAACATATGACTGAGGATCCATATCAGCTGCCTTAGCCTTCTCTTCTATTTTCTGACCATGTTCATCTGTTCCGGTTTGAAAATAGACATCATAGCCTGTCATTCTTTTATAGCGAGCTATTGCATCAGCCATAACAATTTCATAAGTATTGCCAATATGTGGTTTTCCACTGGCATAAGCTATAGCGGTTGTAATATAATACTCTTTTTTTCTAGCTTTCTCACACATCTTTTTACCCTCCAAAAAATAAAAAGTACCAATTTAAGGACGTCTTAAACGTGGTACCACCTTATTTGCTTCTCATATCACTTAACGCGTGTTGACGTCTTTATCTACCTATCGATAAAGCAGTTCCAAGACCATGTTCACAGCACTTGAATGATATCTTTCAGCAAGCCGATATCTCTCTGCAAGACAGTTACTGCTACTCTTCTTTTCATAACCTGTATTCAAATTATAGTTTATTTTGCTTATTTTATCAATAATTAATTATTAAAGGGCTATTTCCTTTCTTATGATTATCGATAGTTTTTTTGTTTAATCACTTGGCTTTTTTATATCTTAATTTGACTGGCGCCTGTTTAGTATTTCTGTTGTTTACTTTGCATAAGATATAATAGAATATTTCTGCTCCCAGACAGTTCGCCAGAATATAAATCGGTAAATTTACATACCAGCCAAATGTTCTAGCAATATCTTCAAATACTATTATTGAAGAAATTGCTGGACCAATAAAAAACATATTTATTGTGCCATTGGAAACATCATAAAATGTTACGTTAATAGCAAAGGCTATCACGCACAGAATAAAATACACCATCACCGCATATTTAAAATCTTTGTGGTTGGTTGCTGCTCTTTTACTTCTGACAATATAAAAGCCAACAAATACCAAAATCATGTGCCATAAAAGAGAGTGCACTGTCAATACCAGATACTCATTAAATATTCCTGATGGTTCAAAAAATGAGATGAATCCACCCATCAGGTTAAAAGATCCGATAAAATTGTATAGATAACTCTTTATCTTTTCATTTTTGATAAATGGTAACGCTAAACAAAAATACATTGGAATAGAACACATCTGAAATGGGAAAATCCACCAGGAATAACTTCTATCATTTATCGCAAAGTAATAAAACAACTGCTTGTATATTTCTGACAAAAATAAAAATAACCCTACTGTCAGCAAGACTATATTGTTTTGTTTCTCATCTGTATCTTTCAGTTTACCTGCCAATAGCCAACTTCCGCTAAAGCCTAATAGTGTAAACAATATATGAAATGCACCATATGGTTTTGGAGGAGTAATCAGCCAAGCTGTCTCTTTTAAAAATTCTTCCATATAACACGTTTTATCAATCTAGGTTAAGAATTGATATTTCCCTTCTTGCCCTATAATATACATTAGCACATTTTAAAAAACTTTCAAATAAAATATCTATCAGGCATAATCAGATTAACAATTCATCAAAAAAGACTTACAATATAGTTAGAAGAAAGGACCAGCTTATGAAGACTCTGATTAAAAATGTTATCGTTATAAAAAAAGACAGAAAATTTAATGGTTCTGTTTTAATAGATGAAGGAATTATTGAACAAATTTATGAAGATGCAGATTATGATGTTAAAGATGCCAAAATAATTAACGGAAATGGTTTTTTCTTAGCTCCAGGTATGGTAGATATCCATCTTCATGGCAGTTATGGTTATGATTTTATCAACAATCCTAAAGAGACCCTCGACATAGTCTCAAAAGGTTTAATCAAAGAAGGAACAACTTCTTTTCTAGCTTCACTGACTGTCTTATCATTAGAAGAAACTTTAGATTTGTTAAGAATTTATAAGGATATTGAAGAAAGGCAGGCAGGAGCTAATTTTTTAGGAGTTCATTTGGAGGGTCCTTATCTTTCTTATGAAAAAAAGCAACTGATGGATGAAAGATATCTGCGAAATCCTGATATTGAAGAATTTGATGAAATGCTACAGGCAGCTGCTGATAAAGTTAAATATATGACTATTGCTCCTGAATTAGATCATATGGAAAAGTTTATTAAACATGCTCATGATAAAGTTGTTCTATCTATCGGTCATACAATGGCTGATTGTAAAACCACTTTAAAGGCCCTTGACTTAGGGTGTAAAAGCTTCACCCACCTATACAACGCTATGGGTCAGCATTTGCATCGTCAGCCCATGGCTGTTACCGCAGCCTTAAGTGATGATAAGGCTTATAGCGAATTAATAGTTGATGGAAATCACATCCATCCTGATGTTATCAGGGCTACCTATAGAATTTTGGGAAGTGACCAGATTATTCTGATTACCGATGCTATGCTGGCTAAAGGTATGGCTGATGGAGATTACCTTTTCTCTAATTTGAATTGTAGAAAACAAGGCAACAAGGTTAATGTCATTGAAACAGGAATATTTGCTGGTTCAGTAATTACTCAACTTGATGCCCTTAGAAATATGAAAGCATTCTGTAATTGTGATGAAGTTGATCTGTTTAAGATGGCCAGTTATAACCCCTGCAAATTAATGGGAATAGAAAACAAAGGCTCTATCGAAGTTGGCAAAGATGCCGATTTAATCCTGCTAGATAGCAATCTAAATTTAAAAGCCACCATTATTGCTGGCAAACAACTATATTGAAACTCTTAGAGTTTCTTTCTTTTTTAGTGCTATAATTATAAGCGGGAGAACTTTTATGGCCGAAAACAACGAAGTATTTAAGGAGTTTGCAACTGATAAAGGACCTTATGCCGGCATCTGGGTTATTGTCTTAATCCTTTTGCTGCTTCCGCTGAGTTTGAATAAAATATTTTTAATCTTGTTTACCAAATTTAAAGCTGGCAACGCTTTTATGATTGAATATCAGGCAAAAATCTTTGCCGGCCTTATCAGCGTGTTATTTGATTGTACTTTCATTTTAGCTTCAGGATTGAAAAAATCTTTTGCAGTTGTCAAAAAAAGAGTTTCTAATTTTTTTGAAAATGTTGGATGCATCGGCTTAAAAAGTTCATTTAAGTGGTACTTTACTGAAGCTAAAGAAGAAGGCTATGCCTTCTGGATTATTCTGGCTTGTATTATGTACAATTTATATTTTTTTATTGATGCACTTATCAAGTTAATAAATTACAATAATATGTAATAGATGATAGAAAGAAAAAGGTGAGACATATGTATAATTTTGACAAAATCATTAATCGTAAAAACACTAACTGTTACAAATGGGATTCATTAACCGCTAAGTATCAGGGCGTAGAAGACATTATTCCAATGGGTATAGCTGACATGGACTTTAAAGTTTGTGATGAAATTGAACAAGCTTTAAGGGAAAGAATTAATCATCCAGTCTATGGCTATTCTTATGATGTTAATAGTGAACTTGCTCCTATTATTTTTGAAAGATATAAAAACCGAGGCTATGATATTGAACTGGATGATATTATAGTAGCTACTGGAGTTGTCTATATTATTACTCACATTATTAGAACCTTTACAAATAAAAAGGATAAAATTGTTTTACCAACACCTTACTACACTCCTTTTGGAAGAGTTATTGAAAGTAATGATCGAGTTATCCTGCCTTGCCAGATGAAATTGGTCGATGGTGTTTATAAAATGGATTTAGCTGGGATTGAGCATCAAATTGATGAATCTACTACAATGTTTATCTTCTGTAATCCTCATAATCCAACTGGAAGAATTTTTGACAAAGACGAAATGTCAGAGTTGGCTGATTTCTGTCAAAGACATAACCTGTTGGTCATTTCTGATGAGATTCATGGTGACTTTACCTTAACCAAACCTTTCTATCCATTTATTAATGTTAATGAGTTTGCGAAAAATAATACTTTTACTGTTTCCAGCTGTACCAAGACATTTAATCTGGCTGGTTTGAAGGTCGCCTACTGCATTGTTTCAAATCCTGAATTAAAAGAAAAATATAAAGCTGCAGCTGTACATACAGGTTTAGGCAGCGTCAATGTCTTTGGCATTGAAGCTATAAAAGCTGCTTATCAAAAAGGTGGCAGATGGGAAGAGGAAATGTTGGAATATTTAAGAGGCAACAGGCAATATGTTCTAGATTTCTTTGAAAAAAATCTTCCTGCTATCAAAGTAAATCCATCAGAAGGAACTTATCTTTTGTGGATTGATTTTACTGAAAGCGGCAAAAACATTGAGGATATCCAGGATATTCTGATCAATGAGTGTAGAGTTGAATTAAATGATGGCCGTATGTATGGTGGATATGTTGGTTTTGGCCGTATGAATATTGCCCTTCCTCGATGTTGTCTTGTAGAGGCTTGCGATAGAATCTATTCAGTTTTCAAATAAAGTGGGAAACCACTTTTTTTGTTTGTTTAAAGACAATTTGTCCTGTTAGTTTTGTCGCTGTGATAATTGTATCCAGTTCAAATATGTTATAATATTACCAGAGGTATTTTCTTTATGAAAAAAGGTTTATTTTTGACTATTGAAGGATGCGATGGAAGTGGTAAAACTACCGCTTCTTTAACCGTTATTGAAATGTTGAAAAAGGAAGGATACGATGTTTTATATACCAGAGAACCTGGTGGAAGTGACATCGCAGAACAAATCAGAAGAGTGGTTCTAGACATTGGCAATACTGCGATGGACATCAGAACAGAAGCGCTGCTTTATGCTGCCAGCAGAAGACAGCATCTAGTGGAAATTATTCTTCCAGCTTTAAAAGAAAATAAAATTGTCGTTTGCGATCGTTTTGTCGATTCTTCATTGGCTTATCAAGGCTATGCCAGAGGAATTGGAGTTGATGAAGTTTTCAGCATCAACCAATTCGCTATTGATAATCATATGCCTGATTTAACTATCTACTATGCTATAGATGCCCAGCAGGGACTAAATCGTATCGCCAGCAGGAAAAACTTGGATCGTTTGGATGTTGAAAGCATCTCTTTTCACAAAAAAGTTCAGGAAGGTTATGAGCTTCTTTGTGCCAAGTATCCTGAGAGAATAAAAGTAATTGATGCAACCTTATCTAAAGAAGAAGTTGCTAAAAAGACTTATGAATTAATTATTAAAAAGGTTAAAGAAAATGTTTAAAGAAATTCTTGAAACAACTCAGCCCATTGTCTATCAAACACTGAAAAATGCTTTGGAAAGTGAACATCTTTCTCATTGCTATTTATTTGTGGGAGATAAAGGTACTCATAAATTGAATACTTCTTTTTTGCTGGCTCAAAGTTTGATTTGTGATCATCGCACCACTTTTGCCTGTGAAAAATGTGTTAGTTGTAAAAGAATAGCAGAAAACAATTATGTTGATTTAATATACATTGATGAAGATGATAGAAATATCAAAAACGAATTGATTGAAAATCTTCAACAACGTTTTGAAAAAACTGCTTTAGAAAAAGCTGGTATAAAAGTATTTATCATCAATAACTGTGAAAAACTAACTACCAAGGCAGCCAATAGTCTATTAAAGTTTATTGAGGAACCAACAGGAAATACTACCGGTATTTTCGTTACTACTCAGGTAGATGGCGTTCTGCCAACAATTGTTTCTCGCAGTCAGATACTTAATTTTAAACCATTAAACAAAGATGACTTCTTTAGCTATGCAATTGAAAAAAATATTGATCACTTATCAGCCCATTTGATTAGTAACCTGGTAAGCAGGGAGAATGAAATTATCCCTCTTTCTAAAAACAAGAGTTTTATCAAGGCTATTGAAATTTCCTGTGAATTTATGCTTCGTTTTTTTACAAACAGAACTGAAAGTTATTTCTACCTGCAAAACTCAATTGCCAACAATAAAAAAAATGAAAGAGATATCATCAGATACTTTTTAGATATTTCTTTATTGTTTATTCAGGATTATCTAAATGATTTCAAAAGTGAAGATGAAACTTATTCAAGGCTGTTGCAGCTGGCTAGAAACTGTGAATTTAACTATTCGGGAGTTATGAAGGCTTTCGTCGATTCCAGAACTTCGCTAAATAAAGCCGCAAATGGTTTGCTGCTAATTGATCAACTTATATATAAATTATTGGAGGTTTAACATGAACAATACAACTGAAATAAACAACAGTGAAGAAAACATTAAATATAAATATTGCGTGTCAGTAAAATTTAGAGGTTCAAAGAAAGCTTATAACTTCGGTACTGATGATGAAAATTTTAAATATGGTGATTTTGTCGTTGTTGAAACGGTAAGAGGACTGGAGCTGGGAGAAGTAATCAGTGACATCAGAGATGCTGAAACTCACCAGATTAATGTAGCTTTAAAGCCTGTTTTAAGAAAAGCTACTGCTGAAGATATTCGTCAAAACGAAGAAAACCTGAATGAAGAACCAATGTTATTAAAAAAATGTCAGGAGTGCATTGATCAGCTGGCTTTAGAAATGTATCTGATTTCTGCTGAATATACCCTTGATAAAAGTAAGGTAATCTTTTCTTATGTTGCTGATGAAAGGGTTGACTTTAGAGAACTGTTAAAACTATTGGCAGCTACTTTTAAATGTCGTATCGAGCTTAGACAAATCGGTCCTAGAGATAAGGCTAAAATTATTGGCGGTCTTGGAAGCTGTGGGATGGAGACCTGCTGTTCTAGATTTTTAGATGATTTTGACATAGTATCTATCAATATGGCTAAAAATCAGTTGCTAGCTTTAAATACAGCTAAATTATCTGGACAGTGTGGAAAATTGATGTGCTGTTTAAAATTCGAAGATGAAGCCTATAAAAAACTGCGCGTGGGACTGCCTAAATTAAATACCTTGTTAATTTATAATAATGAAAAATTCCGCATTACAAGTATGAATTTATTAAATAATTCAGCTAGAATTTCAAATAAAGAAAATGCAGTTGATTTAACAATTGATGAACTCAAAGAAGTTTTAGCCGCAAATAAAAAAGACAAAAAGACTTCTAAATGATAATAAATTATATTTATTGGGGAGATGTTTATGAAAAAAGAACGTAGAATTTGGATAACTTTACTAGTATTTGGATTATTAGGACAGTTAGCTTGGACAATTGAAAATATGTATTTCAACATATTTGTCTACAACACCTTAAGTGGTAATGTTGATGTAATTGCTGCTATGGTGGCATTAAGCGCGATAACTGCTACTGTTACAACCTTATTAATGGGAGCTGTCAGTGACAAACTGGGAAAAAGAAAGATCTTTATAACTTTAGGCTATTTCATTTGGGGATTGACTGTTATTGCCTTCTCTTTTATCAATCTGGAAAATATGGCTAAATACTTCCCATATGTAGAGGCTGCAACAGTTGGAGGTATAATTGCCATTGTCATGGACTGTATAATGACCTTCTTTGGTTCTACAGCCAATGATGCAGCTTTCAATGCCTGGATTACTGATGAAATTGATAACACTGATAGAAGTAAGTACGAAGCAGTGCTGGCTACCTTGCCATTAATCTCTATGATTATTGTCTTTGGTGTTTTAGACGGGTTTACTCAACAGGGTAGATGGGATATTTTCTTTCTTATCGTTGGTGGAAGTGTTTCTCTTGGCGGAATCTTTGGAATGTTCTTTCTTAAAGAGACAGCCATACCTAAATCAAAACAATCTTTATTTTCCAATATTGTTTATGGATTTAAACCAGCAGTAGTCAAAGAAAATAAAAGTTTATATTTATCCCTTACCTGTTTATTAATGCTGTCAATTGCTACGCAGGTATTTATGCCTTATTTCATTATTTATATTCAACAATACTTACAGATTAATAATTATGCTTTAATACTTGCTGCTGTGCTCATTCTTTCAAGTGTAATTTCTGTACTATTTGGAACGGTTATTGATAAACTTGGCACATTTAAAGTCTTTATCCCAGCAACCATAACTTTCGTAGTAGGTTTAATGATGATGTTCTTTGCTAGAAAAATGTTAACCATTATCTTTGCAGGAATAGTGATGATGAGTGGAAATCTGATACTTACCGCTATTATCAATGGAAGCATTAGAAATTACACTCCTCTGGATAAGGCAGGATTGTTCCAAGGCATAAGAATGATTTTCATGGTTATGTTGCCAATGATTATCGGACCTGTCATTGGTGCTCTGGTAATCAAAAATACTGGTAACACCTATGTGGATTTAGGAGTAGTTAAAGAAGTTCCTACTCCAGCTATCTGGCTGGCTTCGGCTATTGTAGCTACACTAATTCTAGTTCCTTTCTATTTTTTATCAAAAGAGGATAAAAAACAAAAATTAATTCATAACAAATTACTAACTGAATATGGTGAACAATTTGATGTCAATAAAGTTCTGCCAGAATATCCTCGTCCGCAGCTGGTCAGAGATTCCTATATCAATTTAAACGGTATGTGGAAGTATACCATCAATCAAAGTGAGGAAATCCCAACAACTTTTGATGGCGATGTCATTGTACCTTATGCCATTGAATCATTACTTTCGAGAGTTAATAGGACTATTACTCCAAATGATGTTCTGTGGTACAAGAAAATCTTCATTTTGCCTGAAGACTTCAACAAAGGATTAGTACATTTACATTTTGGAGCCGTTGACCAAATCTGCAAGGTCTATATCAACCAACAGCTGGTTGGTGAACATGTTGGTGGCTATTTACCTTTCTCATTTGAAATTTCACAATATTTACAGGATGTAAATGAACTTGTGGTCTATGTAAAGGATTTAACCGATACCAGTTACCATTCAAAGGGTAAACAATCATCAAAACGTGGTGGCATCTGGTACACTCCTACCAGCGGTATCTGGCAAACAGTCTGGTTGGAATCTACTCCTGTAAACTATATTGAATCATTAAAAATAACTATTGATTATGATATACAGACAGTTAATTTAACTGTTAACGGCAATGCCGACAACTATAATGTCACTATTAAAGAAGGAAATAAAATTGTCTTCAATCAGCAGGTTGAGGCTACCTCAGCTATTAAATTAGATAACATTCGCAGCTGGTCACCTGAAAATCCATTCTTGTACGATTTAATTGTTTCTAATGGCGAAGATACGATAAGCTCTTATTTTGGTATGAGAAAGTTCTCTATTGCCGGAGATAAATATGGAAAAAGACGTCTGATGTTAAATAATCAGCCATATTTCCACAAAGGTGTTTTAGACCAGGGGTATTATAGTGATGGACTCTATACTCCTGCCAGCTATAGGCAAATGGAAGATGATATTCAAATGCTGAAGAACATGGGATTCAATACTATTAGAAAACACATCAAGATTGAACCATTATATTTCTACTATCTATGTGACAGAATGGGGATGCTAGTCTGGCAGGATATGGTTAATGGCGGAGGTAAATACTCTGACTTGATTATTGGCTATCTGCCTTATCTGAAGGTTTTGAATATTAAAGATAGTCATTATGGCTTGTTTGCTAGAAAAAATAAGGAAGGAAGAGAACAATTCATCAAAGAGATGAAAGAAACTGTTGATTTGCTATATAACACTGTTTCTCTGGCTCTTTGGGTTCCTTTCAATGAAGGATGGGGACAATTTGATGCTCTAGAAGTTACTGATTTATTAAGAAACCTAGACAACACCAGAGCTATCGACCATGCTAGTGGCTGGCACGATCAAAAAGGTGGAGATTTATTCAGCAAGCATATTTACTTCGATAAAATTAAATTTGAAGACGATGATCGTGTCTGGGCATTAACCGAATATGGTGGATACTCTTGGGCAGTTACAGGACATACCTATAACAACGCTAACTTTGGCTATCTGGTTTTCAACAACAAACCAGACCTGCAAAGTGCCTTCATTCAACTTCATAACGAACAGATTGTTCCTCTTGTTAAAGACGGACTATCAGCGATTATCTATACTCAACTATCAGATGTTGAAGATGAAGTAAATGGTCTAATAACTTATGATCGCAAGGTTGTTAAATTTGATACCAAAGTAGTTAAGAATATTTTAGATAAATTACAATTATAAGAAGATCAGTCAATCTTCCTATAAGGTAAAAGGCAGAAAATATTTATTAAATCAAAAGGCAGGAAGATTGATTGATATAAATCACAATTCTTGCCTTTTTTATTTATTCATCAGATAGTATAATTGTCATATGAGTGGAGGTATTCATTATGAAAGCAACAAAAATTTCAATAATCGGAGCAGGATATGTTGGTTCAGCTACAGCATTTGCACTTTTAAATCATGGTATTGCAACTAACATTGTTTTGGTTGATGTTAATCGCAAACGTGCTGAAGGGGAAGCAATGGATTTGGATCACGGTAAAGTGTTTGTTTCACCAGTTAATGTCGTAGCAGGCAGCTATGAAGATACAACTGACAGTGATATTGTAATTATCACAGCTGGCTTGGCTCAAAAACAAGGCGAAACAAGAATTGATTTAGTTAACAAAAATATCGAAATATTCAAAGAGATGGTTCCGCAAATTGTTAAATATAATCCGGATGCAATTTTACTGGTAGTATCAAACCCTGTAGATATTTTGTCGTATGTAACATATAAATTATCAGGTTTTCCACATCATCGTGTCTTTGGTTCAGGAACAGTTTTAGATACTGCTCGTTTCCAGTCAGATTTATCAATTAGATTCCAGGTGGATCCACGTGATATTCAAGCCAATATTATTGGTGAACATGGTGATAGTGAAGTTGCAACCTGGTCGGTTACAACAGTTGCCGGCTTATCAGTTGATCAATACTGTAATCTAGTTGGGATTGAATTTACTGAAAATGATAAGAAAGCTATTTCTGAAGATGTTAAAGATGCAGCATATGAAATTATCAATCGTAAAGGCTATACCAATTATGCAGTGGCTCTGGCAGTTACACGCATTGTAGAAGCTATTATGCGTGATGAAAAATCAATACTGACTGTTTCAACACTTCAAGAAGGAACTTACGGATTAGACGATGTTTATCTTTCATTACCAACACGTGTAGGACGAAAAGGCGCACTTGATGTAATTGAAGTCCCATATAGTTCAGAAGAAATTAAAGCTTTACAGCATTCTGCAAAATTATTAAAAGACATTATTGAAGGTTCAACACTGGAATAAAAAAATTCCCCCTATTTTAGAAAAATGGGGGATTTTTATTTATAAGGGAAAATAGCTATTATTCTTTTTTCCATAATTCGCTAATAAAATATAACAAGGCAAAATGCGTATAGACTGAGAAATAGTTGCCATTTTCATCACAAACCTTATCAAGCAGATCAATTGCCTGTTTTTTTGTCAGAAGAGAATAACCTTTAAACAATTCTCCTGTTTCACAATTTTGAGATGTATAGTCTTTAATATCATCAACAAAGACGCAAACCATCGCATTTGTTTCATCGGTCATTCCAGGAGAACTGAACAATAGAGGACTTATTAATCTTATTTCTTCAGCTTCCAGCCCTGTTTCCTCTTTGATTTCTCTTTTGGCTACTTCAAAGATGTTCTCGTTTTCACTATCAAACAGCCCCGCTGGTACTGACAAGACATATTTTCCTACAGGGTAGCGATATTCATGATTTAAAAACAGTCTATCTTTTTGACCTCTGACAATTACGACACAACCTACTCCATCAGCATTCATTCTATTTATCTGTTCATTGTTTTTTAACACTACCAGATCTTCTTTTTTTCTTCTTGATGCCTGATAGTAATTTCTTCCTTCGGTTTGTCCAATATCATAAAAACTTAAATATTTAGACTCGTACAGCATATCTATGCTTTCTTTATCAATTACTTTTTCTTTCATTTTTAAACACCTCTTTTCATTCTTAAAATGCAGGTTTTTAAATTTAACAACAACATTATAATTCATTCAAAATATACAAACGACCTTCAAAAGCGTTTTTTCTTTCAAAGGTCGTATTTTTTATTATCTAACCACCACAAGACTTAGCAGATAGGTACCTGTCATCGCAATTGCGTATATCAGGATTACCAGTTTTTCACGATCTTTCTCCGCTATGCTCAGTGTCTTTCTATTAAAGAAAAGATAAGCAAACTGAATTAAGACTTCCACAAAACATAGTAATTCAATATAGAAAATTCTAGCATCAAAGTTGTCCCACTCTCTATACAGAAATATTGTAAAGATAACAAGAGCCAGGGCTGAGATAATATTTTTCTTGTCGGATGTCACTATGTTATTCCGCTTCCTTCACCCTTGGTGACAATTGTATAGGCAATCAGTGAAATTATTGTAAACAATGTCAGAATAGAAGCCATAGCTGAAGCATAGCCATCAGATCCCTTGGTAACAAGTTCATAAACCGCAATGGTCATAGTTCTCGTCTTGTATGAGAATAGATACATCGCTGTTGAAAGTTCAGTAATGATTGATACCCATGAAATGATAGCGCCTGAGACAATACCATTCATCATCATAGGAAGCGTAATCTTAAAGAATGTTTTGGCCTTGGTTGCTCCAAGTGAGATGCTTGCTTCTTCAATAGTAGCTGGAATCTGCTGCAATATGGCGACAGATGATCTGATTGTATAAGGAGAACGCCTTATAATCAGAGCAACAATCATAATGAACGCTCCTCCTGTTAATGGCGGTAGTCCCATAACAGGAACATTGAAGGTTGTAATCAGAATTACACCAATTACAGCTCCCGGAACAATATAAGGAATCATCGTAAAAACATCCAGCGTATCGTTGATAATATTTTTTCTTCTTACTGTTAAATAAGAAATTAGAACAGAAATCAATATTATCAATACTAATGAAGTGACAGCTATCTTAACGGTATTTCCGATAGTAGCTGAATACATTTCCCAGACATATCTATAAGAATGTAATGAGTATCCCTTCTTAAACGAGATGCCAGATGGGGAAACTTTTCTAAAGGACGAATAGATTACATAAATCTGTGGAGCAAATGCTAACAGAGTTACTCCATAACAGTAGATATGCATAAGCGCATTCTGAAGTGGTTTTGCCTTTTTGCGTTCAATTGGATTTAAGGCATTCATTGTGAAATTAAACTTGCTGTTAATCCACTTCTGTAACAGGAAAACCGCAGCTGTTACTATTATAGCTATCACCGATAATGCAGCCGCATAGTTTTTATCCTGACCCATTTCTCCTGAATACTGGTCATAAATCAATACGGTAAATACTTTGTAGTTTCTACCAATGAATACCGGAGTACCATAGTCCGCAAACGCTCTCATAAATACAAGTAAGGCACTCGCCAGAATAGTAGGCATGATAAGTGGAATAATTACTTTAAAGAACCTTTTTACTCCGCTTATACCTAGATTTTCACTAGCTTCAATAAGCGAATTATCAATATTTCTTAATGCTCCGCAAACATACAGGTACACCAGTGAAAGCAAACCTAATGTCATGACCAGAACAATTCCTTTAAATCCATATATTGAACCCAGTTTTACACCAAATAGCGCTTGCCAAATTTTATTCAACAAACCATTGTTTCCAGCAAATACAATCCAAGCGAAAGCTCCAACAAATGGTGGAGACATACTTGAAAGTATAATCAGAACATTCAAAAACTTGCTTCCCGAAATCTTGTAGAAAGTCGTAAAGTATGCCAATGGAACGCCTAAGATCATTGCAAATAAGGTAACACTTAGAGAAACTTTAAATGAATTCTCTAATGCCTGCACATTGGCAGGTGTATTAAAGAACATTAGATAGTTGGAAAATGTTTTCTCTCCCGTTTCAGCAATTGTGAATGACTTGAAGAACAAGGATATCATTGGATACAACATAAAGAAGGCATATAGTGCCAGTAGTATTACTGATACAATTATCCAGCTGTCATATGTGCTTTTCTTCTTTTGAGAGATTTGTTTTGTTTTATTCATATCAATATCTCCCTTTTAATCTTTTTCGTATAATTCTTTGTCGTTTTTAACGCCTTTAACAATATTCTTTGAGCCATCAGCTGTAAAAATATTGATCTTTTCAGCTTTAACTTTCAGTTTGACATCAGTTCCATTAGGAATAATGTCATCAATCTGAGATTCCTGAATAAGTTCAATGCGATTATCGTTTTTCTCTTCAGTTACAACACAGCGAACCGTATCAGATAATACATAATAGTGTGTATTTAAACCAAGGAATACAGATTCTAAAACTTTAGCGTTGATACCTTCTTCGTTATTAATAACAACTTCTTCAGGTCTGATAGTGACAACAACATCCTGAGATTTCTTTTCTTCAGGTAAAATGTTATCCATTACAACTTCATATCCATCAGCAAACACTAGTTTTGCAATATCGTTTTCTACAACCAGTTTGGCGTTGATAATATTTGTACGACCAATAAAGTTGGCAACAAACAGGTTAGCAGGTCTCTGATATATGTCTTTAGGGGTTCCGATATGTTGAATTACACCTAGATTCATAACCGCAATTCTGTCAGATACAGCCATAGCTTCTTCCTGGTCGTGAGTTACATAAACATTGGTGATGCCTACTTCTCTTTGAATCTGTTTGATGACCGATCTCATCTCAACTCTCAGTTTGGC
Organism: uncultured Erysipelotrichaceae bacterium; assembly: GCA_964449115.1. Taxonomy (GTDB): domain Bacteria; phylum Bacillota_I; class Bacilli_A; order Erysipelotrichales; family Erysipelotrichaceae; genus UBA1783. The sequence goes on along the minus strand of CAYUXW010000003.1, from coordinate 54,163 downwards.
ATCAAGGTTTGAAAGAGGCTCATCCATCAGCAAAACTTCAGGTTTGACAACTAAAGCTCTAGCTAAGGCTACACGCTGCTGTTGGCCACCTGATAATCTATCCGGCATTCTGTCAGCATATTCATGAATATGCATCAGTTTCATAAATTCTTCAGCTTCTTTTTCCATTTCCTCTTTAGAATAGTTTCTGTTTGTCAAACCAAACTGAACATTTTTCTTAACTGTCAGATGCGGGAATATGGCATAGTTTTGGAATACCATACCAATATTTCTCTTTTCTGGATTGATATCGTTGATTCTCTTATCACCAAAATAGAAATCTCCCCCCTCGATGGTGTTGAAACCGGCAATCATTCTTAATAATGTTGTCTTGCCACATCCAGAAGGTCCCAGTAAGGTAAAGAATTCACCATCTTTGATTTCTAAAGACAAGTCAGGAATAACGACATTGTTTCCATATGCCTTTACCGCATGCTTGATTTTAATACCTACGCTCATAAAATTCTCCTTTAACGTATAAACATATCCTTTGCTTTATTATTGCAAATGATAAAAATAAACAGGTCTAACCTGCTTTTTACAAGATTTCTCTTGTTTATAAAAGCAATATTATGATTGTTTATATAAACAAAAGAGAGAGAGAACCACACTAAGGTGGTTTTCTCTCAGATTAAATTATTACTTTTTACTATTGTATTCGTTCAGTAATGCTGTCCATTTTTCTTTCCAAGAACTTGTGTAGTTAGCAGCAATATATAGCTGATCCTGGTCAAACAAGTTAGGAATCTGATCGAATTCTAAGAAATTAGGAACGATGTTAGGTTCGCCTGTAACTGTTCTTAAAGTAGTGCAAGCATATAGTTTCTGTCCTTCTTCTGAAATTAAGAAGTCAATGAACAACTTAGCTAATTCAGTATTTTCAGAACCTTTAACAATTGCAGCTGCACATGGTGTCCAGTTGTTAGCTTCCTCAGGATAAATCATCGTGATATTTTCAACTTCATCTTTTAGCTGTTGTAAAGCTGGGTCTTCATAAGTAACACCGATAGCGTATTCGCCACTTACAACCAGTTTATATACAGCTGAAGAAGAAGACTGAACTGTACCATCAATAACTTCAATAAACTGTTTTACATACTCCCAACCTGCATCTAAATCCAGATCTGCAAAGTTAGAATCTTTTCCTTTACCGAAAGCATACATCATAGCTACCAGCTCCTGCCATGCAGAAGATGATTTAACTGGGTCACCTGATAATACTTTACCCTTTAACTGATCTTTATAATCAATTAATGATTGATAACCAGTAATATCTTCAGGTTTCAAGCCACATTCTGCCAACACTTCTGTATTGATGATGAAAGCTGTATTTCCTGATAAACCATAAGAAGTAAAGTAACCTGTTCCTTCTCCCTGAGATGCAGCTTTAGCTGAATTAACAGTGATATTTTCTTCATTTGGAGAAATGTAGTATTCCCACAAGCCCTGGTTGTTATACCATTTTTCGAAGTTCATACCGCCCCACATAACATCGATTGTAGGATTTTCTTTTTCAGCAGTAATTCTTGATAAACAGTCTCCTGTTCCAAGAGAAATTATTTCTAGCTGAACGTTAGGATACTTCACTGTGAAACCAGGTCTGATTGCGTTGATTTCACCATTTGAGTTAGGTGTTACAACAACTAATCTACCAGTAACTGATACATCTGGTTCAATTCCATCTAAAATTTCATTCTGAATTCTAGCTGCTTTTTCTGCATATGATTCTTCAACTGTCGGTTCTGTTGGTGTTTCATTACACCCCACCAGCGATATAATCATTAACGCAGATAATAAAACTGTAAGTAATTTTCTCATTTTGTTCTCCTTCCCTTACAATTATTTCTCTTTTAAATAAACGTTTTTCTATGTAAACGCTTACTTAACTGTATTATACCAAATGCATAAAATGATATCAAACATATTATTGAAATCAGGGAAATCAAACTTTATTTTAAATTAAAGGCAATTTTTTACTTTTATATGATATCAAAATACTTTAAAGCTGTTACCACTCCATCGTCTTCCACACTGTCGGTAATATAGTCAGCTACAGCTTTAACTGACTCTGATGCATTTTCCATAGCCACTCCCAGTCCAACGTACTCAATCATATCCTGATCATTTCCTCCATCACCAAAAACCATCGCTTCTTCACGTCTGAAATTATAGGCTTTCAGCACTTTCTGAATTGCTATAGATTTAGAACAACTGTCAGATGTTACATCAAAGGCATTATCCCACCAGCGAGCAATTTTTAAATATTTACAATCTTTAAGAAATTCTTCGTCCTTTTCTGGTTTTCCGCTGGCCATCAGCTGATATACATCACCTTCTATAAATCTATTGAAGTAATCAAGGTCGTTTGATGGATGTTTCATAAGAGCAAAACCACAATATTCATCTAATATTTCACTATATCCATTAGCACACATTTCATCTTTTCCAGCTGCAATAATGGGTTCATTTTGTTTTTTTGCATTTTCTATAAATTGATGCAGATCTTTTTTATCTAATGGTTTTGAATATAAAACGCCCTCTTCGTCATAGCAATAAGCACCGTTGTAGCATAGATAACCATCAAAATCAATCCCTTTAAAATGAGGCACAGCATATGGCGCTCTTCCTGTCGCAATAAATATCTTGATTCTTTTTTCTTTTAACTTCTGCAAAGCGTGAAGAACTGGTTCTGTTATCCCCGAATTACTAAAACTTTTTAAAGTTCCATCAACATCAAAGAAAATTATCTTTATACTCATACCCATCCTCCTTTAACAATCATTATTTACATTATATTTTAACACTTTAATTTATATTATCAATGATTGGGGCAGTATTGAAATAAAGATTGTTTTTTATTTCACCAAAATAGCAAGACTGTGACATTATCACTGTTTTATATTCTTTATGTTGATATATTATATTTAGTTTAAATTATGATTTACAAATCTATGTAATTGCGATTTGAATTTAACCAAATATATTTACGAAATTTAGAGGTATTATAAATGAAAACACTTATTATAAATACACATCCACTATATGGTGACAATAATCATTTTTCTCAAAAGCTGATGAATTTATTTATTGAAAAATATAAAGCACAGTTTGATCCAGCAAATCTTGAGGTTCTTAATTTATATGAAGAAGAGATTCCTGCAATCGATAAGAATATGATGGCTATGTGGAATGCACAGGCTAACGGTTCATCAATGGATGAAAATCAAAGACAATTAGAAAAAAGACAAAATAAATTGCTTGAACAATTTAAAAACACACATAGAATAGTTATTGTTGCCCCAACATATAACTTTAATATAACTTCAAAAATGAAGGATTATATGGATAATATCCTTATTGCAAGACAGACATTCATGTATACTGAAGCCGGTCCAAAAGGATTGATGACAGATGACTATCGTGTAATGCTGCTTGCGGCAAGTGGATCTATCAATGCTCATGATGGCAAGGTTTCACCACTGGAATTTCAAAACCACTATTTAAAAGCTGCTTTTTGCGACATTATGGGATTTGATTCGTTTCATATAGTTCGTGCTCAAGGCGTAGCTTTAAGATCAGCTGAGGAGGTTATGGAAGAAGCAACTAAAAATCTGGCGGTAGAATTTGAAAAATTCTATCAATAATATTACGGAAATAAAAAAATAAATTTATCGTTAATCCTCCTTTTAATGATAGAAACTATTTCTTATATTAATTATTTATATGTTATCTAAATGTATTAAAGTTACTTTAGATAAAAAAAGGAAGTACAGGCTAGCTGATACTTCTTTTTATGTAGCTTTATTTAGTTATAGTTTTCTTTCTAATACTACAACTATTCCCTGTCCATTGTCTGTTTCAATTCCTGTATTTTCAAATTGACATTTTCTCCAAAAAGCTTTACTTTGCATATTTTCTTTCATATAGCCTAAACGCACAAAAGTAAAACCCTGTCGTTTAAATTCCTGCAAACAATTCTCTATGATGTTTCTTCCAATTCCTTGATTGCAATATTCTTTATCTACCATAAAAAATCCAATAAACATGGTCTCTTTATTTGGATATTCAGCAATCAGATCTATAACTGCAACCAGTTTATCGTTCTCAAAAAAGCCAAGATAATATTTATCAATTAACTCTTTAGCAGGGGGTAAAGCTTTCATATCATTTAAAATACTTTGAGCAGATGGAAAAGGAGGACAAAACTCATAATAAAGAGGATGTCCTGATTGTAAGTTTTCAATTATCTGAACATCTTTTTCATTTAATACTCTTACACCATATTGATTCGACAATTCTTTTATATTAAGCATTCTTTAAATTTATTTCACTCCAATATTTGTCACAATATCCTATCCATTTGTCTAGATAGTCTTCATAATCTAACACTTCAATTTACCTTACATTATTTATATTTTTGGCTTTAGCTCCATTACAGAATCAAATATATGTTCAGAGGTTTCTGTAATAAAGCTATAAACATTCTTAAATCCCAAATCTGTAGCTACTAACAATCTTGTATGTCCATCTAAATCTATTTATCTTTATAGGTAGTTAGTGGAATAATAATACCTTTTTCAATTTATACAAATGATTTTATTGAAATTCTTTTTTATAGTTTGATTTCATATCCAATTTCACAAAGTTCAAAGCCATCATCAAAAACTTCATAATATACACCACTGGCTTTAACAAATCCATTTTTCTCATAAAAATTAATGGCTGGCTTATTTATATCAACAACAAAAAGTCTTAAATATTCCGCTTTTAAATCCTTGGCAACTTTTTTTGCCATCACAAGCATTAAACTTCCTATTCCTTTTTTGAATATTTAATATTTACTGCAAAACGGTCTAAATAGAGTGCTTTAGCACTTGTGCTTTTCCACTTGATAGAATCTTCTCCAGCATTGGTATCACACAGAGCAAATGATGATATGATTTCTTCATCATTCAACATGATATAAAGTCGTTTGCTTTTTATATCATCTTCAATGAACTGACAAGGATAAATATTGTCCCAAATTTGAATGTTGGTTTCATTCATTTCTTTGATGACTTTTTCATATACATCTTTTAATTGCCCCAAATCTTTTTCTATTTCTAATCTAAATTCCATTTTTAATACCCTTCTAATATTGTAGTTTCTTGTTATATGGTATATTTCCTTGCTGAATATAAATTTTTACCAATTAAGCTTATCAATTGTTATTTTAACTTCTTCCTCAAAAAAATCTCCACTCTCATAGTTTTTATTAAACTTTCAAGCCTTTCACACAAAGGATTATTTATTTTCCGCTTTCTTGATATATTTCAATGATTTCATTTATCAAAGCATTAAATGCTCTTTTTACTTCAGAATAATTTAATGGAAATTCATTATCTCCTTCAGCAGTTAAATGCACATCGTTTTCAAAATCAATTCTTAAATCAAATCCCCATCCATCTTTTGCTTGGGGATCATATCCATTAAAACCATCCCAGGAAAGAACATTATTATTTTCAATGATTTCAATAGCTCTGTCAAAAAATGATTTTATTATCTCTTTATACTCTTTTCCTTCCCGTTTTAAAGTTGTGGTTTCATATGACTTTTCTGGATCTTGAAATTCCGCATGAAGAAAATAATCTGAACCTTCTTTTTTTATTTCAAAATTATATGACCAACCTCTAGCTACTCTATAATTGTAATAAATACAATTAATCTTGGAAACCTCCATGACCTTCTCCTTTTTTTCAATACAAATTTAGATAAAAACAATAACAGGATAACTAAGACAAGTATAAAAATAATGTGTGTACTTTTCATATAAAGCTCCTTTTTTGTATCAGATAAAGCAATTAAAAATATTATAACCTTTTTTCTGCTGGTATTAATTCAATTTCTTTTATTTAACTTTTCTAAATTTAAGTTTATTGCTTATATAGGATATTTATATCGCCATCAACAAAACCAATCCCAACAGCTTGATATTGTTTTAACTTATCACAATATTTTCCTGTATCAAGATAATTATTTACCCATTCAGCAAATAACCTTTCTATTTCTTTCCATTTAACTTCTTTTTCAAGCACAAAAACATTATCTCTTGTTGTATATACTTCATAACATGCCCAATCATTGTCATCTTCATCAAATAACGAAGTGCCTACTAACTCTATAGACCATTTGTGATCTATATCTTCATACAAATTAAAATTGATTGCCTTTATATCATCTGGTAAATCATTTTTCAGAATCTTATCCAACCAGATAAAGAAATCTTTTTCGTCTTTGTTTTTCCTTAACTTATCAAACAGTCCCATAACAATTCCTCCGTTATTCAGATATAACGTTTTAATTTATCATTTACTCAACTTCTATTAATTGGTATTCTCTTTTTCCAACTTTCAGTCTGGCTGCCGCTTCAATAGTATGAATGCCATTTCTGGTTTCAATTCTTTCAATCAGATGTTCTTTACCAGGGTCATCACAGTTATATACTAAATCAATACAAGCCTGATCGATTGCTACTGGATCTAATGAAACAAGTATACCTATATCCCTTACTTTTGGATTTTCTGCTACCGCACAGCAGTCACAGTCTACCGACATATTGCACATAATATTGATATAAGCAATATTTCCTCGGAAATATTCTGTAACCGTACTGGCGGCATCTGCCATCGCGGCTAAAAACTTCTCTTGAGGTGGTTTACTTTTCCAGCATTCATACTGACTGGTTGTTTTACCTATTGAATGGATGTTTGCTTTTCCGCTACTTGAAGCACAACCGATAGCCAGCTGTTTTAAAGCTCCACCATAACCTGCTGAAGGATGCCCTTTGAAGTGGGATAAAACCAACATTGAATCATAGTTGGCTATATTCTTTCCCAAATAATTCTCTTGTATTACCAAACTGTTTTTAACTGGTAAAATCAGATCCGGTCCTTCTTCATCCAGTAAATCGATATCAAAATATTTACTCCAGCCATGTTCTTCAATTAGTTTCAGATGCTTTTCACTGGTATTTCTTTGCCCCTCATAAGCTGTATTACATTCAACAACGACACCACTTACATGTTCAATAATGGGTTTCCAAAATTCTGGATGCAAGAAGTTCTGATTGCCCCTTTCTCCTGAGTGTACTTTGCAAGCAACTTTACCAGGTAAATCTTTATTCAATAAATCAAATAACTCAACAACTTTTTCAGGGGTTATTTCTTTTGAAAAATATACAATGCTCATTATCTTTTCCTCCACTAATTTAATTATACAAAAAAACACCTGCTCATCGACAGAGTATAATCACAACTTGTATAATGTGTTTTTATTTTTTTTGAATAAAATATGTTATTATATAACTATCTTGACAATTATTTAATTAAGGAGAAAAAATGAAAAGAAAGTCAATGTTAATATTTTTAATTGTGTTCATCATTACCTATATATTACTTACTTAGATGAGCATGATAAAAATTTCTTCTACAAATAATCCTTATTTATACCAGTTAGTAAATGCCTGGCAATTTAAAACAGTGGCATCGGCTATTATCGCTGTATTTCTAGCTTGGTGTTTTAATGGAGATAGAATAACAATAACTAAAATAATTATTGTATTTTTCATTGCCTTTTTAATTTCCTATTTAATAATGAGTCATAATATGTATGAAAGAAGAGTCTTTGAAAAGACTTTAACTGAGTGGTTGATAAAACAGATAATAAGTAATTTTAAATTAAAAGCCGCAATATCAGCTGTTGTTGCGGCAATAACCAGTTTAATAACCTATTTGTTTTCCAAGAAAAAATAGATAATTCTCTTCTTTAAAAACTTTAGTTACTAAAAACCTATTTATTAAATTGATCAATAGGTTTTTATATTTATCTTAAATAATACTCAATTGAAGCCTTACCGTTCTCAAAGCTGAACTTGGCAACAGCTCCAGAGATAATTGGCCATGATGGTGGAAGATGACCAATATCACAATCATAGATTACAGGACAGTTTAAATCCTCAAGGTTTTCTTTTAGTGCATCTTTAAAAGTGTAGTCAAATACATCTTCATTATTTACTGTTCTGCCATATAATATTCCCTTGCAGTATTTAAACCAGCCCGCTTGCTTTAATTGCCATAAGCCTCTACTTTGAGCTAAAACATTTAAATCATAGGACTCTAAATACCAGATAAAACCATCTTCTTTATACTTTTCCAAAAATTTATCTATCTGTCCATATTTGGTACCACAGAGCATAAGCAGGATATCTAAACAACCTCCAATTAGTCTGCCGGTCATTTCCACTTTCTTTTCGCCATATAAACTTTTATATAATACTTCTTCTGTCAGATTGTATCCACATAGAGCATTCCCTTCTTCTTTTGATAAATCTTCTATTTCATACATATCATAACTATCAAATTTAAGCCTGTTGCCTGTTATTAAATCATAGGACTGTTGAAGTGATTTGTCCCAATTCTTCATTCCGAAACTGCCAAAGTTACTTCCATAGATAGCAGCTGTATCGGTTAAAATTGGCAATGTAAAAGTTAGATTTGTATTATCAGAATAACCCATAACATATTTTGGTTTCGCATAACCTAATACTTCAAAATCTATGTAGGGAAGCATGGTCATCATCAGTTCGCCCCCGGCCACTGAAAAGATAAAGTCGGTATCAACATCCAGATACATCTCCATAAATTCCTTAGCTCTTTGTTCATCGTGGGTACTGCGACATTTTTCAGCTCCGCGTAAATGTTCTACTTCCTTAATTTTATATCCTAAATTAGAGAACTTTTTGTAGGCATTATTAAACTTATCCTCATAAGGATAACCAAAAACTCCAAATGATGGAGCAATTAAACCAATAGTTCCACCTTTTTTTAAGAAAGCTGGATAGCGCATACTAATCCAACTCCTTTATGGTTTTATTAATTCTCTGAATTGCTTCTTTTTCACCTAAAATCTGCATTATTGTCCACAAATCAGGTGTATTTTTGCGACCAGTAACAGCAATTCGGATAACTTCTGAAACATCAGCTACTGATCCTCGGTAGTTTTCAGGATTTGCTCGATACTCTTTCATCTCTGCTGCATAACCATTTTCAGCTGAAACTATTTTAACCTTATCAAACCAGGCTGAATTATCATCAGTATAGTCATAGGTTTCAATAAATTGTGTTAAAAGAGTTTTGGCAGTTTTGTTATCACAGCCAAACTCATCCACTCTATTATGATGATAGAATAAATCAATTGATTCCAATATTTGTGAAGCATAGATATAGTCTTTTCTTCTTTTCTTTAAATTCAAACCCATTCCTAAAGTCAATATTTGCTCCAAATACTTTTCATCAGCAAAATACATATCATATTTTTCTTTCTTCTGTGAAGAAACATAAGCTTTCAAAAAGTCTTTCATCTCTTCTAATGAGAAATTAGCCAGGTATGTTTTGGAAATATTGTGTAACTTATCTAAATCAAATAATGCTCCCGATTGTCCCATTTTATCCAGTGAAAATTTAAACTCCTCTAAATGAGCATCTGGGTTTTTCAAATGCCACTGTTCAAAGTTCCAGTTCAGTAAAGTCATTAGATATAACTTGACCGCATAAGGATGATATCCCAGTTGACGATAATAATCTAAGGCTAATTCTGGATCTTTTCTTTTTGATAGTTTTCTTTTTGTGCCTGTTTCATCAATTTTCATCAAAACAGTTGTATGAGCATACCTCGGCAGTTTGAAATCCAGCATTTTAAATAGTTCTAAGTGTACAGGCAGTGTTCCCAGCCATTCTTCTCCTCTTAAAACAATTGTTGTCTGCATCAGGGTATCATCAATAGCATGAGCAAAGTGGTAAGTTGGAATACCATCTGTTTTGATAATTACTACATCCTGATCATTTTCACGAACGGTAATATCCCCTTTTATTTCATCATAGAAGATACTCTGGTTTTCAATGTTTCCTGTACTTCTCATCCTGATGACAAATTTTTCTTTTTTATCTAAAAGAGTTTTAATCTCTTCTAATGATAAATTGCGGCAACTTGCCCATTTACCATAGTAGCCAGTTGCTTCATTTAAGTCTTTTTGCTGTTTTCTGATTTCATTCAACTGTTTTCCAGAACAAAAACATGGATAAGCTTTTCCTTCAGCTACCAGTCTTTTAGCGAAAGTCTGGTAGATTTCTTTTCTCTGTTTTTGATAATAAGAGCCATAGTTTCCTTCATCTGGCTGATGATGGGCTCCCTCGTCAAAGTAGATTTGAAAATAATCAAAACTAGAGATAATTGCCTCGACAGCTCCTGGCACTTTTCTTTTTGTATCCGTATCTTCAATTCTCAAATAGAAGACACCTCCGCTTTGATGAGCAATTCTTTCATCAGCCAAAGCGCCATAAAGATTACCCAAGTGAATAAAACCTGTAGGAGAAGGTGCAATTCTTAAAACTTCTGCTCCTTCTGGCAAACCTCTTTTTGGATATTTATCAAAATAATATTGACAATCATGTTTTATTTTTGGAAACAACATGTCTGCAAGTTTCTGGTAATCCATATTTATCTTTCTCTCCTATCTAAATTGACTTGGATGCTTAACATAGAAGTCTTCTCTTTCTTTTAGTTCAGTAATTTTATGATTTTCTTTATCTTCCATAAAGAAATAATTATCTTCAAAGATATTATTCCAACTGAAGAATTGTTCCTTATCAAAGCCTAAATATTCAACTGTCTTTTCAGTTCCTTCTAGGCAGATTGGATGCGACAATACCGTTGCCACTCTTACCATATGGAAAGCATCTATTAAAGTCTGCTTTTTAAGTTCTGCATCTTCGTTCTGGTTAGCTAAATTATTGTTTCTTGACCAGTATTTGTTAGCTTGCCTAATATAAGTATCTAAAACATTGTGCACCTGATGTAATTCAAAACGATACATCACTTTTTCATAATCTAAAATTGCTTTTTTCGATACTTTAAGGATATCTTCTGAAACTTTACCATATGGCAGTACTCCATCAAAAAACTTTTGGCTGGCATAGAAGCAGCTTCTGACTAATCTGTTTAAAACATTAGTAAATAAATTCCCTTGTGCCAATACTGGATCCTGCTCTTTTTCATCAGCAGCTGGATTTAATGGTTTTGGCATAAAGCTTACTGATTTATTAGCCAAAGCTAAACCTAAAAAATGCGCTCTTAGCTGTTCAGCAGTATAGTACTCCAATAAATCCTGGGCCATCGGAGGTTTTACTTCTCCTGAAGATGAAGCTTTTTTATCTAAAAACAAGATATGATGATTGGCGACTAATGTTGTCAGTTGCAGTTGCCCCTTATCTGGATTAATTCTTAAGTTTGGTCCCTCTTGTGCCATAAACATTGGCATCTGAGCAATACCATAGAAGTAAATATTATCTTGACCAATAAACTGATAAACCTGAGCTTCAGGATCACACCAGTAATCTTTCCACTCTTCATTATCTTTTCCCATTAGCTTCAGGTAGGTCTTGGTAAAAGAAATCGGAGCCCATAAACTTTCAGGCCAAACCCAGACAGTTAGACCTTCTTCACCTTCCAGTGATGGGGCTTTTACTCCCCATTCAATATTGCCCGTTAAGCGCAGAGGCACTAAAGTTTTTCCTGTTCTATACCTGATAGAGTTAGCTGTTAAAGTCTCGCAAGCCTGCTCTCTTTGAGTTAGAGTTTTAAACTCGATGGTAAAACTATCTTTTACATTTTCTAAATCTGAACATAAGTGCTCAGGCAGCTGGTCTTTAATATTGTTATATGTTTCAATTCCTTCTTTTCTAACATAGATGATGGGCTTAGCCAATGATTCTCTCATTGTTTCCCAAACAATTTTTCTAACATTCTCTCTGTTTGAAATATCATCTATATACTCTTCTAAAATATCATAGCAATCTGTTAATTTGAAATACCAGTTAACGACATCTCTCATCTCTGGAACTTCTCCGGTTATGGTACTTCTTGGGTCAATTAAATCCTCAGGCATATATTGATGTCCCAAGTCACATTCATCAGCATAACCTTTTTCTGATTGACAATTTCTTATTGGGCACTTACCTATTACCTGTCTGCCATTCAAAAAGCAATCTGCTTTTGCATCATAGAATTGCTTTGTGACCAATTTTTCCAACCAGCCGTGATCATATAAATTCTGTATGAACTCATAGGTTTCCTGCTGGTGAATATCTTTTGCGTCTAAAAGACCACTGGCACCATAGAAGTTCAAACTTATCCCATAGGCATCCAATGTTTTCTTTTGAGATAGATGATTTTCCATAACATAATCTTCAATTGTGCCTGTAAAACCTTCTTCTTCAACTTTCTTACGATATCCTTCAACGATTGGCGAACCATAACAGTCCGTTCCACTTAAAAAAATGACATTATCATTTCCTATTCTATCTCTTAAAAATCTGGCGAAAACATCAGCATGAATAAACATTCCTCCGACATGGCCAAAATGCAATGCTTTATTACCGTAAGGCATTCCTCCGGTTATTATAGCTCTTTTGGGAAATTTAGGACGCGACATAAAAAATACCTCCATAGAAATTACAAAAATTATACCACAATATTACATCAATTACATATCAAAGTCGTATAATCATGATGAGGGTTACTATTCATGAATAAAAGAATTTTCAAATTAAAAAGGATGATGGAACAGGAAAACATCGACCATGTTCTTATCACAGACTATTATAACCTTAAGTATTTTATTAATCTAGAGCTAGATTCTGGCGAGAGAATGATAGCTCTTCTAGTTAGTAAAGACAAAGATAACATTTTGTTTATTAATGAACTATTCTCGACTCCTTCTTCAGATGATTACAAAATTATTTATTACAATGACACTGATGATTGTATTAGTCTGCTCGCAGATCATTTATCTGGTGAATTGATTTACATTGATGGTAAATGGACTGCTTCCTTTTTATTAAGATTGATGAACCGCTTTTCAGCTAATTATCAAGATGCCAGTTATATAATAACAAAACTTAGAGCTATCAAAGATGCACAGGAAATAAAATTAATGATCAAAGCTTCTTTAGACAATGATGAAGTAATGAAAAGAATCTTTCCTTATATACAAATAGGAATTAGTGAAAAAGAAATTTATAATCAATTATTAATTGAGTTTGAAGATCTTACTCACCAACCTGTTTCCTTTGATCCAATTGTTGCTTTTGGTAAAAACGCTAGTAATCCTCATCATCAATCTGATGATACCATTTTACAGAAAGGTGATGTCTGCCTTATTGATATGGGCTGCACTCATCAGGGTTATTGTTCAGATATGACTAGAACCTTTCTACAAAAAAATGAAAAAATGGAAGAAATATATGAAATTGTAAAAAACGCCAATATTATGGCTATTGAGGCAATCAAGCCTGGTAAAAGATTTTCGGAAATTGATAAAGTGGCCAGGGATTATATCACTTCGTTTGGCTATGGACAGTATTTCACTCATCACTTGGGACATGGAATAGGCTTGGAAGTTCATGAAGGTTATGATGTCTCATCAAATAGTGAAACTATTATTGAAGAAGGCATGTGTTTTTCTATTGAACCTGGAATATACCTGCCAGATATTGGAGGAGTCCGAATTGAAGATCTGGTTGTAGTTTCAAAAAATGGAGTAATTATTTTAAATAGTTTCCCAAAAGAAAAACAATTCATATAAAAAAATTATTTATTGATAACATCAGTCCGACTGTTCAATTGGTCTTAGATTATGGTTTTACGGAGGTAAAAAAATGGGTAAAAAAGCAAGATTTAAAAAAATATATTCGCAAGGCGGATTAAAAATCACAGAAATTTGGTTAGATAAGGAAACTGGCATAAATTATCTTTATCATGAATCTGGTTATTCAGGGGGCCTTACTCCTTTATTAAATAAGGAAGGTCTTCCAACTATTACTCCAATTGAAAAGATAGAAGAAGATTAATTCCTATCATATTTGGAATAATTTAAAAATGCTGACCTGTGCCTAAGTGATTAGGTGAGTCGTGTAATATTCAGTTAAGTTGATTTAATTTCCTTGACAGTATGTAATTAGTTGTGAGTACAAGGGTTTATATAAACAATATAAAACTATCTAAAAAAGTATTTCTAAAATTTGCTCGCGAATCTCCTTACTGAATATTACACATTATTAATTTAAACATAAAATTCTTAAACTTAGTTTTCTTTAATGATTTAAACCAAAACTAAGTTTAATTTTCATTTTATTTGAAATGTCACAAAGCATATTGCTATTGATATACAAAAGGAATATAATTAAATCAATTTTTGTAAAGTTAAATTTTTACAAAAAGATTAATGCTGACAAATGCATGGATGGGGAAAAAGAAAAATAAAATGGTAAACTTTTTAAAAAAACAATCTCCAGCAAGAATCCTTGCTGTGGGATTTGCTGCGGTAATCTTACTGGGTTCAATTCTTTTAATACTTCCTTGCAGCGTTAAAGAAGGTATTCAACTGAAATATATTGATTCTCTATACACTTCTACCAGTGCTGTTTGTGTAACTGGACTGGTTGTAGTGGATTCTGCTGATACATTTACACCGCTTGGGCAGTTTTTTTTAGCACTGCTCATTCAAATTGGCGGTCTTGGAGTTGCTTCTGTTGGAGCTGGAATTATCCTGGCAATGAAAAAAAAGATGGACCTAAAAAGTAGAAACCTGATTCATGAGGCTTCAAATCTTGATTCAAGAAGTGGTGTTGTTCGTTTTGTGAAAAATGTTTTGTTAACAACCTTAATATTTGAATCAATTGGTGCATTACTCAGCTTTATCGTTTTTATTAAAGATTATCCACCACTAAAAGCCTTAGGTATCAGCTTATTTCACTCAGTTGCAGCTTTCAATAATTCAGGCTTTGATATTTTAGGTAATTTTCAAAATCTGATTCCATATCAAAACAATTTTATGTTGAATATTGTTACTTGTGGACTTATAATCTTTGGTGGTATTGGATTTCTGGTAATTCAGGAAATCTGGACCAATAAATTTCACTGGAAAAAGTATTCAACACATGATAAAGTTGTACTCTCTGTCAGTGCTTCATTAATTTTAATTGGTACATTACTGATAAAAATGACAGAAGATGTAAGCTGGCTTGGGGCCTTCTTCCATAGCGTTTCAGCTAGAACAGCAGGATTTTCTACCTACCCTTTGGGCAAATTCTCTAATTCTGGTCTACTTGTAATCGCTGCGCTGATGTTCATTGGAGCATCTTCTGGTTCAACCGGTGGCGGTATCAAGACAAGTACATTCTTTGTTTTGATACAAGGCATTAAGGCTGCTGCCACAAATAAATCAGAAAAAGCTTTCCATCACGCAATTCCAAAGGATGTGTTTCATAAGGCAGCAGTTATCGCACTATTGGCGATTGCTGTCATCATCATTGGTTCTTGGCTTTTGCTTGTTATGGAACCTGGTATCAAACTTATGGATGCTGTGTTTGAAATTACAAGCGCCTTTGGTACAGTAGGTCTGTCTACTGGAATAACAACAGGATTAAGTGTTGGTTCTAAATTGGTGTCAATAATTGTTATGTTTATCGGAAGACTTGGTCCATTAACAATAGCATCACTTTGGCACTTCACTAGAGGGGAACGTGTAAGTTATCCTGAAGGAAATATCTCAATTGGTTAATTTGGAGGCAAAAATATGTTTGGAAAAAAACAAAATAAAAAAATAACTTACGGTATTGTAGGTCTTGGATACTTTGGTCAGGCTCTTACAGAGCAGTTGGCAGCATCAGGCGGTGAACTTATTGTTCTAGATAATGATGAGGATAAAGTCAAAGAAATCAGTGAACTGACTGAAAACGCCTATGTAGTAAAAACTTTAGATAAAAAATCTCTTCAGGAAACAGGAATTCAAAATTGTGATGTTGCCATAGTTTGCATCGGAGAACATATGGACATATCGATTCTTACTGCTCTAAATCTGATTTCTCTTGGAATACCAAAAGTCATCGCAAAAGCTACAAGTATTGAGCATGGTATTGTTCTTGAAAAAATTGGAGCTGAAGTAATCTACCCAGAACGCGATATGGCTATTCGTTTAGCAAGTAGATTAGAAACTGCAAGAGAGCTGGATATTATTCAGTTAAGTGAAAAGATTAATATTACAAAAATACCAGTTCCTCAACAATTTATAGACAAATCCGTGATAGAAATTAACTTGCGCAGCAGATTTGGGCTAAATATTATTGCTGTAGAAAATGATGGACTTGTTTTAGAAAATGTTTCCCCAGATTATATTTTCAGATATAACGACATTCTCTTTCTTGTTGGTAGCAAGGAAGGATTAACAAAGTTCAACCAATGGTCAGTACTAAATAAATAACATTCTTTAGTAAATTAGATTTATTATAATTCATACAAAACAGTCATTTCAGGATTAAACATCCTGAACAAAACGCCACAATGAAGGAGGCAACGCTCATCCGTTGAATTGACGAATAAACTGTTATTAGTTTATATCAACTGATGTTTGCTAGTTATGCCTCCTTTGAGTTTACCAGATTTCTTTCTAAGTAAATCTGTAATATAAAATATTAGATAAAGAGGTAATCACACGAATGCTTTATGCACTTATATTATTTGCTGTAACCTATGTATTAATGCTGGTATTTGCAAAATACCATACACATATTGCTCTTGGTTCAGCGCTAATTTTTATTATAACTGGAATGCTTCCATTTAATCAGATCTTCAGTTCCATTGATTTTAATGTCTTGCTGATGATTGCAGGTACAATGGGGTTGGTCCAGCTGTTTATTGACAGTAAAATGCCTGCTCTTCTTGCGGATATATTAATGGAACATGTTTCCAGTATTCAGATTGCCGCAGTAGCATTGTCTCTTTTTGCTGGAATAATTTCTGCGTTTATAGACAATGTCGCAACCGTTTTAATGGTAGCACCTATTGCTTTGGAAATAAGTAAAAAACTGAAAACTAATCCTGTTCCATTTATTATTGCTATTGCTGTTTCATCAAACTTACAGGGGGCTGCAACAATGGTAGGCGATACTACTGCTATCATGCTAGGTTCTTACGCTAATATGAATTTTTTGGATTTCTTCTTTTATGATAGAAAACCAGCTATCTTCTTTGCTGTTGAAATAGGTGCAGTTGGTGCTGCAATGGTTTTGGCATGGCTTTTTAGAAAAGAAAAGACTCATATTACTAACGATGTTCACCGTACAGTAGTTACTGACCATGTTCCTTCAATTCTATTATTAGTGATGGTTGTAATGATGATCAGTGCCTCTTTTATTCAAAACAAACCTGAAATTACAAATGGATTAATTTGTTTTGGATTATTAACTGTAGGATTGATTCATAGTGTTAGAAAAGACCATAATGGTATTTCTATGTATCACGCTTTTAAAGCTATCGACTTTGAAACTATTGGATTATTGCTTGGACTTTTCTTAATTATAGGTGGTATTACTCATATGGGAGTTATTGATGCTGTAGCTGAACTGCTAGCTAAACTTGGTGGTGGAAATTTATTTATCTCATACACTATTATTGTCTGGGTATCAGTTCTACTTTCTGCCTTTATTGATAACATTCCTTATGTTGCAACAATGCTTCCAGTTATTACTGGGCTGGCAGAAGCTTTGGGAATTGAACCAATATTACTATATTTTGGTTTACTTTCTGGAGCCACCCTTGGAGGAAACTGTACTCCTATTGGAGCTTCAGCTAATATTGCAGGTATTGGCATTTTACGTAAAGTTGGCTATGAAGTTAAAACTAAAGACTTCATCCGTATTGGAATCCCGTTCACCCTAGCTGCAGTTCTTCCAGCATACTTCTATTTCTGGTTAATTTACGCTTAAAAACAGCAGAGAAACATAAACCTCTGCTGTTTTATTTTGATGTTCATTTAATAGGCTAATTATCTTTAGTTGCTCTACCAACTATTGTGATATTTTTGGTTGCTTATTGATTTTAGATATTGTCTTTAAACAACATTTTATTTAATTTTTAGTTTTTCATGCATTTCTGCTATTTCATATTTTGCTCCCTTACAAACAGGCCATAAATCATTGTCATCATTTAACTTTCTTGGAATTATATGAATATGAAAATGATCAACAGATTGACCAGCACTTTTACCACTGGCATTTAACAAATTGATTCCATCATAACCACACTCATCAACACAGTGATTAGAGATTTTCTTAACAGTTGCCATTAAATGGTTGAGAGTTTCTATATCACAATCTAATATGCTTTTAACATGTTTTTTAGGTATTGCCAGCATATGTCCATCAATATCTTTGGCAATATCCATAAAGACCAGCGTATATTCATCTTCATAGACCTTATAACAAGGAATTTCTCCATTTACAATCTTACAAAATATGCAATTCATACAACCCTTTTCCTCCTTAAATTTAGTTTTTACAGACTCACTTTAGCATTCTTGTAAGAAATTGCAATATGGCCTATAGAAAACATAAGCGCAGAGATTATTAACAAAATTGATCGGCTCATAATACCGCTGTATAAAAATATTATTGCTGGAATAATGGAAAGTGACAAGGCTTTAAAAATGCTATTTTTGTTAAAGCAGACAATCCATATCAGACAATAGATTACAACTAATATTATATCAACAATCAAATACCACAAAAAAACTGTATTTGATTTAAAACCAAAGTAAAATCCTGGGACATTAAAAATCATAAAAATAAAGCAACCATATCGACCTATTTGCTCAATTAATTCAATACACCTATTATTCCAATGATTTTTAAAACCATCTTTTTGTTTAATTGAAAATACAATATTAGGCACCATAATAATTATGATAAAAATTGATCCATAAATATTGAACACTTTACTTTCAGCTCCTTCTTCAATGTCATCTTATAAGCGATAAGTTAACTTCCTTGTAAAACAATTATTTAAGTTCTTCACTCAATATTGACGACTCATACAATGTAACATTTTTAAAAGATTGATAAAATTTATCTGCTTCTAAATTTTTGGCACGTATCAAATAGTACTCAAAAATATTATTTTCCCTGCCTTCCTTTTCTAATTCCTTAAATAAACCCTGCATGATGCCTTTATGATAATACTGTGATAAAACATTAATCCAACTGACATTGTTCTTTAGCGAAATTTTTCTAATCGTAATAAGCCTTCACTATCTGGGATAGTAACTCCCTTTTTATATTTGTAACCCATTTTTTCATAAAATGGTGTTGCTGTAATAGAAGCAGGAATTTCAATTCTCTTTGCTCGTAAAAAATATTCATCTTTCTCTAAAGTTTCTATAATCCTTTTGCCTATTCCTTTTCCCTGATATTCAGGTAAAACAAAAATCATAAACATGCTACTCTCATCTGTTTTACCCCAGTATGGTCCAATTGCTCCACAACCTACTATCTTTTCTCTGTCACAAACCACATAAAAGTTTGTCCATTCTGCTCTTTGTAAAATATTTTCAGGTTGCAATTTTGTGATGTAGCTTTCTATATAATCTTTTGTGTAATCTTTTATATTCGTTGTTCTTAGCGTTTCTATAATTAATGCAGAAACTTCCTGAGCATCACTTTCTTTAAATCTTCTTATTCCCATAATATATCTCTTTTTTAAACTATATTTTATTCTATCAACTGCTTATTTATTAAGAAAGTCCAGCTTACAATTGTTATCATTAGCCGGACTTCTTCTTACTTTTTCTTATTATAAGTTTTCTTATACCAGTTCCAAGTCGCCAGGAGTAAATCCTGCATCTTCAATAATCTCATAAATCTCTTCTACCGAAAAATCTGAATCAATAAATAGCTCCCTTTTTGCGACATTAAATGTTACAACTGCTGTTTCTGATTCGTCTTCAAAAGCTTCTCTGAGCTGTTCTGCACAATTTTTACTTTTCATGTCTTCCACAGTGATTTTATAAGTGTACATATTCTCTTTTCCTTCTTTCCTTTAACAAGACAATAGCTAAAGCTACTACTCCTTTTTTTTCTCCAACAAATCCTAGTTTTTCTCCCCGAGTTGCCTTTACATTAACTTGTGAAGTCTCACATTTTAATACTGTAGCAATATTGTTTTCCATTTGTTGTTTATATTTTGCTAATTTTGGTTCTTCTATCAGAATTGTTGCGTCAATATTTCCTATTTCATAATTATGATTTGACATTAACTTTTCAACTTCTGCCAACAGTAACATTGATGAAATCCCTTTATATCTATCATCGGTATCAGGAAAGTGAGTTCCTAAATCCCCTAATCCTAGAGCCCCTATAATTGCTTCCGCAACAGCATGCAATAATACATCAGCATCGGAATGGCCTAAAAGACCTTTTTCGTGTTCTATTTTGACACCTCCAAGGATTAAATCTCTATTTTCCACTAACTGATGAATATCTATTGCCTGTCCAATTCTCATATTATTACCTTTATATAATTTTAACATATTTTGTTGTTTGTTGTCTTAATATGTTAAAATATAGCCATGGGTAAAGTGCTGGTAATTGGCTTAACACACAAGACAGAAGTTATCTCTATTGATAAAAAACTTGTCAGTGGAGAAGATTTTTTGTGTCAATACAATTACTATCTGACAGGAGGACAATATACTGTCGCTTACAACCTGGCTTTTTTAGGAGTTGAGACTTTTTTTATCACTAGATTTGGTTTTGATATTGATGCTAATGCCATGATGGTAAAGATGGATAATGTACAGGGGATAATTCATTCACAGCACTTGGATTTTGAAAAAACTCCTATTAAAACATACCTGTTTGATAGAAGTAGTGTCACAACTTTAAATAATATACCATATAAAAGTTATCCTGAAATTGAAGATGGTCTTCCACAGGAATTTTTTCTTGGCACAGAAATAGTAATCGTAAATGTATTAAATTATCATTATCTGAATACTGTTGTCAGTTTATACCCTAATTTGCGCTATATCTGTGATAACTATATTCCAAGTGATTTACTTCTCGGCAAGATGGAAGGGCTTATCTTGGAAGCAGACTTTTTAAGAAAAACAATTAAGGATTATGACTTTAATGATTTTGCTGAACAACTGATTAAAAAAGGGCTAAATTGGATTTTGATCACTGATAAAGGTAAAAAAGTAAGTATCTATACTAAAAATGGCTTTGACTCCATTGTAAAAGAACAATGTGGGGTAAAATATTTGGGCACACATGAGGTTTTTGTCAGCATGTTTGTTGCCTGTCTGGTTGAGGGAAGAACTTTCTCAGAATCAATCATCAGCGCACTAAATATTTCTAACGACTTATCTTATGTTGATGAGTTGGAGTTAAGCGAAGATTTATATTAAAGAGAGGGAGAAATTAATGAGTTCATTTAAAGATTTAAGAATTGTTGATAATTTTTATCAGACTTCTTCATTTTTTCCAATGCCAACAGTATGTATTTCAACTATCAATGATGATGGTAGTTTGAATATTGGATCATATTCTTTATGCTTTCCATACTATGTGGCTGGAAAACAACAGTATGCGATGCTACTGTCGTGTCGTAATACATCAAACACCTGTCACAACCTGTTAAAAAGGAAAAAATGTGCAATTAACTTCATTGATGACAGTAGAAAAACATTTAAAGAAGTTGTCAGGTTAGGTTATCCTGGACCTTCAGATGAAAAAATGAAAGATTTAAAATTTGAAATGGAACCAGGTCAGGCAGACCCTGGTGATAAAAACCGTCCACCAGTAATTAAAAGTGCTTTCCAGGTATTTGAATGCAGCTGGGCTTCTCATTTAGAAGGGGCAGATAAATTCAATGCGGATGATATTGATGATGGACATCCTGGCCCTTACAATGATTTCAATGGTATTACAAGCAAATATGGGGCCTTGTTTATCCTTTACATTGATAAAATTTTAATGAAGGAAAAATATTACAACGCTATTGTAGATGGTGTTAACAAACACAATTTCCCACCAGTACCGGTAGACTATGGTTATAGGGATTCTACAAATTTCTGGTATACACAGTTCCCTAAAATTACCAAGCCTATCGCTGAACCTATTCCTGCTCCAAAAGAGGTAGATCTGGTTTCAATCAGGTATGCGGCAGAAAGAGCCCATCCACAAATCAAGTTTACTGATGCCGCACTGACAAACTTTGTTAAAGTTCCTCGTCCTTTCTTGAAAACTGTCTTAAATGGCTGTATTGATTGGGCAAAAGAAAACAACGTTACTCTAATCGATGATGAGCATGTAAAAATCATCAATGATAAACGAAACGCTGAAAAACAGGCTAGAAAATAGAATAAAACGAACTCTTATATAAGAGTTCATTTTATTTCGGCTAAGAAAGACTCCCCATTTTCTGGTGCAGGTGCGTTGTAGAAATCACAAACTGTTGCACCAACATCAGACAACGTCTTTCTTAAACCAATATTTACCCCATTTACCCCTTTTTTATAAATCAAAATAGGTACATTTTCTCTGGTATGTTTATTGTGACCAATTCTTGGATCGTTGCCATGATCAGCCATAACAAGTAGAATATCTTCATCTTTTAACAACTTAATAATTTCGCCAATTTTTTCATCAGCAATTTCCAGCAGCATCTTAAACCAGCTGCTATCCTGTGAATGACCTGCTAAATCTGTTTCCTGAACATTTGTACATATAAAACCATGTTCCATGTTCTTAACTTCTTCAATTGTTAAATCTAAAACTTCCTCAGTATCAACACATGATATCGATTTTCCATTGTCATTAATTACGATATCGGCTACTTTGCCAAAAAGTGTGACTGGAACACCGATATTATTCAAGATAGTAGGCACCTGCATTTTTTCATCTATTCCATAACCTAAATGTCGGCATTGATAGCCGTGGGCATAAGATTTAGAGTTAACTGCATGAATACCTATATATTTTCCTTCTCTAACTTCTTCGGCAGCCAAAATGTCTTCGATTGTATTACCTGTTCCTCCAAAAGGAATTACTCTATTAACAATGGCAACTTCTCTTACCCTTTTGCCAATTTCTAATTCCTTTTCAAAACTCATAAAGTCTAGTGGAGCTGTACAATTATAGGCTGTTCCCAGATCTGCCTCAATATTATCAGCAACTGTACAATAATCATCTACTAACAGGTATCTCAGTTCTCCGTTTCTCAATATTTCAACTTTATGGCCTTTATTTTCTAAATGCATCTTGATTTTGTCTACTTTGTTTTGAAATGATTGGACAACTGGTTTTTTAGGTAATGTACCCATAATCTCCTGATGTCCCATAAATGTATCAGCTCCAAAATGCATAAGTTCACTTCTACCATAGTTTGCGGAAGAACTAAATTTCATTTTTTGAGATTCTTTACCATAAGCATTCATTAATCCCATTTTTTCCAATGTCGACAATTTTAATCTTAGAAAATCGTTTAATATACTTCCTAAAGTAGATGCAGTTTCATCTCCAGGTCGAGCAATAGAAGCATCTTCAGTTGCCTGCATACCAAAGCCATCTAATACTATAACAATAAATCTTTTATTCATATTTACCTTCAACAGCTTCTATACTTTTCCTTAAAACAGCTATTACAGTTTCTGCGCCTGCTCTATTAGGGTTTACTCTAATCATCTTGTCTATCAAAGTTGGATCTGTTTTCAAAAACGTTCCTGAAACACGGTAGAAAAGAGGGGCAAATTCATATTTACTTTCCGCTCCTACAGGAAATGGAAGTGCTCCAAGTTTTTCTGCTTCAATCAGCACTTGTTTAGCTATTGGTTTTTCAAATTCAACAATCAACACCTTTGATTGAGCATTAGCTAAGCAGGCTTTTTTTATCCCTTTGATTTCACCATCATTAAGTCTCTTTAATATTTCTTCTGCTGTTTCAGAAGCAATAGCCAGCATTACTGGAGCATAAACAAAACCACGTAATACCTCCAGTGCTTCCCAGCCCTGAGTTTGACAACCGCCAGAATAGTGCATTTTTCTAATTTCATCAATATATTTCTTTTTGCCTACAATACACCCTATCCCTTCAGGCCCTTGTAGTTTAAAGGTTGAAAAACAAGACAAATCCGCTCCTAACTGGCAAGAAATTTTATCTACCTTAAATACTGCGTAGTTATCATCGCATATAATTGGAATATCTTTCTTCTTTTTGATTGCTTCAATTACCTCTTTCATATCATACCTATCATCTATTTTTTGACGGGTATATTGAATTAAGGCACAAACAATATCTTCATTTTCGTTAATTGCTCTTTGAATGTCTTCTAAATTATTATAGTCAGCTTTAACAATCTCAATTCCCAGCATTTCAATTGAAGTTGCTGTGGTAGAATATATGGCTGCTTCATGAACTAGCATTTTTTCATTGTGTTTTACCATTGATGATAGGCCATATCTAATTGCTCCAGTTCCTGATCCTCT
Source organism: uncultured Erysipelotrichaceae bacterium (assembly GCA_964449115.1). Classification (GTDB taxonomy): domain Bacteria; phylum Bacillota_I; class Bacilli_A; order Erysipelotrichales; family Erysipelotrichaceae; genus UBA1783. Next base: position 29,711 of record CAYUXW010000003.1, on the reverse strand, counting down.
TACCAGGATGCAATCCTCACTATCAAAAATCTCTGCAATAGCTTTTTCTACTTTTTTTGTTGTCAAAGGTTGATTGTCTGGTTGACGCACTCCTAAATCACCACGAGTCAAAAACTCTTGTCCTTTAAAATAATGCATTGCACAATCTACTATTTTAAATTGTTTTTCTTTGGCTTTTTCTAAACTGATACTTTCCAGTGGATAAGTTTTCATACTCTTTACTCCTAAATTCTATAACCTTCATTAAAATAATTGTCTAAATCTAAAAAATACCTTTCGATTAATTCATCATGATATTGTTTGAAACATTTGCTAAGTTTCAATAGTTTGGCTACTTTTTCTTCAGTCGATTCACACATCAGCAATATTGCCACTCCCAATTCATTTTGAGGGATAGCTAAAGCTGTAGCGCCAGCAATATTACATACTCTAAGATAGCCCTTGTTGGCTTTTTTTTGAATTTCTTTAGTTCGTTCATCAAAATGTCCAAACAAGGAATCTCCAAATCCATATAAGTCTACTGGTCCTTCTGTAACCATAAAGACATCGCATTCTGTTAATTTTTCCTTTAAGTATTCACTCAATTGCTCTCTTGAAGCACTGCTATCCATTACTTCAATTACTTCACTGTTAATACCTTGATATAACCTGTCACTAAGCACTTTGCCATAATTTTCAGCAGCACTGATTCCTGTAGTTATTTTTATTGCCTGATAAAGAACATCTATATCTCTGGCAAAAAATCCTAAGGAATTTCCTGCGATTATTCCATCAGTGTTTTTCTTTTTTTCTTCATAGCGATTTTTTTCAATTAATTTTGATATAAAGCCATAGATATTGACACACATGGCTGGAGCTAAAACGCTTCCTCCACCATCAGTACCTATTCCTAAATCATTGATTCCAGCAAAAACATTGATAGCTGTTCCTGAAGAAGAGCCAGACATATAATTACCAGTAATTGGGTTGATAAGTTCAGTATCTACAGCTCTACCTGCCAGTTGTGATTTTTTATCAATTGTATGCAATGAAAAGCCATATGGCTGTAACTTGTGCATTAGAGTGTTTGGTATTGAAGCAACATCTTTGATTCCAACTAAATAATCACCTTTGTTTTCTACTTCTAATACTTTTACAATTGATTTATACGGATTAAGTAGGGCAACTTTGTGTTGTTTTTCATAATTACCTTTCATATAATCACCAGTCTTTTTCTATTTTTTCTCCTAAACTGTTATACAGACCAAATAGCTCAGGCTTATCATCTTTTAATCCTTTTACCACTGCTACATGGCTTCTGGTAGTAAAGACCTGAGTTCTATAACACATGATAACACCATCTCCTACCCTTTGTTTTCCCTGGAGTTTAAAATGGTAATCAATGTTGTTGTCTGCCGCGCTACATTTAACCTTTTTATAATTTTCTAAACTTGTTCCTACCAGAGCGTTTTCCAAATTTCCTCTTCTATAGAATCCTCCACCATAACAGTGGCTGTTTTCTTTATAGGTATGTGAAACTTCACTTACATATACATATCCTATATTTTCAGGCTGGACTGTATCTTTATGCAGTGGTGTTGTCCCTGTTAAACCATGTCCTGGTTCACCATTGTTACCTCCATGTTTAGCAATTGTTTTCATTGCTTGGCAGCAGGTAGCTGAAGGAAGATTGATCAACAAGTTATCGTATCCTTTTTCCTTAGCGATTTTTACTGCTTTTTCCATAGCCTGCATGTTTGTTGTTGGCATTATATCAAAATAATCTTTGTCATATAGAAATGCTGGAAATACGGTTAATCCTGCAAATCTGACATTTTTCAATTCAGCAACATTATCAATTAAAGCCGGTAGATCTTCAACGAAAAAACCTCCCTGTTGACTGTCATATAAGAAAGAATCTTTATCTACAACTCTAGGCATAATATCCTGAATATGGTTTTGTTTTTTAGCAATTTCATTAATCTTTTCAATCATTTCAAAATTATAGACAGTCATAATTTCGGGCTTGTTTCTTATAACAATGTCTAATGCTGCCATTGGAATCTGAACTAAATGCCCTACATTCCCTAATTTTATTTTGTGTTTAATCATTAATAGCGTTTCTTTAAAGTCTACCGCTACAACTCCATCAAATCCAATATCCATAAGACCTTTAGCAATTTCAGGATTTCTTCCAATCTGTTTGGTTATGAAAAATAATTTTATCTTTAATGGATCAGCAATATCTTTCATCTTTTTACCGTTTTCTATTATCGTGTCATAGTCTAGAACGTATGTGTCGGGTAAAATTTTTCCTTCTTGCTGAAGCTTGAAGGCATATTCCACCAGTTTAGGATTGTTCTTCATTACTCTTTCTAAAAACATAAGGTTACCTCCTTATTTCCACTTGTTAGCTAAAATTCTAGCTGGATTTTTAGTGCTGATTTTTTCAATATCCTCTTCAGTTGCTCCCATCTCTTTTAATAGTGGTAACACTTTTTTATACGCTGTCAGATAGCCCTGACCACCGTTAGAAACAAAATATGACCTTCTTGATACATCATTAGATACCATAATATGATCACCATAGCCAGCTTTGATAATTTTAAACAGATTAGCAGCTCTAACTTCATCTGATTGGTAAGCTGTTTTTCCACATGTATCAAAAGCCAGGTTAACACCCATTTTCAATAATTCTAGATGATACTGACTATCGTCAATTAAATCCTGATGGCCTAAAATAATTTTATCGGGATTCATACCATATGATAGTAGTATCTCTACTGTCTCTTTGGCGGTTTCTTTACCGGTATGGGTGCTTACGGCACACCCTACCTTGCTGGCAGCTAATCCTGCAGCCTGTAAAATTTTTCTTTCATTCCCAATGAAACCTTCTGGACTTGAAGCAATTTCCGCAATAATACCTGCTTTTATGCCCGTGTCCTCAATTCCTTGAGTTAATTCTTTTATATATACTTCTGCGACTTCTTCAACAGTTGCCTCATTTAGCCACTGTGGATGGTATGGATCTAAATAATAGCCCGTTGAACAGACTATTTTTAATCCAGTTTGCTCACATATTTCTTTCAATTTTAATACATCTCTATTTAAATCTATTGTCGTTACTTCAATAGCTGCTTCTACTTTTAATTCCATCATCATTTTTATTTCTGGAACTACTTCTTCAACCGTTTCAATCTTTGAAACTCCGTCTTTTCTAACCTTGGTCAAGTCAACTATAAAATGTTCATGACACATCGTTTTGCCAAGTTCTTCTTTTCTAATATCACCCAATACTGTTCTTATCATAATCGTGTTCCTTAGAAAATTAGGACATCAAGCCCCCTTGATGTCCTAATGCTTTCCCCCTTACTTATTCAGGTAAACCTTCAGATTTGTCAATTAAAGCTTTTACAAGAGCAGGAACTACTTGTTCGGTATGTGAAATAACATATCCAAAAGCCTTGTGATTACCACCGTAAACCATGCGGCGAATTTCTTTTTCGTTTGGACATTTTCCTTGTCTAGAGACTACCAAACAATTGGAATAACCCAAAACCATGATAGCCGTTGCTAAACTTCCGCCGCCTCCAGTCTGACAACTGCCTAAATAAAAATCGACTTCTCCTTTTTTTACTTTCCTAGCGGCAATCATATCTGAATCTGACAATACTTGTACTTTATCAGGAAATTTACTTTCGATAAGTTTTCTGCTTTGCGCTGCAGTCAATCCACAGCATTCGATTTTTAACATAGGAGTCCTCCTTTATATTAACCTAATTTTATAAAACCTAAGAATACAACAATGTTGTACAAGATACCTACTACTACAGCAGCAATTGGCCCAACTGCAGTTTTTGGTATTCTTTGACCAGCAACTTCGTTGATTGTATAGAATGCACCAACAATCATCATACCAGTTCCACCCCAAATAGCATTAGCTGCCATAAATGCACCAATTGTTAATGCCAGACTTATAGTAGCGTTCATAGCACCACGAATATGGTCGCCTGATTTAGATAATTCTGGGAATTTAGCTAACAACTTACCTAATAATCCGATTAATTGAATTTCTATAAACTCTACCACAAATCCAAAGATTGGAGCTAACCACCAGGTTGGAGCAATGGCGCCCGCTAACATACAAGTACATAAACCTACCGCCTGATAAACTCCTGTTGCTAAAGCTGTAGAAACAATCAATGGAATAAAGGCAATGATTACTCCTACCATTGCAAGATAGAATGGTGTCATATCTCCAGACATTACTGCTGGAGCTAATAGATATGGTTGATAAGCCTGAGCTAAAATCTTAATACCTAATGCGTTTAATGCTCCTTGAATAGATAGATATAACCAATTTGATTTGATTCTAGCAGCATTTCTAGAGAACAGGTTTTCCTCTTCTTCATCAGTTTCAACAGATTCTCCTTCTCTTCCTTTAACTGAGAATACTACCAGGCAAATCATACCTGCTAACATAGCAAATGTATATGGGAATAGTGATACGCTGACTCCACCAACTGTAACTTTTCCTACAATTGTACATACCATATATACGATTGCCTCAATAACACCTGTCAGGATACCTTTTTTAGCATCAAATTGACCAGCAATTGCGACAGCTGGGAAAGCACAGAAAATTGGTAATGTTGGTCCTGAGATATTTGTTAAATCACTCAGGAAGTTGTATGGCAACGCCTGAAATGCAGCGTTGATAGCATTTGTTCCAAATGCACATAATAAACCATAAGCAGCACCAATTCCTAATGCCATGTACTTATTAGGAGACCAGGCACCTAAACAGTCACACGCAATCAATGTTAAGTGACAAGCAATTAAGCCTGTTCCCAGCCATTGGCTAAATCCTGCAAGAACCCAACCAAAGCCCATACCAGTAATTACAACAGCAAACTCTGTACGAGACATCCTGCCTTGTGTAAATTCTGGGAATACCGGTCTAGCGCCATCGTTGAAGTTAGAAATGCCCATGTGTGACAATAATGATGCCCAAGCACAAATAGCTACTAATACAACAGTTCTAAACGCAAACGGGAATTCAAAACTAGTAATAATACCTTCCATAATTCTCTCCTTTACTATTTCTTATACTAATTTTTTTGATTATCTGTTTTTAAAGTAGATATCAAATTATTTATATGAAGTAAGAAATAACCCTTTTCTTCTTCAATGATAGGATTATCTGTTACTTTAATAACTTTATCTAGAATTTCCAAAGATAACTGATATGTTTTCAAACCCTCTATTTGCCTAGCAACTTCTTGTGGTAACTTTTCCACTATTGTTCCGGCATTCAATCTGGCGTAGGCAGCACAAATATGGGCAATAAATGTTGCGGAATTTTCTTCTGTTAAGATTATTTCATACTCTTCTTTAAACATATTTAAAATATTGTTAACATTCTTAACATCATTTTCGTTAATCATTCCACCTTCTAAATACAATTCAAGTCTTTCACTGAAATCCAAATTAAATACCTCATTTCTTTTTAGCTACTGTTTTTCTGTCTTCTTTTTTATATTCAACATAATTTCCATTCAATAAAAATACTGTAATATATCTGCATAACTGATCAGACATTAAAGCAAATGCTGTCGCTATAATGCAGGTTACAATTGTCAGCATAAAACTTGTTGTATCTTCTAATCTACTTAGTCCAAATAATATGATTCCTACTACAAAAGCAACCACAACATATCTTACAAGCTTTAACTTTCTAATTGTTGGATAATCAAAAGTCATCACACTTTTACAGTGCGAACAGACTATATTCTGCTTGACTGTTTTGTAGTTTAGCTGATGAGGCTTGCCACATCTATAGCATTTAATTTCTCTATTCATATTCTATCCCTGAGCTTGTACAATATTTTGTATATTCTATAACTAATAATCACAAACTTTTTAAAGATTGTCAATAAAAATTTGATATATATCAATAACTAGGGGTTATTCTTCCTTTTAGCACCAGTTGTTGGATATTGGTTACTGTTTTTATATCAATAAGTTCTCTTAACAGGGCTGCCAGTTCTGGCTTGTCTTTTGACACTACCAAAACCGCTTCATTGGCTGATGAGCCAATTTCTTTAATTGGATAATATTTAACTTCACATAATTTTTCATCAATTTCATCTTTATTCCAGACAGCCGCATCAATATCGCCTTGAACTATTCTTTGCAGTATTTGGGAATAACCATAGTTAACGTATTCAACATCTATCCCCTTACAGACTTCTTCCGTAAGCAATTTCTGGTCAATTGAATCATTATCCATCCCAACTCTCATTCCTTCTTCGATTTGACTATATTTATCACTGCTAAAAATTATTACGTGTTCACTTAAATAGGAATATGGACCAAAACTTAAAGCTATTATAATGTTGTCATATTCATCAATTATTTGTTTAGCAGCAATTTTTGAAATAATCGCAAAATCATATCTATTAGAAAGCAACATTCCAATTCTATTTTTTGCTCCTCTCATGAAGGCCATTGATGCCGGTATACTGTAGCGATTTTCCAAAGTTACTAATAATCCTGATGCCAGACCTTCATACCTTTTTGAATAAGGTAAAGGCATAACTCCGACAATTGAATTGATTCCTGCAAATTTTAATAAAATCGATATATTCTTTTTAACCAGATAGGAACCCTTGTGACCTTTTGCATCAAGTCTGATTGCATCATATTGCTGTAAAGATTTTAAAGCATTTTGAACCGTTCCACGGGCAAGCTGATATTTTTCACAGAGTTGAGAAACAGTTGGAACCTTTTCACCTACATTGCATTTTAAAAACTCTTTTGCCAAAGTTATTGCGACATAGCCATTTTTTGATAGTAATACTTCAGAAATTTCCATACTTTATCCCTCTCTTTTTTATTATCATCACACAAACAACCTTAAATAACAATAAAAACTCCTCGCTAAAAACGAAGAGCCTAATATTTTTCAAATTGATAGACAAGTTTTACGTTGCCATTAATTTTTGCACCTTGATCAACCACAAGATTTCTACAGATAATATCACCAACAATATTGGCGCTTCCTCTGATTATTACAGAATCTTCAGCTTTGATATTACCTTTAACATTTCCACACACTTCAATATTTTTGCACTTGATGTTTCCCTTAATATTTGAATTGTCGCTGATAAAGCCATCATAAATAATGTTAATATCACCATTAATTACGCTATTAACTCTAGCTATCAACTCTCTTGTTTCTAAATTGCCATCAATGCAGCCATAAATACTACTTAATCCATCGGTCTCTACATAACCATTGACTTTTCCATAAACTTCAATTGAGCCTATTGTTTTCATATTTCCTTCAACTGTTGTATTAAGTAAAATCAAAGTTGTGTTTGGATCAGTATAGTCAATAAAATCAATCATAACTAAGCCTTAATAAACTGATCAACATCGAGTACAAAAATAGTTGCTCCACCGACATGAACTTCTACTGGATAGGCAGCATATTGTCCAATATCAAATGATGTGGTAGCTGGAATAATTTCTGTTCTCTTTTTGCTTTCTTCCTTAATTAATTCAATAGCCTGTTCTACTTTTTCATCTTCAGTTCCGATTAGCATCGTAGTATTACCTGCTCTTAAGAATCCACCGGTAGTAGATAATCTGGTTACCATAAATCCATGTTCTGTCAAACTTGCACTTACTGCTGAACTATCATCATTTGAAACAATTGCAATAATCAACTTCATGTTTTTATCCTCCTTAAACATTAAATCTTACAAACATTACATCTCCATCCTTGCAGATGTATTCTTTTCCCTCAACTTTAATTTTGCCTGCTTCCTTTAAAGCCAGCTCACTGCCGTAAGCCATTAAATCTTCATATTTATAGACCTCAGCTCTAATAAAACCCTTTTTAAAGTCTGTGTGTATTAAACCGGCACAATCAGGAGCTTTCATTCCTTTAGTAAATGTCCAGGCTCTGACCTCATCATCACCGACAGTAAAGAAGGTGCATAAATTTAATAAAGAATAAGTTTTTAATATAATTTCATCCAAACCGCTTCTTTTAATACCCAGGTCAGTTAAAAACATTTCTTTAGTCTCTTCATCCAGCGAAGATATTTCTTCTTCCAGCTGGGCTGTAATAGCTACAACCTGATTTTTTTCACTTTCTGCAAATTCCTTAACCTTTTGATAATGCAAACATCCATCTAAATCAGTTACATCATCTTCTGAAACATTAGCTACATAAATAACAGGTTTAGATGTTAATAGTTGATAATGTTTAAGGATTTCTTTTTCTTCCACCGAAAAATCTACACTTCTAGCCATTTTCCCTTCTTCAAGAGCCTTTTTTAATTTTTTTAACATTTCAAATTCTGTGACTGCGTCTTTTTCTTTGGTCGTTAAAGCTCTTCTTTCTACTTTAGAAATGCGATTATTGACTGTTTCTAAATCAGCCAAGGCTAATTCTAAATTAACTATTTCAATATCTCTAATTGGATCAACAGTATTTTCTACATGCACAATACTGTTATTTTCAAAACATCTTACTACATGAACAATAGCATCAACTTCTCTTATATTTCCTAAAAACTGATTTCCTAAGCCTTCACCTTTTGAGGCTCCTTTTACTAAACCGGCAATATCTGTAAACTCAAAAGTTGTCTTAATTGTTTTTCTTGGTTTAAATATTGCTGCCAATTTATCAACCCTTTCATCAGGGACTTCGACAGTTTTAATATTGGGCTTGATTGTTGCAAACGGATAGTTTGCTGCTTCTACTTGAGACTTGGTTATTGCATTAAACAATGTTGATTTTCCGACATTTGGTAATCCTACAATACCGGCTGTTAATGACATATTTTTAATCCTCTATTTCTAATTCGCATGGAATAATTTTTTTTACTCTTTTTTCAAATTCGCTTCGAGAAAATAAAACTGATGCTCCACATCCCAAGCACTTGACTCTTATATCGGCACCCATTCTAATGATTCTCCACTGTTTGGATTTTTTACAGGGATGCATTTTTTTCATTTCAACTATATCATTCAGTTTATATTCCATACCTACCTCTATTTAATATTATATCACTATCTAAGATTACAGTCACAGGTCCATCATTAATTAATTCGACTTCCATAAAAGCCTGAAATAATCCTGTTTCAACTTTGAGACCACTTTCTTTTAAAATCTCGTTAAATTTATCATACATTTGACTGGCTTTTTCTGGTGGACAGGCATCAGTAAAAGAAGGCCTTCTTCCTTTTTTGCAATCAGCATATAGGGTAAATTGGGATACCGAAAGAATTTCTCCATCAATATCCATAATTGATAGATTCATTTTCCCCTGATTATCTTCATTTATTCTCAGTTCCAATAGTTTTTTAGCCATCATTGGCAAAACTTCTTCATCATCAGCAACTGAAAATCCTACAAGTAATAAATATCCTGCTTTAATTGAACTATATATTTTTCCCTCTATCCTTACAGAGGCGTTTTTAACTCTTTGAATTACTATTTTCATATTTCTATTCTATACTATTTTGATTAATGTTAAAATATCTATGAGGAGAAAATTATGCAACAACCTTTAGCTCTTAAATTAAGACCAACAAAGCTGGATGAGGTATTTGGCCAACAACATTTGATTGGTGAAAATATGCTGTTAAGACGCTGTGTCAACCAGCAGCATCTTTTTTCAATGATTTTTTATGGTCCTCCAGGTAGTGGAAAAACTACCTTGGCACTGGCTATAGCTAATGAGCTTAATCTTCCTTATCACTCATTTAGTGCTGTTACTGGCAATAAGAAGGACCTGGTTGAGATATTTGAACATGCTAAATTGTCCAATGGACTAATCGTAATAATCGATGAAATTCATCGTTTAAACAAAGATAAGCAGGATTTACTTTTGCCACATATCGAAACTGGACTTATTACGGTAATCGGAGCAACTACTTCAAACCCCTACTTTGCGATTAATCCTGCTGTCAGAAGCCGCTGCCACTTACTGGAAGTGAAACCTTTGACTGTTGAAGATGTAGAAAAAGCCATTGACTTTGCTTTAGAAAGCGAGAAGGGATATGGTGGCACAATCTCTATTGATGATGATGCCAAAAAACTGATCGCCCATCATAGTAATGGGGATTTAAGATATGCCTATAATCTGATTGAAATATGTGCTATGGGTTGCTTTGATAATCACATCGATATTGAGCTGGTTAAAAAATATTCTTCCATGGCTAATATGCATTACGACCATGATGAAGATGGTCATTATGATGCTGTCAGTGCCTTTCAAAAATCTATCAGGGGAAGTGATGTTAATGCAGCCCTATTCTATCTATCAAGGCTGGCTATGGCTAATGATTTAGACTCTATTGAAAGAAGACTGCTGGTCATTGCCTATGAAGATATTGGTTTAGCTAATCCAGCAGCCTGTGCCAGAACAATAAATGCTATTGACGCTGCTAAACGTATCGGGTTTCCAGAAGCCTTGATTCCTTTAGGGGTCGCTGTTATCGATTTAGCTTTATCACCAAAAAGTAGAAGTGCTGTTGACAGTGTACACAATGCCTACGCTGTGGCTGAAAAATCTCCTTATGCTGTTCCAATTTATCTTCGTTTAAATCCTGTTGGTTTAGCTCCGGAAGATAAATATGATTATGGTGCCTATCATAATTTTCATAAAATTCAATATCTGCCAGATGAACTTAAAGATATGGAATTCTATATTCCAAGTGCTGCCAGCAGTCATGAAGAACAATTAGTCAAAAACTACAAAGAATTAAAAAAATTCTATCGCACCAATAAATTGAAGACATTAAAATAATCGTGAATTCACGATTATTTTTGTATCAGCAAGTTTCGTTTATACCTGTCTGAGCCCTTATTTATTAAGACAATTATTGCAATCACCACCAAGGCCGATGCAAACAGTGAGTCCCATCCACTTATACTTGAACCAATTATCTTCTGGGGAATAAATACCATTGAAAATATGGGAAGATAACTGATATAGCTGATTATTCTGCTCTTTATCAATTGTTCACTGACAATCATGACTGAATAATATATTATTAGCAATCCGACATATAGCAAACCTTGAAATGATGCCATTTGTTGTCCATTGGTATATTTACTGGTTATCAAGATGATAATTAATTGAATTAATAAAAGATTGAAAATCATGATTATCACTAGCAGCATGATTTTTTCTATTGTCAGTTCACTTCCACCACTTTCTGTTGATATAATAAAAATCCTGTCAATAAAGTTTTTTAATCCTAAACACCTATCCTGAATGAATCTAATCAGATAGCTTATGGACAATTGTAAAAATTTTATCATAATTTGAGTTAAAAAGATGATATAAGAAACGATTATCTTTTCTAACAGGTGCTTTTTTGCATCTATATTGGTTAGAATTATATTTAGGATTCCAGTAGATTTTTCAATTATTATTTCATTGCTGGAAGTACAGCCATAATTGATTATCAGAAAAAAGGAAATAGCCAGAACTATAACTATGCTTCCGTCAATAACTTCATTATTCTTTATAACCACTTCTGGATCAATTCTTACAAATTCATCAATAAAAGAGCTTAGAAACTGATGCGATAATTTATATTTCTTAATAACTGCCTTTTTAATATCTTCAGTTATTCTTTCTCTAGTTTTTTGATCTAATTCATATTTGCTTATTATTTGCCACTTCTCATTTAGATGTAATATTACTTCATTCTCCTTATTTTTTTCATCTGAAAGCTTATATGTCAGTTGCTCATCACTCAACTCTAAAAACAAGTCAGAATATTCTATCAAACTGGTATCAATCAATACTGTATCAATAAATGCTTCATCTTTTAAAATATAATCAATATGAAAACAGCATATAATCATCACAAAAAGCAGTATGTTAACTATAATTGTTGATTTATTGATAAATCTTCTTCTAAGATCAAACTTAATCAATTCTTTCATATTTGTTTAATTTTATCCTCAATTGTCAGCGGCCCATAATAATTAATTGTCCTGTTTTCCTTTATTAATCTTTTTACTATAGTTTGAGCTGCAGTTTTATTTTCAACGATATACCTTATTTCTTTATCAGTAATCAGCTTTGACAATATTTGTTCATCATGCAATAAATCTTTATCATTTACTACTATTGTTCTTTTTTCTTCTTTAATGAGATCTTCCTTTTTTATATCCAACTTGATTCTAGCTTTATTTATACAAATATATCTATCACAGATTTGATTAATTGGCTGATATATATGAGAAGAGATCAGTATTATTCTGTTTTCTTTTTTCATTTGTTTTATTTCTCTTAAAAAGATAGCAATATTTTCATAATCCAGACCAGTAAATGGTTCATCCATAACAACAATTTCTGGTCTTTTTATTAGACACACAATCAAAGCCAGTTTTTGTTGATTTCCTTTTGATAGTGTATAGACTTTCTTGTCCTTGTGTTCATATAATTCCATCTTATAGAGCCAGTTTTCTATTTCTTCTTTTTCATTTTCTATTTTGTTTATCCCCGTTATTAGTTTTAAATGTTGCCAAACTGTACAATCCTGATACAAACTTCTCTGTTCGGGTAAATATCCAATTTTCTGATTTTCTATATTCTTTTTTTCAAATTCTATTTTGCCATTATCCTTTTCCAGTAGATTTAATATCAATTTAAATAAGGTTGTTTTACCACTGCCGTTATTTCCTATTATTGAAACTATTTGTCCTTTTTCAATAGTAAAACTAATATTTCTTAAAACATCTTTTTCACCATATTTTTTTGATAAATTAATTATTTCAAGCATAAAAAAACACCTCTACCTATTATTGTAAGCAGAGGTGTAACTCCCTATTATTTTTTTGAATCGTAAATTATTTTTAGTCGGCGATTATTTCCTTCGCCTTCTGATTCAGTTTTGATATTTGAAAAGGTTGATAAATACTGATGAATTACTCTTCTTTCATCATTAGACATCTGACCTAATCTAGCTGAAACCTTTGTTTTTTGAACTGTTTTAGCAATTCTTCCGACCATCGATTTCAACTTTTCATAGCGCTCTTCTTTATAATTGTTAACGTCAATTAACAGGTTGACATGTCTTTTAAACTTTGAGCTGGCTGCTCCTTTGACAACATTGGTAATTGCCTGCAGTGTTTGTCCAGCTTTGCCAATAATTACAGCATTATTTTCAGCATTTAATTTCACATCAAAGCCATCATCATTTGACTCAACAACTATTTCACAGTCCATATTAATATTTTCAAAATACTGTCTAATATAGTTAAAGATAAAATCCTCAATATCTTTTGTGCAATAAGCTTCAATTATTGCTTTAGCTCCGATACCGAATATTCCGCCTGGTTTTTCTTCAATAACAAAATAATTTAATTGTTCTTTTGTTACTTTTTTATCTGCACAGGCAAGTTCGATAGCTTCTTCTAAATTTTTAGCTTCATACCTGTTCATTATCAATATACCTCTTTTGAACATATAATGTTTTAATAACGTTTGCTAAAGCGCTCACCAACCAATAAACAGTCATTGCTGCTGGCCAGTTTAAACCTAATAAAGCAACCATAGCCACCATACTATACATCATCATATTGTTGTTAGGTGCCTGTTGGCCCTGATCTTTATAGGCGCGATAGTTCTTTGCTTCTTTCTTTTTCTTTTCTGCCAAATATTGTGGAATCTTACTTGATACGAATTGAAAAATTACCATCAAGACAAATAATACTGCAATAGGCCATCCATTAGCTAAATCATTAAAAGCAGCTGATGGTTTAATTGATAGTGGAATACCTAAAAATGAACCATTACATACAACATCTGCTCTTTGAACAGCGTAGAACATAGAAATCATAATAGGAATCTGTAACAAAGGTGTTACAAGTGACCCTAAAGGATTGATGCCGTGTTTAGCATACAATGTCTGCATTTCTTGAGCCTGCATCATTTTGGCATTTTGATCGTCTCTTCCTTCATACTTCGCTTGGATTCTTGCCAATTCAGGCTGAAGCAATTGGATTTTTTGAGCTGATACAGTAGATTTTACTGTAAAGCTTAAAGTAATAACATTAAATAAAATTGTTGTGATAACAATTCCTAAAAAACTGCTATTTAATTTTGTGCCAATAAAGTTAACACACTGTGCTAATGGATAGACAAAGATGGCGGTAAAAAAGCTTTCGTTAAGCATATCTTTCCATGGAGTAGACAAGTAAATTATCTTCTCTGGTAAAGTTGCACCACTTTGGTCGACGTTTCTTTGACATCCAGCAAGAACAGCTACCATAACTAATAAAATCACGATTAGTGTTTTTTTGTTAGAAATAATTTTTTTCATTATTAAATTTCTCCTTCACTCAGACTGCCATTATCTATTATAAACTGAATCATATAGTCGTGACAAATCTTTTTTGTTGTTTTGATAATCAGACTGTAAATACTTGTTTCTTACGATGAATATATAGTCATAACCTGTTTTAAAACTACATGACTGCTGAATCATCATTCTTACCTGTCTTTTTACCTTGTTTCTTATGACCGCGTTGCCTATTTTTTTACCTACGGAGATTCCAATTCTATCGTGTTCTTTTTCAGCTGGGTGATAATACATAACAAAACTGCGACTTGTTTTGCATTTACCACAAGTGATAATTTTTTGGAAATCTTCATTAGTCTTAACTCTTAATTCTTTTCTCATAATCTAATAGGTAAAAAAAGTTGCCAACGACAACTCTCTTTATTCAGATATTACTTTTCTGCCTTTAGCACGTTTTCTTGCTAAGATTCTACGTCCACCCACAGTCTTCATACGTGCTCTAAAGCCTACGACTCTTGAACGTTTTCTTTTGCTCGGTTGATAAGTTCTTTTCATTTTAGACACCTCCCGAAAATTAATAATAATAGAGCAATTGCCTTATTATAATACTAAAATCTAACTGCTAAGTCAACCACAATATGAACCAATTTAACAGGTATGTGACACCACAATATGAACCAATTTAACAGGTATTTTTCAAATCCTATGTATGTAAAAAAGGACAAATATATAAAAGGAATCAAGGCTATTTCTTCTTTTTTATTTTTTTCTTTCTTTAGTCTATAAAGAGCGAAAACACTGGCAAATACAATTGTCATTAAGTAGATTATTAGAATTCCTTCTGTTTTGGTCAATAATCCTAAAGTGAAAAACAATTTTACATCTGCTCCACCAATTGAATTTGTTAATAAGGCAATTATCAATAAAGGTAAACTTATAATTGTCATTCCAATAAAATTATTGAAACTCATCCCTTCTATTAATATTGTTATTACCACTGCCGATAATAAAAATATTTGATAAAAATCACTTATCTCTTTTGTTTCAAAATCTATCAGGGATATCAATAACAAAATATTAAAAATGACAAAATATAATACTTTAACTTCTATTATCCTGGGTAAATTCCAACAGACTGTTGCATTTAATCCCCCTAAAACTTCTGTAACTAAATATCTTTTAGAAACAACATTCCTGCAATACCTACATCTTCCCTTCATAAGTACATAACTTATTATTGGAATCATATCTAAAAAGGACAGTTGCTGATGACAGATAGGACAACTTGACCTGGCAAAGATAAAATCCATTTTTCTTACTATCCTATAGGCTGTCGCATTGATAAAACTGCCAAATACTGTTCCAAGAAAAAAGACAAATATAATTCTCATAATTTATACTTGTCTTTCATTTTAATTATTCCTTATTTTCTAGAGCATCGATAATCACATTTGCGGTTATGTCTCCGCTGACATTCAATGTTGTATATAACATATCCAGTATTTTATAAATTCCACTATAGAAGCCAATAAAGTCCAGCGGTATACCTAATAGTTGTAAATATGTTGCTCCAATAACAACTCCTCCATTTGGTATTCCTGGAGCTGACATATTTATTAACAGCGATGCTACTATCATGATGACATAAGTGGTCAGTGTAACTTCAATTCCAAACAAGCTGCTGTTAAATAAGCCCAACAAGGCAAATGATACTGCTCCTCCGCACATATGAATCGTACATCCCAGAGGAACAACGACATCAGTTATCTTTTCATCAATATTTAATTCTTCTTTACACAGCTTCATTGTAGTAGGTAAAGTCGCTGCTGATGAACAGGTGGTCATGGTTATCAGCCAAATTTTATAAGTCTTTTTAACAAAGGTTATTAGATTCATCTTGGCAAAAAACCATACAGGCAATATCATTACCACAACCATCGTAACAAATCCTGAAAGATAAGCTGTTAATATATACTTAATTCCTACTCCAAATATAGCCGTTCCATATTTGGCTACAGTAGCTGACATTAATGAAAAAACTGCTAATGGGGTTAAATACATGATAAACTCCAATATTTTAAACAAGATATCTCTAAAACTTTCTATTAGATTAATGATTAATTCTCCTTTTTCAACTTTTGTAGCACTGAACCCAACTAAATAGGCAAAAAAGATAATCGCAAATAACTGATTTGTTTGAAACATGTTAATAATGTTTGTTGGAAATAAATTAATTATGATATCTTTTATATTTAAACTGCCTAACGTGCCTTCATAAGCTGATAATTCAAAGACAAATCCTTTGGCAGGATCAATAATTACAACAATAATTGATGTTAGAAAGAAGGTGGCCAGAAACATCACTGTAAATATAAAAACTGATTTAACAATCAGGTTTCCCTTTTTTCTTGAGGAATCATATATTGTAGCAGCAATGCTGGTAAAAACTATTGGTCCAATCATAAATTTTAATAAATTTATATAAATTGTCCCAATAAAATCTATTACTAATACTTTTTCTTTAAATAGCAGCCCACAGATTATCGCTAATATCAATGCTGCTATTGTTAGAGAACTAATTCTTTTCTTCATCTTTTAAAATCCTTTCAATACACTTTCGGCCATCTTCTCTTGTGCCTAAAGCTGATATTCTTATAAAGTTATCTCCTGCAGTACCAAAAATTATACCTGGAATTACAATAATATTTAGTTTTTTTAAGAAGTAGTCAAACATTTGCCAGCTAGTTTTCTGATTTTTGGATTTTACCCACATAAATGGAGCATCTTTTCCCCCAAATACTTCATAACCGGCTTTCTGAAATCCTTCTTTTAAGATTTTAGCATTTTCTAAATAATAATCCAGATTCTCCTTAATAAGTTTTTGTGACTCTGGCAAATATACCGCTTCAGCTGCTTTTTGAGCTATGTAGCTGGCTCCATTAAATCTATTCATGGTTCTTCTTTTCCAAACAACATTTATATCCTGATAAATCTGATTAGGAATAACATAATATGAGCATCTCAGCCCAGTAAAAGAGGCAACTTTTGAAAAACTTCTAAGTTCAATGACACATTCTTTGGCCCCTTTAATTTCATAAATGCTTTTTGGAACATCTTTACTTCTAACAAATCCCTGATAAACATTATCAAATATTATAACTGCCTTATTTTTTAAGGCATAATCAATCCATTTTTCTAAATCTTTTTTGGTGTAGGCATTTCCAACCGGATTATTTGGGGAACAAATATAAATGATGTCATATTTTTCATCAGGAACTTCCATTACAAAATTTTCATCAAGAGTTGTATACTCCACTTTTCTACTTAATGCTGCTGCTCCATCTCGATAAATTGGATAAGTTGGATTAGCCAGTAACAACACGCTGTTTTTATCAAATAATTCTAAAATACTGGTTGAATCTGTTTTTGTTCCATCAGAAACATAAATTTCCGCTTTGGCAAATCCATATTCCTCATATTCATTTTTAAGTATTGCTTCCCTTAAAAAATCATAACCATAATATCCACCATAGCCTTTGAAGGTTGCTATATCTGCCAAATCATCTACTGCCTTATGCATCGCATCAATAATGGGCTTAACAATCGGCTTGGAAACATCCCCTATTCCCAGTGAAATAATTTCCGCTTTAGGATTTTCGCTTTTGAAAGCGTTTACCTTTTCTGTTACCTTGGCGTAAACATCTTTTGTTTCCATCTGCAGTAAATCTTTATTAAGCATCTTGACACCTTCTTTCGTTTTTATTATATACTAATTTAGAGAAAGTGGTATTTCTTTGTTGCTAAGGAAGTGGATATCTATGAAAAATGAATTGTTGCATCTAAAGGATAAAATTGTAGTAGTCTCTAAAAATCGCTCTGTAGAAGAAATTATGGAACTTTATAATCAAGGATTTAAAATCTTTGGTGAAAACAGAGTTCAGGAGCTCCTTTTAAAAGTTGAAGAAACACCAAAAGATATCCAGTGGCATCTTATTGGCCATTTACAAAGAAATAAAGTTTCTAAAATCATTAACTTGTGTCAGCTGATTCATTCTGTGGATAGCTTCAGGCTTTTGGAAAAAATAGAAAAAGAATCTAAAAAACAGAATATCGTTACCAACGTTTTGCTTCAGGTTAATATAGCTTTAGAAGAGACAAAATATGGTTTTAAAGAAAGCGAAGTTATAGAGACAATAAAAAAGGCTTCTGTTTTCAACCATATTATTATCAAAGGAATTATGGTTATTGGACCAAATGTTGATGATGATGAAGAAATCTCGACTGTTTTTAATCGAGGATATGAATTATACAATAAATGTCGAGAAATAAAACAGCATAATGTTCATATTGACACTTATTCAGCTGGTATGTCCAGTGATTATAAATTGGCCTTAAAAGCCCATAGCACTCTTCTTAGACTTGGATCAATTATGTTTGAGAAGACTTCTTAAGTTCCATTTTGAACCTTTTGTTACTGAACTTTTTAACTTGATAGGAGAATTTTATGAATAAAACAAATTTAGATAAACCGCTTGGTACTAAATGGTTTACTTTCTATACCAAGATAAGACCATGGATAGTCATAGTTTTCGGATTTAAAACTTATTTTGAATTTTTAAGTGAGGTTAACCACGACATAACACTTTGGTCTCTATTGCTATTTCTTTTTGTAACATTAATCCACAGCTTTCTCTGTATTCTTGTTTTTAACATATCTTCTGGAAATTACAATCGTTTTTATAATTTTGTTAAGTGGGTTTTGCTTTTTGAAATAATTGCTCCATCTTACCAGGCTGGCTTTATACAATATGCCAGAAATACTGATTACGGCTATGCCTTTATGACTTTTTTTATAGGACTTTTACTTTTCTCTTTATTCTGGTATCTACCAAATATAATTTATTTTAAGAAAAGAGTCCTGATCGTTACAGCATAAATTGTTAATGAAAGAATAAATCGTGCTTTGCACCAGTAAAAAGGTGATCTTAAATCACCCTTTTTATTTACGATTTTTATTGATATGATTTACAAAATCTGGAAGTAAGAAAGAATTATACAAACTACAAATGTCCACAATAGCAGCGTTGTTGTTTTTATTTTCTTTCCTAATAACCAATAAATCAAAACAAATGCACATGCAGGCAAGAAACTAGGCATAATCCAGTCAATATACTCCTGTATTGGCGTTACTATTCCGTTTATATCAATTACCCAAGGAATTGTAATGGAAATCTGTGAAGCAGCCATAGAACCTACTACAAGCAACCCTAAGATTGTTGCGGCTTTACTGAGCTTATTTATCATTCCACTCTTTTCCATGTTGGCAAAGAATACTGTTCCAGAATTATAACCAATCTTCAATCCATAATATCTAGATAAAAACCCAAGAACGTTAATTGTTAGGAAAAATAGAATTGGGCCTAAAATACTTCCCTGAGAAGCAAAAGAAGTTCCAATACCTACAGCAATTGTTAATAGAGAACCCCAGAATATTGAATCACCAAATCCTGCCATTGGCCCCATCAATGAGGTCTTAACAGCACTGATTGATTGTTCATCAAAATCTGGATTATTTGCATTTTCTTCCTCCATTGCAGCTGTTATTCCTGCAAGAAGAGTAACAATATGAGGCGTACATGCCATAAATTCTAAGTGCCTATGTAAAGCTCTTTTCATTTTTTCAGGATCATCTGAATAAAGTTTCTTCAAAACTGGAATCATTGTAAAGCAGTAATTGATATGCTGCTGACGCTCATAGTTCCAGCCCGAGTCCAATGTACATGATCTTAAGAAAACTTGTTTTAACTCCTTTTCAGTTATTTTTTTTACGTTAGAATTCATTATCGTCAACTCCTTCCGTTACTTCTTCTTTTTTATAGAAGTACAACATAGCAACTCCTATTCCAAAAAGCGCTATTCCAAATGTTGGAATATCCAAATATGCAGTAGCTAAGAAACCAAACATTAACCATGGAGTCAATTCTTTTGACATCATATTTCTTGCTAAAATAGCGACCCCAATAGCAGGTAAGATTCCAGCAACAACATCCATAGCATGGATAACAAATTCAGGAATACCTGCCAATATTTTTTCTATAACCGGAATTCCAAAATAGAATCCAAGCGCTACAATTAATGCCAGAGCTACTTTATTTCCTATTGAAGCAACTCTTACAACAACATCAATCTTGTCAGCATCTGCTTTATCTGCAAGTCTATCACACATATGTGCTGCTTCAGGTAAAACAAACATCATTAAAAAGTTGTCAAAAATAGCTACCAATGCTGCTACAGGAATAGCTAGAGCTACTGCTGTTTCAATATCAGTATTTTGTAAGACAACATAAGCAGTGCCTATAACTGCACCAGATACCATATCTGGTGGATTTGAAGCACCAATCGGGACTGCTCCCAAAAAAGCCAGTTCAAGCATCGCTCCAACCTTACATCCGGTTGTCAGATCACCTAAAACTGCACCTACCAATGTTGATACTACTATAGGTCTATTCCACATCGTAGAACCGAAATAGCAGTGCATATAGGCAAAAAATGCCACCGCAAATATCAGTAGGGTTTGTAACATCAAACTCATATTTCTTTCCTCCCCTAAATTAATGTCATGACATCTACTCTTTGATCGTTAGGAACCATTCTGACCTCCAGCTCGATTCCTTTTTCGTTCATTTCCTTTAATTTTTCAATATCACTTTCTGAAACAAATGCTGCTTTTGAAATTTGTTTTCTATCATCTGCATTTTTCATTCCACCAATATTGATACTTTTAATCACAGGGCAATTTAACGCCAGCTTATAAGCGTCGTCAACACTCTCTACAATTATCAGAAGTTTATACTTATCAGTTTCGCCAGCATTGATTGATTTTATGGAATCATCAACACTCTTCATAACTAATTTTACACCCGATGGTTTAGCTATTCTGACTGCACTCATACGTAAACTATCCGTAGCAAGACTGTCATTTGCAATTAATATGCAATCTGCCCCAACATTTCTAACCCATAGAAACGCAACCTGTCCATGTAACAGCCTGTGGTCAATACGCGTAAGAACTATCATTTTGTTTCACCACGAATTTCTCTGACTGTTTTCAGCAATTCTTCAATATGTTCAAGACATAATTCTCCATTATCTTCGAAATTATCTTTAAAATAACTTCCAATAATTGCTCCATCTGCATATTCAAGCTGTTTTTTAGCATTATCATTAGTTACTCCAGCAGCAACAATAAGTGGAAAATCTTGTAATTCTTTTTTAAATTCAATTATTCTTTCTAAAGATGTTTCTTCTCCGGTCCGGTCTTGAGTAACACAGACAGCATCACAGCGAGTTTTAGCGATTTCAAGGTCTTCCTTTAATGATTTTTCAGAGAGAACTGGTTGGTATTTAAATCTAACTCCGCCCAGTACATATCCTTTATATTCTTCCTTCATCAAATCAAAAAATGCTTTCAAGGTGAACTCATCTCTCGGTTTGACATGTCCAACAACCGAATCAAGTTGGATGTAGTCACAATCGAATTTTCTTGCTAAATAAAATCCCATATAGTCAATGTTTAGACAGTTGACACCATAAGGAATATTAATATTATTTGATTTTATATACTCAAGCGCTCTTTTCAAATCATCATAATTCCCATAATAATTTTCAACCATCACTCCATCGATACCGCTATTGATATAAATATCCAATTCCTTTTTGAATCTTTCAAAAACTTCCTCTGAATCATCGCCTTTTAAATGAAGCATACCAATTATAGGTTTTATATTCTTAAACACAGCTAAAAAATCCCTTTTCTTCATTTCGTGGCCTTTACCTCCTTTCTATTATTCTCAGCTTTATGCTGTTATAATCTTAGATTCCTCAATTAGTTGTATCTAATTGTATTAATTTAATACATTTTAATACATCTTTTAAAGATCTGTCAATATCATCCTTTAATACTTAATAATTTATGTGATATAATACTTTCATGATATTAAATCAATTAAGTCCAATAACATTACAAGAACAGCTCTATAATAAACTGTTAAAATCCATTGATGAAGGCAGATATAAACCAGGAGATAAAATTCCTACGGAACATCAGCTGGCTGAAATGTTTTCTGTGTCTCGGGTTACAGTTAGAAACGCCATTCAGCGCTTGGTAGATGAAGGATATATAATTAAGAAGCAGGGAAAGGGTTCATTTGTTAAAGAAAAAGTTTTTAAATCTAAATTACATTTTGATAATAGCTTTACAGCAAACTGCTTAAAAAACAATGCTAAACCTACTACTGAAATTATTGAAGCCACATTAACGAAAGAAAACGAAGAATTTTTAAATAAATTAAACTGCAAAAGTGGCAAATTGATAAGATTAACTCGTATTAGAAAAGTTGATGATACACCATGCATTGTGGAAATCGATTATCTTCCAGATAAATTTAAATTTTTATTGTCACAGGATTTATCTGATGCTTCATTAACAACCCTTATTGAAAATAACACCGATAATATACCTACCAAATTTGTCGATAATTTTACTATCTCCTATTCTAATAAAGAGAGTTCGGAATATCTTAAATGCCCTTTAGGCACTCCTTTACTTAAAATAGAACAAACTGTTTTAAATCAAAACGAAGATGTTATTTATCTAAATACTCAATATATTCTTACAAGCAAATATATTTATACTAAGGCTTAATTTTCTTATCAGACGAAATATAGATTTGTACTGATTAACTGGTTAAATAATATAAAATAACTTTAATTTTTAATGAAGACTTGAAAAAAGGAAGCACTGGTGCTTCTTTTTTTATTGTTTATATTTAACTTATATTATTTACTTCTTTTGTTCTAACGTAAGTATCAAGGTTAAGGTGTTTTGCCCTCTAACTACCTCAATTTCTACTGTATCACCAGCAGAATAGTTACATAATACTGTTCTTAAATCGGTAATTGATTTAATCTCTTCTCCAGCAAATTTTACAATTACATCTCCAACCTTTATTCCTGATTTTTTTGCGGACTCAGTAATTACTTCCATAACATAAACACCAAACGTTGTAACGCTATAATTCCAGGCTTGCTGCATTGTTTCAATCGAAGCTCCTCTAATTCCTAACTGCGGTCTTCCTTCAACATATCCTTGTGTAATTAGCTGTTTTGTTACATCAATAGCATAATTTACTGGAATTGCAAATCCAATCCCTTCAATATATTCACCTGCACTTTTAGCGTTGACAATACCAATTAAATTGCCAGCAACATCAAACAGGCCTCCTCCAGAATTTCCTGGACTGATTGCTGTGTTGGTTTGCAGTAGTTTCATTTTTTGCCCTTCAATGGTAATTTCCCTACTTAAAGCGCTGATAATTCCATCTGTAACCGTCCCACCCAATGTTCCCAGTGGATTTCCTATCGCAATACAGATCTGACCCACTTTGATTTGATCTGAATCTCCAATGGTAGCTGCTTTTAGTCCTTCTGCTTCAATCTTCAATACTGCAATATCGCTAACTAAATCGGTCGCAATTATTTTGGCATCATATTTTTCACCAGAAGTTAATATAACTGTAATAATGGTGGCGTTTTCTACCACATGGTTATTGGTAATAATATATCCATCGCTTGAATATATTACTCCTGAACCAGCTCCTTCAGTTATATATTCGCCATAAAATGAGCTATATTTAGTTGATTCTGTATACACTTCCACAATGCAATCTTTAATATTACTTACTACCTCACTGATATCAGTCTTACCCGAAACGACGACCTGTGGGCTACCTGTATTCTGATTAGGCTGCTCAATGACAATCGTTTTATTTTCCACATTTCTTAAAACCAGTTTAGCTGTCACATAACTGCTGATTGTTGACACCAACAAAGTCAAAACCAGCATTACTAAAATTATTCCCTTAGGAAAACTGGTTTTTTCTTTTTTCTGATTTTTACTTTTTATTCTATCTATAGTTTCAAAAATAGTTCCTGTTCTTCCATCATTATCAAGCATTATATATTCATTTTCAAAATTTGACTGTTCTTCTGTTCTTTCTTCTTGATTTTCATATGATTCACTCATAGATTATCACCTAACTTTCTTTTCTTTTTAAAGTTATTGCTATTGCCACCATTAAACTGACTGTTCCTGCTATACCTAAAGTCAGATTCAGCATTTCCTTAATATCCATTTTTTCTTCCACTTCAGGATACAGAGGTAAAGTAAATTTTTGTAAAGTCTTTTCACTCATTTCATAACTATATAAAGCATCATTACCATCTAGGTCTTTTAAATATACCAGACGATAATTATGCATGTTCTCAGCTAAAGACATCCAGCCATCAAATTGCTTACCATCGATATTAACTTTTATAGGTTTATAATATTTTTCTAAATCTTTATATTTGGTATAATCTATCTCATTTATCAAATACTGTTTGCCATCAATTTCCAATGGTTCAAATTTATTTCCCACTACATCGTTTTCTATATCATAAAGATAGAAATCTTTATTGTTTTCACTATCAGCCAGATAAATTAAATTAAGATTTACCTTGTTAAAAATGGTGATACTGTTTTCCTTTACCACAATTTCTTTTCTTTCAAAGCCCTCAGGATTATTCACTTTATCTAAATTAACAACTACTCCCAAATTTTTATCTTCATAAACTATTTTAGGTTTTTCTTCAACATATAGTTTGATTTTATATGTTTTAGTTGTCTTGTCCTGAGCAACACAAACTACTGAAATTTCATTCCAGCCTTCCGTAACGTTTTCATTTATCTTATTGATTGTTGCTTTTGAACTGCTTGCCTTGGCTAAAACTTTTATTGTTTCAGTATTTATTGGAGCATAAGCAGTATATTCATAAACATCTGAAGAGAATGGCTGTTCAAAATCAATATTCTCTATCTGTAATGAAGCTAGTGAAGCATCAGAAGATAAAGGGGTCGTAGTTGTGGTATTGTTTGTTGTCTGAGCTTTAATTTGTAATGTCTTTACAATATTCTCGTTATATCCACCTACATATTGTGGAGGATCGTAGCTGGCAAACTGTGAAGTATTTACCTGTACATTTGTAGAACCTATTTTTTTAGTTGAAAAAGTAATAGTAAAAGTAACAGTTTTATCTGAACTAGGTTCAACGACTATCAGATTTCCTTCAATATGCCCACGTCCATTTAAATTGGCTGAAACATAATCTAAATATTGCTTATCATAAGAAAAAATAATTTTTCCTCCACCAACGCCTGCATCGCACGATAATTTTATTGTTAAAGTAACTCTATTTGACAGTATTACTGAGTCACTGGATAAATAGGCACTTACAGTTCCTGTAGTTGCCTTAATTGGTTTGATTGTTGAAATAATTATCGTAAGTATTGTTATTAATACAAATATTTTTCTTTTCATATTTTTTTCCTTTATTGTTCAATATTTCCTATTTCCAGCAAATATTTTCTTAAATGTAGATAGCCAAGGGTAGATATATCTTTCTCCCCGTTGATTTCAGCTGCTTTTTTCTCAAGATTATTCATTTCATATACATTTAAAAGTGCTTTTCGATAGATCAAATAATCTAGCGTTCCTATTATTCCGTCTCCATCAATATCACCTTTAATAATAATTGTGTAGGTACTTTCCCCTTCTTCATCAACGATAATTAAGGTATCTCCAGTTGAAATTGGTAAATCTTTAGCTTTTTCTTCACCGTTTCTTTCAATTCTGATATTTACACCAGTATTCATTAACTCTATTCTATCTAATAACTGTTGATAGCTGATCCCGATATCAAAGCCTGTAAGATAGCCTGAATCATTCTGTAAGTCCAAATCTAAAATTAAATCACCTGTGTAATGTTCCTCATTAGGAATTTCTTCTTCTACTTCTGGATAGACAACTTCAGTTGGTAAAGCAGTCTTTTCTGGCATTTCCAAATATATTGGAATACTGAATGTTAATTCCTGATTTAATATATTAGCCAACAGATAGTTGGAAAACATCATCCTTCCTTCTGAATAAGCAGCTCTGACATTAGTAGCATACTGATGCCAATATGCTCCAGTGACACAGTTGAATTTTTGATAGTACAAAGTATCCTGACCATCATTTATATAGCCATCAGCAATCCACAAAGCTCCACCTTTGATAGACTTTTCAATACTGTTCCAAGGTCTGCCATAGTTTCCCGGTGTCGCAGCATACACTAGACCATACTTCCAGTTATCTACTCCTGAATAGGCATGAATATTAAAGAAATTATAAATTCCTGAATAGACTACACCATTATATTCAAATGTTCTTCCATCTACAGCTGCTGAGCCGGTTACTCCCTGCTCATTTCTAGCTTTAACAGCTAGATAGATTGGTGATACCTGAGCCTGCTGACCCGCTTCATAGAAAATAGTGGCATAACTCTTTTTGGTATTTGCATCTATCTGGACTTCTCCAGCCATAAATGTTCCATCCAATATCTGCTGAATACATTCAGGTTTTTCATTTTCGTTAAATGACAATTTTACAAATTGAAAAATATCCTGCTCATTTAAAAAATTTCTTGGGTCCATATAATAGGCAATGGTTGCCGGATTAGCTTGAAACCAGCTATAGCCATCCAAAGCAATAAATTGACCTGTGGTTGGATCATAAGCGCCTGGCTGAGTACTTCTTAAAGCCAGATTGCTGCCACTTATTAAACTTTTGCCCAAAACACTTTGAGCATTTAAAATATCCTGAAAAACAATATTTGTATGGAATGCTTTAAAAACCCAGTTTGGATATAAAGTATGTAAGAATCTCAGATATTCTCGATATTCTTCTGGGAAGCCTTCATTTTCCAAATGTGCTTCAAAATCATCATCTAATTCATAGTAATGTAACAGAACAAAATCATATCTAATCCAGGTGTAGTATTCCACACCATTAATAATGTTAATAACGTTATACCATAGCTCATTTTTATCATTTGTTTCTTTTCCTATTACCTTGTATAAAACATCTTCAAGATAATACTGATTTTCTCCATTGATTTGAAGAATATCATAACTGGTTGAAGGGCCTGTTCTAACTCGAACGTCATCCTGCATTACTTCTAAATAAATATTTTCTTCTTGTGCTGGTGGGTTTTCTTCTGCCAAGACATGATTAAAAATCTTACCGTTAATAAGCACTGTAATAATCAATATAACTATCAATAACTTTTTAGGCATAATGAAAACTCCTATCCATTTTTATTATAACATAATTACTTTTTTATCAATACATACATCCACATGTTAATAAACAGGTTATCCACATCTGTGGAAAACTGTTACTATCTAAATATTTCCTTTAATCTAATGGGTTTTTTACTTTTAAATTGTGGATAACTTCTGTGGGATATTTATTTTACTACAAGTTTTCCACTTTTTCCACTGTTTATAGTTTTTATCCACTACTTATCCACATATAAAAGTCGTGGATTATTGTGGATAACTCAAAAACCACTTTGTTTATACACGTTTTTTACATTCATTTTACTGTGGATAACTTTTTAGGCTAAAAATATTAATAGATTTTTATCCACTAAGGGGTTAATATAGTAGTACTTAAAGTGAAAGAGTGATAAGGATGTATAGTTTAAATATTGTCTATAAACAATTAAAAGATAAGATTTATGAAAAATTGTGTGAAAATAATAAATCAACCTATATTGATTTTTTTGATGAAACGGAATTAGTTCAACTAGATGAAAAAGAAGCTATTATTGTCACTCCTTATGGTTTTAATAAATCCCTTTTATCAGATGTCATTACTGAGATTAACGATAGTTTTCTAGATCTTTTGAATCAAAATGTTTCTTGCATTATTGAAACTACTGATAATTATCAGAGAAATTATATTATAGATACTATTGCCAAGGATTTATCTGATAACCTATTGTCTGATTTTTCATTTGAAAATTTTATTGAAGGCCCTAGTAATAAAGAAGCAAAAATGGCCGCTTTAGCCTGTGCAATGAAGCCAGGAGAAAAATTTTTAAATCCACTGGTAATTTATGGTGATTCTGGTTTAGGAAAAACTCATTTGTTACATGCTATTGGTAATTATATTAAAGAACATGATTATGATAAGAAAATTTTATATATCACAAGTTTAGATTTTGTAAAAGAAGTGGGCAAATCTTTGCGCGATAATACTATTGAAGAATACAAGAGTCAATTAAATTCTGTCGATATCCTTTTGGTAGATGATATTCAATTCTTATCTGGTAAACAAAAATCAAACGAAATCTTCTTTACCATCTACAATGAACTCTTCAATAATAGAAAACAGGTTGTTTTGACTTCTGATAGACCCCCAATTCAAATAAAAGACATCGAAGATCGTCTAAAAACACGCTTTTCTCAAGGTTTATCAGTAACGATATCTTCTTTAGAGTTTGAAACAGCAGTAAAAATCTTAGAATTGAAAATAAAAAACCATAATTTAAATAATAATTCTATTGATTGTGATGTAATTTCCTTTATTGCTAAAAATTTCTCTACCGATGTTAGAAGTCTAGAAGGAGCTTTAAATAGATTGTTGTTCTATTCTATTAATTTTTCTAAAGGTCAAAAAATTGATTTACCTTTAGCCTTAGAAGCATTTAAAGATAAACTAGAATTTGTATCATATGGTAATAAAGAGCTTTCTTCTAAACTTATCATTAAAGCTGTTGCTGATTACTACAGTTTAACTGAAAAACAGATTGTTTCAAAAAGTAGAACGAAAAATATAACTACAGCTAGACATGTTGCTATGTACTTATGTCGAATCCATTTGGATTATTCTTATGAAAAAATAGGTAATGATTTTGGTGGAAGAGATCATACGACTGTAATTTCAGCTTTTGAAAAAATAGAAAGACTTTTAAAAGAAAATGAATTATACAGAAAAATTATTAACGATATTGAAAAAATGTTTACCTGATTCTTATTAACATTTTATTCTATTCAAATTAACATTTAAAAATGTTAAAATGTACTTAGAGAAAAAGGGTTTTCTGAATTTATCCACTTTTCCACATAAGTATTAATAATATTTATCTTAATTACTATAAGGAGGATACTATGTACTTCAAAATCAACAAAAAATCATTCTTGGACAATATCAACATTGTTTCTAGAGCAGTTTCTTTGAATTCACCTTTACCTGTGCTGCATAATATTAAATTATCTGTAAGAGATAGTCATATTCAGATGACAGCTTCAGATGGTGATATTTCAATTCAAACTTCTATTTTTAGTGATAGTGACTCAAATTTAACTATCTATGAAGAAGGAGATATCTTATTGGATGGAAAATATCTTTCTGATATGATTAGAAAAATTGATGCAGAAATTGTTGAAGTAGAAACTATTGATG
>CAYUXW010000002.1:0-77807 GCA_964449115.1 uncultured Erysipelotrichaceae bacterium | reverse complement strand
CTGTAAACTCACTTTTGTATATTTCGTGTGTCTACTTTGGAGGGATCATATCATTATGTTGCCATTCTTTAGTTTGAAAGTTAATTATTTCTTTCTGTTGTAGAATTCAACTACTAGTAATTCATCGAAGTCTTGATTTAATTCACTTCTTTCAGGAACTCTTACAAATTCACCTTTCATAGTTTTTCTATCAAAAGTAACAAATGCAGGAGTATTCAATACTGCTTCCAGTGAATCAATAACCGCAGGGTTATTTTTCATTTTTTCTTTGACCTCAATAATTGATCCAGGATTTACTTGGTAAGAAGGGATATCGACTTTCTTGCCATCTACTAAGATATGACCATGATTGACTAATTGTCTAGCACCTCTTCTGGTTCTAGATAATCCCATTCTATAAACAACATTGTCTAAACGAGATTCTAACAGTTGTAAGAATACAGTACCTGTAACACCTTTAGATCTTGAAGCTTTATCAAACAGATTTGAGAATTGTCTTTCGTTAACACCATAAGTGAAACGCATTTTTTGCTTCTCAGCTAACTGTAAACCGTAGTTTGTTTGTTTGATTCTTCTTGTTGGACCGTGCTGTCCTGGAGCATAAGCTCTTTTTCTTAATTCTTCACCAGTTTCTAGGATAGAGAAGTTTAATCTTCTTGCTTTTTTCCATACTGGTCCTGTGTAACGTGCCATTTTTTTAATTTCCTCCTAGTTTTAAATACACTAGCCTGTGTGAATTAATTATCTGGGTGTTGACCTTTCACTTAAACAGCAAGCTACTTGTCTTTAAAGATCAACGCACACAAAATAACCTTCACATGCTGCTATCGGCTTAATTAATTTACCATTTATAAATCATAATGTCAAATCATATTTACTTATTTTTATTAATATTTAAATATGATACAATACTAATGTGAGGTGAAGTTTATGCCAATGGCTCAATTGTTGGAAAAGATTATAAATTCAGGATGGATATATTTGATAATTGCTTTATTATTCTTTTTTATTGTCCTGATATTTTCCAAAATAAACAAAAAGAAAAAAATGAGAAGAAGAATTGATGCAGTACAAATCAAGATGAACAATTTAAGAAGTCATCCTTTTAATGCTGATATCTCAAAAATGGATGCCATTGCTAGAATTAACACTAATATAAAAGATACAGCTCAGCAGTGTAAAAAGGATTTTGATATTATCCAAAACAACTTAAAAAATTGTACCAGTTTACTACAGGATGCTTTAGAGGCCTATGAGACTAACAATTTAAAAGTATGTGATGATAAACTTGTTGGTATTGAAAATGTTTTGGAAGAGACAAGAACTTTAACTAATAAGCTTTCAGATGTAACAAACGCCGTTTTAAATCAGTCATCATTGCAGAGAAGAAGAATCAATGAACTGAAAGACAAATATCGTGATATTAAATTAATGATTAACAGCAATCCTAACAATTACACTTTTTCTTGGGAAGCTGTAGATAAGATTTCTAATGCCCTCTCGCATAAGTTTTCAGATTTTGAAGCCATAATGGGAGCCAGCAAATATGATGAAGCTGCTATTTTATCAGAAGAAATTTCTTTAGCGATAATTGAATTCAATGATTTAGCGTTGAGACTTCCTGAACTGATTGAATTAGCCAGAGACACTATTCCAAAAAAGATAGGAGAATTGAACTCTTCATATCTGGTGACCAAAGCTCAAGGAGCTTATTTGGGGCATTTAAATGTAGAGGCTGCTATTGAAAAAATAAATGAGACTTTAAACGTCTTGTTAGCCAGAATTAAAGTTTGTGATATTGAGTCAGTTGATAGTAAACTGACGGATTGTGAAACAAGGGTCAACAACCTGTATTCTTCAATCGAAAAGGAAAAAGTTGCCCATCGTAAACTTGTAGGTATTGTTGAAGAATGCAATGTGTTGCTGGAAACAACCAGAGAAATTTTAGAAGCTTTAAAAAATAAGGAAAAAGATTCGATTGAAAGATATGAACTGACAGAAACAGTTGAAAACATAACCAAAGCAAACAAAACTTATCAGGGAAATAAAACAGCCTATGATTCTTTGAAGGATTCATTTGATGCTAACAGCATTCCTTCGACAACGTTATTGATCTCTTTTGAAGAATTATTAAATGATATAAAGGTAGCTCTTAAACAGTGCAGAGCAATAAATACAGAAATAGCTTCAACAAAAACTCAGGAATTGAGAATAAAAGAACTGGTTGATCAGTATATTGTTGTTTTAAATGAAATTAAAGCCTCTATCAGATTAGCTCGCTTACCGAATATTTCGGATAAATATCAAAAAGATATTAATGTCGCAGAGAAAAATTTAGAACAGTTAGGCGAAATGCTATCAAGTGAAGTGGTAGATATCAAAAAAGCCGATGAGTTTTTAAAACAGACACAACAGCAGATCTGGTCACTGTTAAACAATGTGGAAACGATAACTAAAACTACTGCAGCTATTGAATCATGTATTATTGTTGCGAATCAATATCGTCCAATCTATCCGGAAGTTGATTCAGCTCTGTATTCAGCTGAACTGGCTTATCGTAATGGAGAGTTTACTAAAGCTAAAAGACTTATTGTCTCAGCTATTGAAAAGGTCAATCCTGATTTAGCAAGAGAAATTAATAATAAAATTGATACCAGTCTCAGCCCACAGAAGGAAGTGTAAAATGTATACTTACTTTGATTATTCTTCGACAACACCAGTAAATGATGATGTTTTAAACACGTATTTTAAAGTGTTGAACAAATATTATGTAAATTCAGATTCAATTTATCCAAGAGGAATAGAAGTAAACAATCTGATGGAGAAATCTAGAGAAAAAACAGCTTCTTTATTAAATGTTTCAGCTAAAGAAGTTATTTTTACTTCCAGTGGTTCTGAAGCCAATAACTTGGCAATTAAAGGAGCAGCTCTTAAAAGAAGTGAATATGGAAAACACATTATCAGCACCAATGTTGAACATTCAAGTGTTACAAACTCATTAAAATGGTTAGAAGAATACTGTGGTTTTGAAATCACCTATCTGCCTGTTAATAAAAATGGAGTTATTGAAATAAGTGATTTAGAGAAAAATATAAGAAAAGATACAATTTTAGTCAGTATCATGTATGTCAACAATGAATCAGGAGCAATCATGCCGATTGATGAAATAAAAAGGATAGTCAGAAAATTTCCTAACTGCTATCTGCATTGTGATTGTGTTCAGGCAGTTGGGAAAATTGACTTTGACTTAAGTGATATCGATATGGCCTCAATATCCGCTCATAAAATATATGGATTAAAGGGAAGTGGTGTTTTAATAAAAAAACAACATGTCCAGATTGCTGAGATTATTTCTGGAGGTCAACAGGAATATCATTTGCGAGGTGGCACTTCAAATGCTGCTGTTAATATTGTCTTTTCTAAGACTTTAAGATTGGCTTTAGAAGCTTTTAAAGCCAATAGAGACAAGATTAAGAAATATCATGATTACTTTATTCAAGAACTTAAAAAGCTTGACAAAGTGGTTATAAACAGCCCAGAAGATGGCTGCTGTGGTGTAATTAATTTTTCTTGTCTAACTATTACTTCTCAAGTTATGATGAATGCTTTATCATTAAAAGGGTTTGAGGTATCAGCTTCCAGTACTTGTGACAGCTTGCTGGCTATCAGTAGAGTGATATCTCAGATGTATAGAGAAGAGGACCGTTTAAAAGGTACAATCAGAGTCTCAATTTCTCATCTTCATACCTTGGATGATATAAAGGGACTGTTAAAAGCAATAAAGGAATGTATAGAAGATTATGGCTAAACTGGTTTATGAATATATACTGATCAGATATGGTGAATTAACAACTAAGGGGAAAAACAAAAATGAATTCATCAAAAGATTGGCTGACAACATGAAGTCAGCTCTTTCAAATTATCCAAATTTGTCTTTTGAAAGAACTAGAGACCATATCTATATCCATTTAAATGGAACAGATCCCGATCAGTTAACTTTAATTTTAAAAAATATCTTTGGCATCAGAAGCTTTGCTAAAACATTGAAGGTTGAAAATAATATAGAAGCAATAGTTAAAGCAGCAAAAGATATAATGGAAGATAAGGAAGGAACTTTTAAAGTTATTACCAAAAGAGTAAATAAGAAGTTTGAAGTTCGCTCTGATATGGTAAACAGAATGGTTGCCTCTGAAATATTGAAAAATTTCAGCCCAACCCTTAAGGTTGATGTTCATAATCCTGATTATAAGTTAGTTGTTGAAATCAGAGAAAAGAACACTTATCTGATGGCGGAAACCATTCTTGGAGCTCAAGGGTTTCCAGTTGGAGTTGGTGGAAAGGCAATGCTGATGTTATCTGGAGGAATCGATTCTCCAGTTGCTGGCTATCTGACAATGAAAAGAGGAGTAGAGATTGAATGTATTCACTATGCTTCGATGCCTTACACTTCTTTAGAAGCATTAAATAAAGTAAAGAAGTTAGCTCAGCTTATCAGTGTCTATCAGGGGAAGATAAAGTTACACATCATTCCATTTACCAATACTCAAATGGAAATTTATCGTGTTTGTGATGAATCTTATGCTATCACCATGATGCGCAGGATGATGTATCGTTTGGCTCAACGATTGGCAGAAAAGAACAATTGTTTAGCTATTGTCAATGGAGAATCAATTGGACAGGTTGCTTCTCAAACCCTGGAGAGTATGTCAGCAATTTCTGAAGTTGTTGATATTCCGGTAATCAGACCGTGTGCAACTTTAGATAAACTGGAGATTATTAATATTGCTAAAGAGATAGATACTTATGAAACAAGTATTTTGCCATATGAGGATTGTTGCACTATCTTCACCCCCAAAAATCCGGTTATTAAACCGAAAAGAGAAAAATGTCAATGGTATGAAGAAAAATATGACTTTGAACCATTTTTACAGGAAGCATTAGAAAATGTTGAAACAATCATCATAAGTCCAGCGACTAAATTTGATGATCATGAAGATTTATTTTAATTGAAAGGAGAAAAGATTATGGCATTTGAATCGTTAAGTAATAGATTGACCGCTGCATTTAAACATATTGTTGGCAAAGACAAACTTTCAAACAAAAATATGGAATCAATGCTGAGAGAAATCAGAACAGCTTTATTGGAAGCTGACGTTAACTATAAGGTAGTCAGGGATTTTATTGAACGTATCAGAAAGGAAATGGTTGGTGTTCAGGTTGCTGAAAGTTTGGATCCTTCAACCATGGTCTATAAAATTGTCAGAGATGAAATTACCAGACTTTTAGGTGATGGACAGTCAGAACTTTTATA
Source organism: uncultured Erysipelotrichaceae bacterium (assembly GCA_964449115.1). GTDB lineage: Bacteria > Bacillota_I > Bacilli_A > Erysipelotrichales > Erysipelotrichaceae > UBA1783. Next base: position 72,496 of record CAYUXW010000002.1, on the reverse strand, counting down.
TAAGCAATCAGGTATTACAACTGTAATGATTGTTGGTTTGCAGGGCACTGGTAAAACAACCTCAGCAGCCAAGATTGCTAAATTGATTAAAGAAAAGCAGGATAGAAAACCTTTATTAATTGCAGCTGACATTATCAGACCGGCAGCGATTGAACAATTACAGACTTTAGGAAAACAGATTGACTGCGAGGTATTTACTCTAGGTAATAAGGTAAATGCTGTTGATACGGTGGAAAAAGGGTTAACCTATGCCAAGAGCAATAACTATGATACTGTTATCATCGATACTGCAGGTCGTTTACATATTGATGAAACACTTATGAATGAACTTGATCAACTGAAAAGAAGATATCGCCCAGATGAAATACTGCTGACTGTCGATGCTCTAACAGGACAGGACATTGTCAATGTTGCCAAAGTTTTTGATGATTTATTGAACATTACCGGTTTAGTAGTCACTAAATTTGATGGTGATGCACGAGGTGGGGGAGTATTATCGGTTAAAGCAGTTACCGATGTACCGGTTAAATTCGTGGGAACTGGTGAAAAAGTCGATGATATTGATGTCTTCTATCCTGATAGAATGGCTTCTAGAATCCTGGGAATGGGAGATTTACAGACTCTGGTAGAAAAAGCTGAAGAAGCATTTGATATGGAGCTGGCTAACAAAGCAATGGAAAACATGATGAACGGTACTTTCTCTTTAGAGGATATGCTGGTTCAGATGAAACAGACCAGAAAGTTAGGTTCAATTGGCAGTATTTTGAAAATGCTTCCGGGAATGAATCAATTTGCATCTCAGATTGATTCAGTAGATACAGATGGAGTATTTAAGACCTATGAAGCAATAATTAATTCAATGACCCCATATGAAAGAAGATATCCAGAAGATTTAAGAAGTTCTCATAAAAACAGAATTGCCAAAGGTTCGGGAACATCAGTAAGTGATGTTAACAAATTGATTAATAGTTTTGATAAAACCAAGAGAATGATGGCTTCGATGGGACTTGGCAGATATCGCAAATTTTAACTCAGATTATTCTGAGTTTTTTTTGTAATTTTCTAACAATGATTTATAATAAGATTAACAGGTAAATGAATATGAAAAATAAAATTATCATACTGGCTATTTTGATTTTGACATTAACAGTTTCATTTATTATTCTGGATGAAAATGAAATAGTTTTTGAATACGACAAAAATATAGATTACCAGTTAGAATATCAAAGCGAATTTATATCTCCTGTTATTAAGGCCTATTATCAGAAGAAACATTTTAAATTAATTAGAAAAATGTTGGAAGTCGAAATAATAGGAGAAGTCAACACCTTACTGTTAGGTGAACAGAGGATTACATATAAATGCAGCATCAACAGTCAACAAAAAGAAATGACTTTGACCTTTTTAGTTGCTGATACGACCGCTCCAATAATAACTCTCGTTGAAAATGATGACTATTTTACTGAATATGGAAACGATTATATCGAAGAGGGTTTCAGTTGTTTTGATAATTATGATGGTGATATTACTGACAAGGTAATTAGAGAAGTTGTAGATGATAAAGTTATTTATAAAGTAACTGATTCAAGTGGCAATACTACAATAAAAGAACGAGAAATAAAATATGTTGACACGACAGCTCCTGTAATCAGTTTTGATTCACCATATACAGCAATAGAGCTGGGAACAGACTACAATGTTGGTTATAGCGCCTTTGATCTGAAAGATGGTGATTTAACAGAATATGTTGTAATTAGTGGAGAAGTAGACATTAACAAGGTGGGAATTTACACTTTAGCCTATCTTATCAGCGATTTTGCTGGTAATGTTACTTCCGTAAACAGGGAAATCTATGTCTATAAAAAACAAGCAGACCCACAATATTTAAATCCAACGGGAAAGATTGTCTATTTAACTTTTGATGATGGACCAAGTGGTTATACCAGCAGACTTTTAGATATATTGGACAAATACAATGTTAAAGCTACTTTCTTTGTTAATGGTAAAAACAGTGGATATTTTTATAATGTTGGAAATGCTTATCAAAAAGGACACAGTATAGGAAATCACACCTATTCTCATAATTATGCCAATATTTACTCATCAATAGATGCTTTCTATAGTGACTTAAACTATAATGGAGAACTGATCTATCAGCAAACGGGTACCTATACAAAGCTTATCAGGTTCCCTGGTGGTTCAAGTAATACGGTCTCAGCAAACTATTGCAAGGGTATTATGTCTGCTTTAGTTGGTTCAGTAACCAGTAATGGTTATAAGTATTTTGACTGGAATGTTTCCAGTGGTGATGCAGGTGGAAGTAAAACCAGTGATGCTGTTTACAATAATGTTATCAAAGGAATCAAAAAATATAATGTGTCAATAGTTTTACAGCATGATACTCAGGGATTTTCAGTAGATGCTGTTGAAAGAATAATTTTATGGGGATTAATCAATGGCTATACCTTTTTGCCATTAGATTATTCAAGCCCGACCTGCCATCATGGAACAAATAATTAGGGTGTCAAGTAAAAATGCTTGACAGCAGTTTTTAATAGTAGTATTATACTTAAGGAAAAGAAAAAAGAGGTATATTTTATATGGTTAAATTACGTTTAAGAAGAATGGGAGCTAAAAAAGCTGCTACTTACAGAATAGTTGCTATGGACGCAAAAACAAGAAGAGATGGTCGTCCAATTGATACACTTGGTTACTACAATCCTCAAACAACGCCTGCAACTATCAAAATTGATGAAGAAAGAGCGCTATACTGGTTAAAAGAAGGTGCTCAGCCAACTGAAACTGTTCGTGCAATCTTATCAAGAGAAGGAATCATGAAGAAATTTCATGACTCAAAGTAGGTTAAAATGATTGATTACGAAAAAACTTTAATGGACATTGTTAGACCAATGGTTGATGAACCAGATAAAGTTTCGGTTCAACAAATGGATAGTCTTAACAAAAATGAAATTGTATTATTTGTCCATGCTACAAGCAATGATATTGCCAGACTGATTGGTAGAGGCGGAAGTATGGCTTCAAGCATCAGACAGATGATGTCAGTTTGTTCAAGTATTGAAAATAAAAGAGTATCAATTAAATTTGAATCATATTAGGATGCACTATTTTAGCATCCTTTTTTGGAGATTTGATTATGGAATATGTTAGAGTAGGAAATATTGTAAACACTTTTGGTTTAAAAGGGGAACTGAAAATAAAATCACATACTGATTTTGAGGATGTTCGTTTTAAGGTGACCCAGCAGCTATATATCAGATATATGAATGCCTTTGAACCTGTAGTTATCAAAAGTTTTAGAAAACATAAAGGATTTATTCTACTTTCTTTTTTTGAAAAGCAGGATATAAATCTGGTTGAAAAATATAAAGGCTGTGACATATTCATTAAAAAAGATGATGTACATACATTAAGTGAAGGTGTATATTACTTTTTTGAACTACAGGATTGTTCAGTCTATTACAATAATCAAAAAATTGGTCATGTTTCTGCAGTTGAAGATGGTTATCAGACAGTATTAAGAATCGATACTGCTGATAAAGAAGTTTTAATTCCTTTCGTTGACAGGTTTATTAAAGAAGTCAATGTTGAAAACAAGCGCATTGACATTGATGTAATTGAGGGAATGCTATGAAAATAACTATTTTGACAATTTTTCCAGAAATGTTTAATGATTTTCTAAACACTTCAATCATAAAAAAAGCTAGACTTAAAAATCTGGTAGAAATAAATATTGTTGACTTTAGAAGTTTTTCACAGTTTGCTTCCAAAAGGGTAGATGATTATCCATATGGAGGAGGTGCAGGCATGGTACTTATGTGTCAGCCTGTTTTAGATGCCTTAGAGAGTGTTAAAACAGAGAAATCATATGTAGTCATTACTTCACCAATTGGTTCTAAATTTGACCAGCAAATGGCTGAAAAACTGCTTGATAAAGAGGAGATTATCATTATTTGTGGTCATTATGAAGGCTTCGATGCTAGAATTTACAATTTTGTTGATCAACATATTTCTATAGGAGATTATATTTTAACAGGCGGAGAACTACCTGCGATGGTAATAACTGATGCCATTACAAGATTGGTCAAGGATACAATAAGTGAAGAATCAACTATTGAAGAGTCTTTTGAAAATGGCTTATTAGAATATCCACAGTACACCAGACCTGAAATATACAATGGGTTACAGGTACCAGAAGTATTGTTAAGCGGTCATCATGAAAATATAAGAGTGTATCGCTTAAAAGAAAGTTTAAGAACAACATATTTGAATAGAAAAGACCTTTTAGAGCAAAGAAAGTTTACGGAAGAAGAAAGAAAACTATTAGAAGAAATTATTGAGGAAGAAAAGAAACAATAATTTCTTTTTTTATGATAAGATTAAAGAAATTGTATTGAGGTGAATTATATGTCTGAAGTTTGGTTTTTCCCATTTGAAGAAACGTTTATTATCTGGCTGCAATCATTAGGTCTAGGAACAATCTTGCACACCATATTGTTTTATTTAAACCAATTCTTCTCAATGTTTGGAGAAGAGACGGTTGCTGTAGCAGTAATGGGGTTCATATATTGGGGTATCGACAAAAGAAAAGGTGAAAAAATTGGTGCTGCCATAATGCTGGCAGCAGTTATGACACCGTATTTGAAAAACATCTTTAAAAGACTTAGACCATATCAGTGTTGTGAGGAGATAGAACTTTTAAGAGATGTTGGTGGTTATTCATTTCCTAGTGGACATTCCAGCAGCAGTGGTGCACTTTTTTCATCAGTAGCACTGATGTTTAAGGAAAGTAAGATTTTGCAGGTCTTTGGAATATTGATTCCTCTATTAGTAGCTTTTTCTAGAATCTATCTGGGAGCGCATTGGCCTACTGACGTTATTGTTGGTTTGGCAGTAGGTTATTTGTGCACTCTGGTCGCAATTAAAATAGCCGATAAATTTAAAAGTAAATATACTTTTTTAGTTATTTATGCAGTAGTAGCAGCATCAGGATTTTTCTTCTGTAAGACAACAGATTTCTACAATGGCTATGGACTTCTTTTAGGGCTAATAAGTGGAATGTATTTTCAAGAGAAGTTTGTAAATTTTGAAAATACAGATAAGTGGTATATTGCGTTGATTAGAACTGCTATCGGAGCAGCCTTATACTTAGGCATAAATGCAGGGTTAAGAGCTTTATTTGCCCCAGCATTTCCAGAAATGACTTTAGGATACTTTATTTTAAGAACCTTAAGATATGGTCTAAATTGTTTTATTCTGGTGGCTATCTATCCAATGTTATTTAAATTTGAGAATAAAATATTTAAATAATTATTGGTTGAAATATCCTTTTTGATGTGGTAATATTATTGAGCGTATGCTAGATAGTTCCGCTGATAGTAAGTTCATGAACTATTGAAAAAATGTGTGAAAAGGAGATAGTTATGGATTTAAGTTTAGTTGACAAGATTACCAAAGCTCAAATCAAAGAAGTTCCTTACTTTGAACCAGGTTGTACAGTAAAAGTACACGTTATCATCAAGGAAGGTGACAAAACACGTATTCAGGTATTTGAAGGTGTTGTAACTGCGATGAGCGGAAGAGGTATTGCTAGAACCTTTACAGTTAGAAAAATGTCAAGTGGAATTGGCGTAGAAAGAACTTTCCCAATCAATTCACCAATCATTGATAAGATTGAAGTTGTTCGTTTTGGTAAAGTAAGAAGAGCTAAGTTATTCTACTTGCGTGGACGTTCAGGTAAAGCTAGCAGAATTGAAGAAAAACGCAGATAAAGATAAAGGCTGTTCAATCAGCCTTTCTTTATAGAGGAATTATTATGGTTGAAAAGTTAAAGTTAAAAATATTAGATTTCTTTGCAACAGCATTTATAGCAATTTTAATCTATTTAGATGACATCGTAGATTCGATAATAACTGTTTTTATCACGATTGCTGTATCTTTAATCATGGTTAATTTTTTCTTTATGCCAATTGTAGTCAATGGATCAAGCATGTATCCTACGTTACATGATAAATCATATGGTTTTTCAAATATTTTTTCTAGAAGAGTTTCTGGTATCGAAAGATTTGATATTGTTGTGGTCTATTTAGAAGAAAGAGATGAGAATCTGGTAAAAAGAGTGATAGGCTTACCAAATGAAACTATTACTTTTACCAACGATACTTTATATGTCAATGGTACTCCAATTGACCAGACATTTTTGGATCCGGAATATGTAAAAATGTCACAAGATGGTTCCTATGCAGGTTTATTCACCAATGACTTTACTGTTACTTTAGGTGATGATGAGTATTTCTGTATGGGTGATAACAGGCCAAGATCAGCGGATTCTAGAATATATGGCCCTTTTAAACAGTCACAAATCGTTTCAAAAGATATCTTCATAATTTTTCCGTTTGATTTATTTGGCAAAGCAGAATAGAAAATATTTAATCAAAATAGCTTTAAAGTGTAATAATTTTATTTAAAAAAGTAAGACCTGAATTGGAAAATTCAGGTCTTTTTATATGATTAATCAAGTAAAAAATAGCATTTTAAACTTGTGAAAAAAGTAGCGATTTAATCATTGACAACCATTAATATAGTATTAAAATTTAATTACCGAGGTGAGAAAAATGAAAAAAATATTGGTAATTTTATTTATTTCTGTATTGCTTTTGACCTTTTCAGGTTGTGGCAAGACGGACAAACCTAACGGGCAAAAGGACTCATATCCCGATGTCAAAGTAGGCGACATTGTTTATTATGATCCAACTATTGGAGCGACACAAGAGCAGTTAGAGTATGTTTCTAAAAAGGGCTATTCTATAACAGATGGCTACAGCAATTCAACTGGAAACGGTTATAGTGATCAAGAGTTTTTAGCAACAGCAGATGACAACAAATGGGTTGTCATTGGAAAAAAAGATGATCAGATAATACTTATGAGCTATGATGTAAAAGTCAGCACGACAAATGAAGGCCTGTATATCAGTGGAGCCACTGCATATCTATTTTCTGAGCAGGAACTTCACAATATCTGCAGTATCTATGGTCATGGAAAAGGAGCAGCTAGTGATCCACTTTATCCTGTTAACCCTAAAATAGGTGCTCCAGGTTTTGATGAAGAAGATGCTTTAGATTTAATCAAATCAGGAGCAAGATGTATTACATTGGCTGACATTGAAGAATTAACCGGTATAAATACAAAAGAGCTAAAAGAAAAAACTACAAAATATTATGCTGAAAAATTAAACTATTTAAATTGGTACAATAATGAATTTATTAATTTCTTTATGACAAATAGTGTATTGACTGAAGATGTTATTATCCCAACCTTGACAAATCATGTAATGGGAAAACCAGTCTTGACATTCTATAGTATCCTTAAAGATGATCCTTTGCTGAAACAGGATTTTTTGGCTTACTTGTTTAATGTCGATTATTATTGGGTAGCTGGAAAGATGATATCTTGCAGTACTACAAGTTGCAACTTTATTATTCCAACTGTCAATTTAAATGGTTTACAGAGTGTTGTTTTATTTGAATCAAACTCAGATATGGTTATAGATTGGATGGCTTGCTATAATATCAGACCAATAGTTGTACTGGAAAAAGCAATTGAATTAAAAGCCAGCGATAAAGATGGATTTAACTGGGAAGTTAATCAAAAGTAAAATTGAATCTGTATTTCAAAAAACTTAAAGAGAGTCTGACTCTCTTTTTAAGTGCTTTCAAATGGTAATTTAGTAGTTTATCTATTTAAAAAAGGTATAATATAGAAGAAGTTGATTGGATGAGAAGGCTATTTATTATTTTATCAACCAAATTATATAACTATTGTTTTATAATTTGCTTAATTCATTATTGAAAGACAGGTGGGTAAAATGGAATTAGAATTGGAATATTTGAAACTAGAGTATAATGAAAATTTAGAAGAATTAGTAAGTGAAATAAAAAAAGAGCTGGAAGAAAAAACCAAGAAGATAATTTCTTTTTTTGATATTGTTAATTTTAAAATTACATTAAAGATATTTGATTCTTCATTTGAGTTTAAAAAAGAATACTTGAATAATAATTCTCATTATCAAACTATAGAAGAAATCCCTGATTGGGTTTGTGGCTTTGCCTTAAATAATATAATATATGTTTTGTCATTAGAAGAATTTAGGAAAATTGAAGGCAATGAAAATTTACAAAAAGAAGACTTAGTTAAATTGATAATTCATGAATTTGTTCATCTTTGTGAAGATTATTGTTATCCGCAAGATAAGTATTTGTGGATAAGTGAAGGAATGGCTACTTATTTAGCTAAGCAATATGAAAATGATGCTAATATTGTTTTTGATGCTGATTTAAATGAATTGCTTGAAGATAATGCCACATATTCTAACAATTATCTCTTGTTTAAATATGCTTATGAGACTTATGGTAAAAGTTATATTATAAAATTATTGAAGAATAGCGATTTATTAGAAAAAGAAACGATAAAACTATATCAAGAATTAAAGAAAGTTGTTTAACTGATATAAGTATTATTAAAGCATCAAATGGACAATTAGATTTTATCTAGAAAATGATGGTAAAATATGGCAAGCAGCTAAAGATGGAATAAACCGGATTTACAAAGCTGAAAAATTAAAACTTAAATAAAAAAAGGAGACGATTCCCATGGAAAACAAAATAAACATTAACTGGTATCCTGGTCATATGACCAAGGCTAAAAGGGAGATGAATGAAAAAATCAAGTTAGTTGATATGGTAATTGAAATACGTGATGCGCGTATTCCTTTAAGCAGTATAAATCCACTTCTTAATGAAATTATTGGCCATAAACCACGATTGATAGTTTTAAGTAAAGCTGATAAAGCAGAAAGTGAAGAAACAAAAAAATGGATTGAATACTTTAATAATCAAGGATTTCCAGCCATTGCTTTAAACTTGATTGGTGACAGAAATGTAGTCAAGACAATTTCTGATAGCTGTTTATCGATTATGAAGGAGAAAATAGATAGACTTAAGGCCAGAGGACTAAAAAGGGTAGAAATAAAAGCGATGGTCGTCGGTATTCCGAATGTTGGTAAATCCACACTGATTAATTCTGTAAGTAGAAGAAGGATTGCTAAAACTGCAGATAAGCCAGGTGTAACAAGAAATTTAACCTGGATAAAAGTTTCTAACGAAGTAGCGTTACTGGATACTCCAGGAGTTTTATGGCCGAAGTTTGAAGATATGAATGTTGGTTTTATGTTAGCAGTTACTGGAGCTATTAGAGATGATGTACTTCCGATGCAGAGTGTTATTGAATATGCGATGGCTTTTCTAATAAAAAATCATCGAGATAAATTAGTTAATCGTTATGATATTGAAGTAAGCGATGATATATTTGAAACGATTAAAAGAATTGCTATTTCTAGAGGATGTATTCAACAGGATGAAACTATAGATTATAAAAGGGTTTATGCTTTGATATTAAAAGATGTTCGTGATAATCAATTAGGTCCAATAAGCTGGGAGAAAACTGATGAAGACAGAGAATAATTATGAACAATATTATTGGTCTTTAGATAAGCTGGTAATAGGTATTGATGAAGCAGGCAGAGGTCCCTTAGCTGGTCCGTTGGTAGTAGCAGGGGTAGTTTTTCCCAAGGGATATGTTTCAGAAGAGATATATGATTCAAAAAAGCTCAGTGAGAAAAAAAGAGAAGAATTATATGAACTGATTATTAAAGATGCTTTTTATTATGAAATATTAATTGTTGATGTTGAAACAATTGAAAAGCTGAATATTTTAGAAGCTACCAGAAATGCTATGAGTAAGATCAGCTTAAAAGCTGATGTTGATGTCGTTTTGACTGATGCTATGAAGATTCATATCGATAAGGAAGTAGTAGATATTGTTAAAGGTGACAGTAAATCGGTCTCTATCGCTGCTGCTTCAATCCTGGCAAAAGTGACAAGAGATCGAATAATGTATGATTTGGATGAAAAATATCCACAGTATAACTTTAAAAACAACAAAGGATATCCAACCAGAGAGCATTTTGAAGCCTTAGAAAAGTATGGTATTACTGAAATTCACCGAAAAAACTACAAACCGGTAATTCAAGCAATGCAAAGCAAATTATTTTAGGAAGATTACTATTTTATTATCAAATATGGAATTGGTGATAAAAATGCGTAATCTTTTAATTTCTTTAGCTATAAAATATCAGGGTGATTATTTCAAAATAGAACTGGCCATAAGAAACAATGAGAAGGTAAAAGAAGAAATTGTAATACAACAGGCTATTACCATTTTGGATAGAAAATACCCTAAACAACTACTGGACTTGCAGTATCCACCTTTTGTTTTGTTTTATCAGGGTGATATTAGTTTGCTGGAAAATGATTTAATCGCTATTGTCGGTTCAAGAAACTATAGCGAATATGGTAAAAGGTGTACAATAGATATAGTTGAAAGATTAGCTAAAAATTATGTTATTGTATCAGGTTTAGCTAAAGGTATCGATAGTATCGCTCATAGATATGCTAGAAAAACTATTGCAGTTTTGGGTAATGGATTGAACTATTATTATCCTTATGAAAATAAAGATCTTTATGAAAAATTAAAAAAAGATCAACTGGTCATCAGTGAGTATCCCTTGAATGTAAAACCAAAAAAATATCATTTTCCATTTAGAAATAGAATAATAGCGGCTCTATGTAAGGATATAATTGTAACGGAGGCTTCCTATAAATCAGGAACGATGCTCACTGTAAATGAGGGTTTAACATTAAATAGAAACATTTATGCTGTGCCTTATCGTTATGATGAAACTATAAATTGTGGCACTAATATATTGATTCAGCAGGGAGCCAATATATTGACACAGGAGAACATAAATGATTTATTTGACAAATTATAAATGATTTGTTCTAATATATACGATGATTTTTTAGAAAAACAAGTGAGTGAGATATATGAGTAAAAAGAATTTAATAATTGTAGAATCGCCTTCAAAAGCTAATACAATAGAAAAGTATCTAGATGATAAGTATGAAGTTGTAGCATCAAAAGGTCATATCAGTGATTTAGCTACAACTGGTAAGGGAGGCTTGGGAATTGATGTTGAAAATGATTTCAAAGCCAGATATATCATCCCAGCTGGTAAAAAGAATATTGTCAAACAATTAAAATCAAAAGTAGAAAAAGCTGATAAGGTATTATTGGCAACTGACCCTGACAGGGAAGGGGAAGCGATAGCCTATCATCTGGTGACTAACCTAGATATTGATCTAAAAGAAAACAATCGAGTAGTTTTTCATGAAGTAACAAAACCAGCTGTTGTTAAAGCTATTGAAAATGCTAGAAAAGTTGATATGGATTTAGTTGATTCTCAAGAAACTAGAAGAATTTTAGACAGAATAATTGGCTTTAAACTATCAACTTTATTAAATAGCAAGATAAAAAGTAAAAGTGCCGGTAGAGTTCAATCGGTCGCTTTAAAATTGATTGTTGATCGTGAAGATGAAATCAATGCGTTTATCAGTGAAGAGTATTGGTCAATTGCTGCTGATTTTATTTATGAAAACACTAACTTTGTTGCTGATTTGACTAAAATCAATGATAAAAAAGCAGAAATAAAAAACAAAGAAAAAGCTGATGCTATTGTCAATGCTTGTGATAAACAGCCTTTCATTGTTGGTGAAGTAAAAGAAGAAGTAAAAAATAAAAAGAGCAGATTTCCTTATATTACTTCAACTTTACAACAGGATGCTTCTACAAAATTAAACTTTTCTGCTAGAAAAACGATGATGGTAGCTCAAAAATTATATGAAGGGATAAATATTGGAAGTGCAGCTACTGGTTTAATAACCTATATGCGTACTGATTCAAATAGGTTATCTAATATTTTTATCAATGATGCCAAGGCGTATATCAAAAAAGAATATGGTGAAAACTATGTTGGAAAATATCGTTCAAAGGCTAATAAGAATGCTCAGGATGCCCATGAGGCAATAAGACCAACCAATATAGACAATACTCCTGATGCTATTAAAAAATATTTATCGAATGATGAATACAAACTATATAAACTAATCTATGAACGTACTTTAGCTGCTTTAATGGCTGATGCTCTGTACAATAGCAAAAGTATAAAACTGAATTGTGGAATATATGAATATTCAGCAACAGGTAGAACACTAATCTTTGATGGTTATTTAAAAGTTTATCCAGAAAATGATAATGATTCACTATTGCCTACATTAGTTGAAAATCAAACACTGATTCCAGAAAAAGTTGAAGGAAAACAACATTTCACTGAACCACCTTTAAGGTATTCAGAAGCCAGACTCATCAAAGCGATGGAAGAAAATGGTATTGGTAGACCATCTACTTATGCCACTATTGTTGATACAATAATAAAAAGAGATTATGCCAAGTTACAGAAGTCTTCCGAAACATCAAGGACAAAAGTATTTGTACCTACGGAACAGGGTATTTTAACGACTAGAAAACTTGATGAGTTTTTTTCAAGTGTCATCAATGTGAAATACACCGCCAATATGGAAAGCCAATTAGATGAGATTGCTGAAGGTAATATGGATAAACTAACCTCATTAAATGAGTTCTACAATCCTTTTATGGAACTGATTAATAATGCTAAAGAAAATATGGAAAAAATAGAGCCTGTTAAAACAGGTGAGTTATGTCCTGAGTGTGGTGGAGATCTGGTAATCAGAAAAGGTAAATATGGTGAATTTGTAGCCTGCTCAAATTATCCAAAGTGTAAATATCATCATGATTTGGAAAGCGAAAATGGAACAGACCATGGTACTTGCCCTGAATGTGGTAATAAACTGGTAGAAAAAAGAGGAAGATATGGCAAGTTTATTGCTTGTTCAAATTATCCTGAATGTAAATATATTGTTAAAAATGAGAAAAAGCCAGCAAAAGAAACTGGAGAGCTGTGTCCAGAGTGTAACAGCCCACTGGTAGAAAGAGTTTCTAGATTTGGTACTACTTTTGTTGGTTGCTCAAATTATCCAAAGTGCAGATATATTGTTCCAAATAAAAATAAGGGAGCAAAACCGAAGAAGGTGTCAAAAAAGAAAGATGAATAAGGTTGTAAATGTTATTGGTGCCGGGTTGGCAGGATGTGAAGCAGTCCATCAGCTGACAAGAAAGAATATTAAAGTAAGACTATATGAAATGAGACCTGAAAAAACAACTGGGGCTCATCATACAGGAAATTTTAGTGAGCTTGTCTGTTCTAATTCGTTAAGAAGTAACGCTTTAACCAATGCTGTTGGTTTGCTTAAGGAAGAGATGAGAATGCTGGATTCTTTAATAATTAAAGTTGCTGACAAACATGCTATACCGGCAGGAAGTGCCCTGGCAGTTGATAGAGATAACTTTTCAAAAGAAATTACTGATATTATTAAAAACAATCCCTTGGTTGAAGTCATCAACGAAGAGATAACAGAAATCCCTTCTGGGCCGACAATTATTGCCACTGGACCTTTAACATCTGATAAAATGGCAAATGAAATTAAAAAATATATAAAGCAGGATTCTTTACACTTCTTTGATGCGGCAGCACCAATTATTACTAAAGAATCAATTGATATGGATATTGCCTATTATAAATCAAGATATGATAAGGGAACTGCTGATTATATCAATTGCCCTTTTAACAAAGAGCAGTTTGACAGGTTTTATTATGAATTAATTAATGGGGAAACAGCTCAAGGTCACAGCGTTGATAAAGAAGCTTTCTTTGAAGGATGCATGCCGATTGAAGTTATGGCTAAAAGAGGTCCACAAACTTTGACATTTGGTCCACTTAAACCGGTAGGTTTACAAAAAGAGGGCAATCCCAAACCTTATGCAGTTGTACAGTTACGACAGGATAATGCCATTGACACATTATATAATCTTGTAGGTTTTCAAACCAATTTAAAATGGGGGGAACAGAAAAGGATTTTTTCAATGATTCCCGGGCTTAAAAACTGTGGAATTGTCAGATATGGTGTCATGCATCGTAATACCTATATCAATTCGCCAATGGTACTAAAGGAAACGTATCAGTGCAAATATCGAGAGGATTTGTTCTTTGCCGGCCAGTTAACTGGAGTTGAAGGCTATGTTGAATCTGCGGCCTCAGGGCTAATAGCTGGTCACAATATGGCACTTTATATCTTAGAAGAACCATTAATAAAGATGCCTGATACTACAATGATTGGAGCATTATCATATTATATAACCAGACCTTCAGATAACTTTCAGCCAATGAATGCCAACTTTGGAATTTTCAATCTGGTAGAAAATGTAAGAAAAAGTGAAAGAAAGCAAGCTTATAGCAGGCAGGTTTTAGAAATAATCAAAAATTATAGTGAAATGTGGTAATTATGGAAAAGCAGTTAGATAATTTTTTAAATTACATCGTTACAGTCAATTCTGGTTCATCACATACAATAGATGCCTATGGAAGAGATTTAAAAAGATATATTGAATATTTACGACAGGAAAAAATAGAAAGTCTAAGTGATGTTGATCGAACTGTTGTGCTAGGTTTTATCAACTATTTAAGAACAGATAAACGATTTAATGATATTTCAAATCGTTCACTTGCTAGAAACTTAAGCAGTTTACGCTCTTTCTATCGTTTTCTTTTGGATGTAAAAGAAGTCAGCAGCAATCCTTTTTTAGCTGTTAAGATTCCTAATGAGAAAATCAAAATACCAGACTATCTATTTGAAGATGAAGTAGATATGCTTTTAAATAGTTTTGATTTAAATGATGATTTTGGCTATCGTGATAGAACTATTTTTGAAGTCATGTATGGCTGTGGGCTGCGTTTATCTGAACTTTGCAATTTAAAGATTGAAGATATTGATTTTAATAATCAGTTATTGTCAATATTAGGAAAAGGCTCAAAAAGAAGACTTGTACCTTTTTATAATATGATCAGGCAGTTATTGGAAAATTATATCAGTAATATTAGAAGCAAATATATTAAAGAAGAACATGGATATGTCTTTATTAACAAAAATGGTGGTAAGCTATCCAATAGAGGAGTACAGTATTTATTAAATAAGACTGTTAAGGAAAATAATCTTCCTTTACAGCTTAGTCCTCATACTTTGCGTCATTCATTTGCCACGCATCTGCTTGATGCCAAGGTTGATATTAGAATTGTTCAGGAACTGTTAGGACATAGCAATTTGTCAACAACTCAAATTTATACTCACATTACTGTTGACAGGCTAAAAGAAAGCTATAACAAGGCTTTTGACAGTAATTAGACTAACCAATATAATTAAAAATAGAGGTAAGGCATGAAATTTTTCTTAGGAATGTTAGCTAGTAAAATTTACTATCGATTTTTTGAAAAAAATAAAGAAGCTGATAGGATGGGAATTGTAGCTTTGACTTTTGATGATGATTTTTTATATCACATTGCTAAACCAGAACTGGTCATCGCTGTAACGGGAACCAACGGAAAGACTACAACCTGTAATTTTCTAAATGATATCTTCACCAGGGCTGGCTATAAGGTAGCTTTTAACAGTGATGGCTGTAATTTAAGGCCCGGTTTAAGTAAAGCCTTGATTTTGAATACCAGTTTATTCAATAGACCTAAAGCTGATGTGGCAATCCTTGAATTTGATGAGTTGAGCACAAAGGATTTAATGGCTACAGTAAAGCCTGATATTATCTGCTGCACCAATCTGTCAATTGATTCAATGGGAAGAAATGGTCATACTGATTATGTTTTTTCTAAAATCGATTCAGGACTTCCTGAAAAGGTAAAACTGATATTAAATGCTGATGATTTAATTTCTTCTCAACTTGGAAGAAGCAAGGAGCGAGTCTTTTTCAGTATTAAACAATTGAAAAATGAATCAAGTAAAAGTATTGTTAGAAAGTCTGAGATCAAAATATGTCCAAATTGTTTAAGCAATTTAAACTTTGATTTTATAAGATATCATCATGTTGGAAAGTTTAACTGTGAAAATTGTGGATTTACCAATGAGAAAAGCTCATATACTGTTACAGATATCAAAGCCGACTATATGGTAGTAAATGATAGAAAATATAAGCTGATCAATGATTCGATATTTAATATCTATAATCAGCTGGCAGCACTGGCTGTCGCAAGTGAATGCGGAGTTAAAAATATTGACACATATTTTGAAGAAATGGAAATTATTAAATCAAGATATCATACTGAACAAATCGGTGATATCAATCTGGTATTGCAGATGACTAAAGGTCAAAATCCGGTATCTTTATCCAGGGCTTTTGAATATGTTGCTAACTTGGAAGGTAAGAAGAATATTATCATTATCATTGATGATCTATTTGATGCCAGAGCAACTGATAGAAGTGAGGTAATATCTTATATTTACGATACTGATTATGAATGTCTTAATAAGGAAGATATCAGTAAAGTTATAGTAGCTGGTGTTAGACATGCTGATTACAAGGTAAGGTTATTATTTGCAGGAATTGATGAAGAAAAAATAGTTGCTTTGGAAAATGAAGTTGATGTTGTGGATTATCTGGATGAAGATGTTGAAACCATCGGCTTTGTCTATGATATTTACCAACATAAGAATGCTAAAACTATCATCGAAAAAATCAGGGAGGAAAGAAGATGATTATAAATGTAATGTATCCTTCTGCTGCCAGTTTATATGGAGATAGTTTTAATGTTGAATATCTAAAAATGGCAGTTGAAGATTGCAAGGTTGTTTATTCTTCATTTAATGAAAGACCATATTTTATTGATCACGATATTGACATGTTTTATATGGGGTCAATGATGGAAAAATATCAGAAGATTATAATTGAAGAGCTTAAACCTTACAGAGAAAGAATTATAGAACTTATTGAAAGTGGTGTAGTATTTCTATGTACTGGAAACAGTTTTGAAATTTTCGGCAAGGCAATTGATAATTTCGAAGCTTTAAACATCTTTGATTACCAGACTGAAATAAATTTTGATCACCATCATAATTCCTGTTTTTTAGGTGAGTATAAAGATATGGAAATTGTTGGATTTAAATCTTGTTTTTCTTACACATTTAATAATAAATATGATTTTATTAAAGTTAAAAAGGGCTTTGGCTTTAAAGACAATAATTCTAATGAAGGAGTCAGGTATAAAAACTTCTTTGGCACTTATTTGATTGGCCCATTATTAGTATTGAATCCACATTTTAGTGAATATTTATTGAATCTATTAAAAGTTGACTATCAATTACCTTATCAGGAAGCAATAGATAATGCTTACAATATCAGGGTCAAAGAATATAATAACTATGAAGAAATAAGAGAGTTTAAACACTAAAAAGTTAATTGATTAATAGCGTCATTTATGTTAATATTATAAATGGCGTTTTATTATGGCCAAATACACACATCATAGATTCGATATTCCGTGCTTGAAAAAGTTAATATCGTTAGAAGTGATGGAGGAAAACAACGGAAAGAGAGGAATTTATTAATGTCAGTTGTTACAATGCGTAAATTGTTGGAATCTGGGGTTCATTATGGACATCAAACCAGAAGATGGGATCCTAGACAAAAAGCAAACATCTATGCTGCAAAAAATGGAATTCACATCATTAATCTGGAGAATACCATTGAAAGTTTAAATGATGCTTATGCAGCGATGAAAGAAATTGCTGAAAGAGGCGGTAGAGTACTATTTGTCGGTACTAAAAAACAAGCTCAGGCTACAGTTATGGAAGAAGCTTTAAGAAGCGGCTCATTCTATGTTAACCAGAGATGGTTAGGTGGAACATTAACTAACTACCGTACAATTCAAAGAAGAATTAGAAGACTAGTTGAGATTGAACAGATGGAAGAAACTGGAACAATCAATAACTATCCTAAAAAAGAAGTTATCTTAATCAGAAAAGAAGCAGAAAGATTAGACAATTTCTTAGGTGGAATTAAAGAAATGAAAAAACTTCCTGATGCAGTATTTGTAGTAGATCCACAAGAAGATCACATTGCTGTATTAGAAGCAAGAAAATTAAAAATTCCGGTATTTGGAATTGCGGACACAAACTGTGATCCAGCATTATTAGATTATCCAATTCCAGGAAATGATGATGCAATCAATTCTATTAAAGTTTTAGTCGGCATCATCAATGACGCGATCGTAGAAGCTAAAGGTGGACTTTTAGAATATGCTTATCAAACTGATGAAGCTCCTGAAATTACCATGAGTGATGTAATTATCTCTGTTGCAGAAAAAGCAGCTGAAAACGAAAGAAGAAGAAGAGCAAGATTTGAAGAACAGAGAAGAGGCCGTGGTCAACACAGAAGATATGAAAGAAGAGAAAGAACTCAACCTGCAGCTGAAGCTACTAAAAAAGAAGAAAAAGTAGATGAAAGTAAAAGTGAGGAAGAATAAAAATGGCTAACTTATTAGAACTAGTAAAACAATTAAGAGACCAGACTGGTGCTGGTATGATGGATTGCAAAAAAGCTTTAGAAGCTAGTGATAACGATTTAGAAAAAGCAGTCGATTGGTTAAGAGAAAAAGGAATTGCTAAATCTGTATCAAGAGAAAGCAGAGTAGCTGCTGAAGGTTTAGCTAATATTACTGTTGATGGTAATTATGCTGTTTTAGTTGAAATAAATACAGAAACTGACTTTACTGCTAGAAATGAAAGATTTAAAGATTTAGTCAGTGATGTTGCAGCTGTTATCTTGGTGCATAAGCCTTCTACTTTAGAAGAAGCTTTAGAATTACCATCTGCTGAAGGCACAGTAAGTGAATTAATTTCTGCTGTTTCATTTGCTACAGGTGAAAAAATGACTTTAAGAAGATTTGAAGTTGTAGAAAAAAATGATGGTCAATTATTTGGTCAATATGTTCACCATGATGGTAAAACAGCAGCTATCGTAATATTGAATGGAACAAATGAAGAAGTAGGAAAACCTATTGCAATGCAAATTGCTTCTATGAAACCTCAATATGTTGATAGAGCTAGTATGCCTCAGGACATTGTTGAGCATGAAACACAGGTTCAAACAGAAATTGCCAAAAATGATCCAAGTAATGCTAACAAACCAGCAAATATAATTGAAAAAATGGTTACTGGAAGAGTGGCAAAAGCATTACAGGAAATGTGTCTGGTAGATCAGGCATTTATCTTAGATGGCAACCTTAAAGTTTCAGCTTACTTAAAGGAAAACGGCATGTCTGTTGATTCATTTGTCGTATATGTAGTTGGCGAAGGAATTGAAAAAAGAAAAGATTGCTGGGTTGACGAAGTAAACGCTGCTTTAAATTGTAAATAAAAGATTTTTAATTAAGCATTTCTATTTTATAGAAGTGCTTTTTCATTGAAAATATAATAAAAAGTATCAAAATAACAAATAATTACTAATTAATTTATTCAATGAAAAATATTTAACCTAATTAAACATATATTATTTAATATTTTTCCTTATTTTGTGATAGAATATAAATGATATTAAAATATTTATAGGAGGATATTATGCCATTAGTTACATCAAAAGAAATGTTTAAAAAAGCTTATGAAGGCGGTTATGCTATTGGTGCTTTTAACGTCAATAACATGGAAATAATCCAAGGTATTACTGAAGCAGCAAAAGAATGTAATTCACCAATTATTTTACAGGTGTCAAAAGGCGCTAGAGCTTATGCAAACAGAACTTATTTAGTCAAGCTTGTAGAAGCTGCAGTTATTGAAACTGGTTTACCAATTGTTTTACACTTAGACCATGGTGACAGTTTTGAAACATGTAAGGAATGTATCGATGATGGATTCACATCAGTAATGATTGACTGCTCATCTTTACCATTTGAAGAGAATATTAGAATTACTAAACAGGTAGTTGACTATGCTCATCCAAGAGGTGTGGTAGTAGAAGCTGAACTTGGAACACTTGCAGGTGTTGAAGATGATGTAGTTGTTGCAAGAGAAGATTCTAAATACACTAAACCTGAGGAAGTTGTTGAGTTTGTTGAAAGAACTGGTTGTGACTCTTTAGCAATCGCTATCGGTACATCTCATGGAGCTTTCAAATTTACTCCAGAACAGTGTACTCTAAATGAAGAAGGTAAATTAGTTCCACCTCCACTTCGTTTTGACATTTTAAAAGAAATCCAGGAAAAATTACCTGGTTTCCCAATCGTATTGCATGGTGCATCATCAGTACCTCAGGAATATGTCAAGATGATTAATGAAAATGGTGGAAAACTGAAAGATGCTGTTGGTGTTCCTGAAGAGCAATTAAGAAAAGCAGCTTCAATGGCGGTTTGTAAGATTAATATTGACTCAGATTTGCGTTTAGCAATGACTGGAACTATCAGAAAATATTTCAATGATTATCCATCACATTTTGACCCACGTCAATACTTAAAACCAGCAAGAGCAAATATTAAAGAAATTGTTAAACATAAAATTATTAACGTTTTAGGTTCAGACAATAAAGTTTAATAGCTGATTAACCTCGATTTATTCGAGGTTTTTTTATGAATAGTTATTTAGAAAGAAAAATATAAACACAGTTTAAATGAGTTTATATTTTTTATTTTTTAAATAGTAAAGTGTATTTAAAGACTAGGTAAAATTATAATAAAAAAGTAGAAATGACTATTTTATGGATAATATAATTAGGATGAAAATAGTTTTAGATATAAAATAATAAAACATAAAAACGAAATATAGGAGGTATTATTTATGATGACAGTAATCTTTGACAATAGTAAAAGTGATATTACTGATATAATTAAAAATAAATTCTCTAAAAATGATGAAAACATAGTTTTTTTTGCAGCTGAGAATCTAAATATTGAACCCTGTAGTGGTTGTTCAAGCTGTAGTGGGAAAACATTTGGTCATTGTGTAATAAAGGATGATATGAATAAATTGTTACCAAAAATAGTTAGAAGCAATAAAATAATACTTATTTCTCCTATTGTCTATGGTTCAGTAAGTTTTCATATTAAAAAAGTAATGGATAAAATGGCTGTAATTGGTGATCCACGATACTATATAAAAAATGGGGAAATGGTAAAAAAAATGAGAATCCCAAAACTTGAATATTATATGATTGGTTTTAAAGAAGATCTGACTGAAGAAGAAAAACTGGCTTTCATTAGTCTGCATAAAGAAAATATCAGGATAATGGATGTAACAGGTAAAGCTTATGCGATTAATAATCTGCTGGATGAAAATGGTTTTAAAAAAATAGTCAAGGAGATTTGTTATGAATAGTTCAAAGGTATTGTTAATTTGTGCCAGTCCTAGAAAAAAAGGAACCAGTATCATGCTGTTGGAAAGAATAAAAGAAGCTATTGGTGGAGAGATAATTTTTCTTCCTCAAAAGGGGCATTTGGAAGAATTAATAAAAAAGATGAAAGCAGCTACTACCATAGTTATATCTGGCCCTACATATATTAATTCCTATCCAGCAAGATTATATGAACTACTTGAAAAAGCAGCTGTAGATGGATGTTTTTCTCAGCAGCATCTTTATGGAATTATTAATGGTGGTATGCCTTATGTTCATACCCATGAACATGGACTACAATACCTGAAGTTGTTTGCAAAAGAGAATAATCTTTTATGGATGGGTGGATTTGTCTTGACAGGTGGAGCAATACTTGATGGCCAGCCATTGGAAAACCATCTTAATCATAAAAAAGTTGTTCCTCTTTTTGATGAGTTTACAAATTGTATTTATAAAAGGGAATTTGCCTGTGAAAGGTTATATAAGGAAGCAGAAAAACATATTCCTAAATTAATAACCTTTCTTATTTCAAAAGCATTGACCTATAAAGTTAACAAACATTTAAAAGGATATGGACATAATCCTGATGATTCAATTTATTATGTAGATGAACCTGATTTGTATTGTTAGATATAATTTGCCATCACTTAAAGGAAAAAAATAAAAAAAGGTCAAATTGATTGACCTTTTTTGCTAGTAGTTTCCTGGATAATAGTTATCTTTTCAGCAACAACAATAACTTCATCATTATTGTTTTCCAGACGACCTTTTAAACAGACTAAACTGCCTTCAGCATATTCTCTGATGGTATCATGCATTCCGCGCCACAATCGAACTTTAAATCTTTCTTTTTGATATTGCCCATCGACATCTTGAAAGTTACGATTTAATTCTATGTAACAATCCCCATTAAACTGTAAAGTCTGTTTTAATTCTTTGTCACTATAGATATAGCCTACTAGCACTACTTGATTGACCATAAGACTCCTTTCGCAACTATATATTAGCAGCAGAGAAGTGATAATCCTAAACAATTTGATATAAAGAAAAAAAAGAATTATAATGTAACAAGTGAATTGAGGTTTTCCATGAGTAAAATTAGATTTTATATTACATTATATATAACCAAATTAATAATAAAGTTTATGAAACTTTTAGGCTTTAATGCGACCGATACACCAGGTAGAATTGCATTGATTCTTTGTCCTGATATTATTGGAAGAATAAAACCTCCTAAAAAAGTTTTGGGTGTTACAGGAACAAATGGGAAAACCAGTACTAACAATATCCTGTCTCAGGTATTGAGAAATGCTGGCTATACTGTTATGGATAATGCTTTTGGTGGTAATATTGACAGCGGTATAGCATCCTGTTTAATTGCCAACAGCAATTTAAAGGGTGTTTGTGACTATGATTTTGCCTGTCTGGAAATAGATGAGAGAAGTGTTGGGAAAATATTTCCATATTTAGTGCCTGATTACTTGATTTGTACCAACCTGCAAAGAGATTCAATGATGAGAAATGCCAATGTGGAATTTATTTTTTCAATCATAGATAAATATCTTCCAGTTTCTACCAAACTTATTTTAAATGGTGATGAACTAAATTGCTGTCAGCTTGGGAAAGGAAGAAATGAATCAAGAACATTTTTCAGAGTAGATTTACAGGAAAATGAGGTATGTAGAGATAATATTATCAAGGATGTTACTGTCTGTCTGGAATGTGGCAGTTACATTAAATGGGATTTCATCAGAAATCATGCAATTGGACAAGGACATTGTATAAATTGTAGTTTTGGTTCGCCACAGTGTAAATATATTATGCGCAAATGTCAAAATAATGAATTATTTATTGAAACTGCTGGAGAAATTAAAAGATATCCTTTAGTCGGTTTTAGAATTGTTGACTACTATAATCAGACAGCTGTGATAACCTTGTTAAAGGAGCTGGGATTAACTGATGAAGAAATAATTACGGGTTTAAAGAATACAAAAATACCTAAAAGTAGATTTGAGGAATTCGAAATTAATGGAAAAAAGATAATTTCTATTTTATCAAAAGGAATGAATGCGATAGCAGTAAGTTCTTCTTTTGATGTAGTAGAAAAAGACAAGTCAAAAAAAGCTGTCTTAATGTATCTGGATGATGCTCGTGATACTGAAAAATCATCAGAAATGATTTGTTGGATTTATGATACTGATTATGAATTTTTAAACAATGAAACAATCAATCAGATAATTATAGGTGGCAAAAGAAGTGTAGATCATATGGTAAGAATGCTTATGGCTGGTATTGAATCAAATAAGATATCCTACAGTTTTAATCCAATGAAAATGGCCGATGAATTTAGCGCTGAAGGGATAGACACCATCTATCTTTTGTTTGATGTGTATAATGTTCCAGCTTATAAGAAGGTTCTAAAAGATGTCAAACAAATCTGCCAAAGGGAGGTAGTATAAATGATAATTGAAATATTATATCCTCATAGCTGTAATCTTTTTGGCGATAGAGGAAATGTCATGTATTTAAAAAATAATCTACCTGAAGCTACCTTTATTGAAACAAGCCTTAATGATAAACCTTATTTTGTTGAAAACGAAGTAAATTTCATATATTTAGGTCCAATGAGTGAATCAATGCAGGAAAAAGTAGTTAAAAGACTTAAGCCTTTTAAGGAAAGATTAAATGAACTGATTGAAAATAAGGTATTCTTTCTTTTAACAGGCAATGCTGTTGAAATATTTGGAAAAGAAGTAGTGGACAAGGTTGGTTCAGGTTTCAAAGGATTAGGACTATTAGATATAACTTGCCAAAGAGATATGTTTGGAAGAAAAAATTCATTATTTAAAGGAAAATATGAAAATATTGAAGTTGTTGGATTTCAAAGTCAGTTTACAGTAACGAATTCTAACGAAGAGGGTTTATTTGAAAAGATTTATGGTTTAGGTTTAAATAAACAGTCAAAATACGAAGGTGTAAAAAAGAATAATTTATTTGGCACTTATTTAACTGGGCCTCTATTAGTTTTGAATCCATATTTTACTGAAAAGCTGTTTAACCTGATGGGTATCAAAAAAGAAAAACTTCATCTGGAAAATGAGGTAAAAGAAGCCTACAAATTGAGAATTGAAGATTTTGATAGGGCTGCAAAAATTCAAAAATTGATCTAGGAGAAGGATTTTATGTTGCATAAAGAAATAAATGAAGCTTATTATGCCGGTTTAAGAGCACAGGATGCTTTAAATGAGGCGCTTTACTATCTTGAACAAGCCAAGGATTTTGGAATTTTAGATATTACAGGGGGAGGATTGATTATTTCTCTATCAAAATATAAGTCTATTGATAAAGCTAACAGTTTTATTGACGAATTTGAAAGAAATATGAGAACTTTTGCCAAAGAATTGTTAGATGTAAGACTTACAGGTAATTTAAAAGTTGAAATCAGTAATTTTTTGAAGATCACGGATATTTATTTTGATCAATTGGCTTCAGATACTATTGTTCAAAAGAAATTATTTGATTCTTTAAAAGTAGCGCAAGAACTAAAACCTAAAGTAGATGAAATAGTCTTAAAACTTAAAGAATTATCAGGTAATTAGAAACAGCTGTTTTAATAAAGAGAAATAGAATAAAATAAAATAAGAGGTGATAATAATGAAGCAATATTTAGACATGTGTAAGTTTGTGCTTGAAAACGGGCAAGAAAGAAGTGACAGGACGGGCACTGGAACAATTTCAACCTTTGGTTATCAGACAAGATACAATTTGGAAGAAGGTTTTCCATTACTGACTACAAAAAAAGTTTTCTTTAAAGGAATCTTATATGAGCTTTTATGGTTTATAACCGGTTCAACAAATATTCAGCCTTTAGTAAAACATAATGTCAAGATATGGAATGATTGGCCATATGATAAGTTTAAAAAGAGCGAAGAGTATCAGGGCGAAACAATGGATGAATTTATTGAAAGAGTCAAAAATGATGATGAATTCGCTGCACTCTGGGGAGAACTAGGACCGGTATATGGTAAACAATGGAGAGATTTCTTTGGAGTAGACCAATTGAAAAATCTGATTGAGCAGATTAAAAACAATCCTTTTTCAAGAAGACATTTGCTGGTAGCGTATAATCCCGCTCAGGTTGAAGATATGGCTTTACCTCCTTGTCATGCTTTTTTCCAGTTTTATGTCAGTTCTGATGGTAAAAAACTATCTTTACAGTTATATCAGAGAAGTGCGGATGTCTTTTTAGGTGTTCCATTCAATATTGCATCGTATGCTACATTATTAATGATGGTTGCTCAGGTTTGTGATCTGCAACCATATGAATTTATTCATACATTGGGTGATGTTCATATTTACAAAGACCATATTGAACAGATTAAGCTTCAACTGAGTAGAGAGCCAAGAAAACTTCCAACTCTTAAGATTAATCCTGCTATTAAAAATATCGAAGATTTTTGTTATGAAGATTTTGAAGTTGTTGATTATGATCCACATCCAGCTATCAGAGGAAAGGTAAGTGTTTAGTTATGTTTAGTTTCAGTGTAGCTTTTGATCCAAATAAGGGAATTGGAATCAAAGGTGTTTTACCATGGCACATTAAAGAGGAATTACAACTTTTTAAAAAGAATACCTTGAATAAGAATATTTTGATGGGGCAGACTACCTATGACAAACTACCTGGAAAATTAAAAGATAGAAATATTTTTGTCGTTTCTTGGGAAGATGGATATCAGCCAGAAGGTGTTACCGTAATTAAGGATTTAATAGAGTTTTTAAAAGAACATGAAAATGATGAAGAAGAGTATATCATCTGTGGCGGGGCATCAATCTACACCCAAGCTTATCCTTACTGCAAAAAAGGATATGTATCAGTCATTAAAGAGGAGTATGAAGTTGATGCTTATCTGGATTGCTTCAATATGGCTGATTGGAATATAATTGAACAGGTTGAATATGATAAATTTATGTATTATTTACTAGAAAGGAAAGAAGATGGAATTAATAGATAACACAGCTCTTTATAAAATCAGTTATGGTTTATATGTTTTAACTACCAATGATGGAATAAAAGACAATGGAATGATTTGCAATACTGTTATGCAGGTTACTTCCGAACCATTGACAGTTGTAGTTGGAATAAATAAAGCGAATTATAGTTGTCAGACAGTTATTAAAACAGGCAAAATGAATGTGGTTACTTTGACAGAAAAATGTGATTTTTCAATCTTTGAAAGATTTGGTTTTGCTTCAGGTAAAGATAAAGACAAATTTGAAGGTTTGAATTATTGGAAAAGCCAGAATGGATTACCGGTATTAGTTGATATAACTAACAGTTTCATCTCTTTAGAAGTAAAACATACAATTGATTTAGGTACTCACTACCTATTTGTTTGTGGTGTAACAGAGGCAAAAACTATCAATAATGATGATTCAATGACTTATGACTATTATCATAAAAATGTAAAAAGAAAAGTCGATACCACTAAAAAGGGGTATGTGTGCACTATCTGTGGCTATATTTATGAAGGAGATCCTTTGCCTGAAGATTTTATCTGTCCAATCTGTAAATACCCAGCCAGTGCTTTTAAGAAACTATAAAAAAACAAACAGGATCATTTTAAATCCTGTTTTTATAAATTGATTGTATTGAATTTATGTGGTTTTAATTGTTGAGTAATATGGGAAGAAATGATTAAGGTTCTTCCTTTTAAATTGTCTAGGATGTAGTTAATACACAGCTCAATATTTCTTTCATCTAAACCATTGAAAGGCTCATCTAATACCACACAATCACTGTTTGAAATCAAAGCTCTAATAATACTGACTTTTTGTTTTTGACCACCAGAGAGGCTGTAAACAGGTTTATGGATGAATTCCTGTCCAATCAGATGACTGATTATTTCTTCTAGATTTTCTTTATTGTTGATAATTTTCAGATTTTCAATGATGGTATATTTTTCCAATAATCTGGTTTGTTGAAAACTGCAGGAAAAAGTGCAAAAGCAATCAACAAAACCCCCATCAGGTTTTTGCAGCCCCATAATAATATTAAGTAATGTTGTTTTTCCAATACCGCTTTCTCCAATAATTAAATATTTTTCATTGGGATAAAAATGAAAAGAGAAGTCAGATAAAACTAAATCATTATTAAATGATTTGGTAATATTATGAAGCTTAATCATACTTTACCTCCCAGTTTGCTAACAAGAAAAGTGATTGACTTTTCAAAGAAGTAGGAAATGACAATTAAAATAAAACTATAGGCAAACAAAGAGGCACTATCCAGATAAATCTTAGAATAATAAATCTGCTCCCCAATAGTATTAATTGTATTGCCAATTATTTCAGCTGCGACGCTGCTTTTAAAAGCTAAAGAGCAGACTGTACTGATAGAATTTCTTAAAAAAGGAGTAATCGATAAACGATATACATATAATATTTTCTTTAAGAAAGAAAATCTGAAGATCTTTGCTACTTCCATCATTTCTACATCAATATTTTTTAAACCAGATAAAAAGGCGTAATAGAGTTGAGGAAAGACTACAATAAAGGATATGTAGATACTTAAATATTTCGAACCAAACCAGATCAGGATAATTACTATTATTGAAGCAACGGGAACAGTTTTTAAAACAAATATGATTGGACTAATAAAGTTTTCAAAAATTTTGCTTTTATAGGCGGAAACAGAAAATATTAAACTTGAAACAAAGGCTAATAAAAAACCTGAAACAGTAAATGATAGAGTTTTAAATATAGATATCCAAAATGTTTTTGTTTCTATTAAAGTCAGCAGGGTCTTTAAAGTGTCAGTAAAACTGGCAAAGATATATGGTTTATTAATAAAACCAGCGATTAATTGCCACAATATAATCCAAAATATGATTGCTGAAAGGTTGCTTATATTCTTTTTCATGGTAAGTAATAAAAGTTATCATCAGGTAAACTGTTACCGATACTGGCTGGATTAAAGTCTAAAAGAGTAGAAAGGTATCCCTGAAGTTTACTTTTCATTTCGTAAGAGTCAATATATACAATATTGCAGTAAGGAATAGCTGCAGTAGCGATATGCTCATTTTCGACGATGCCCAACTCCTTTATCCATTTACCAGCTTCAGATAAGTTGGAATTGACATAGTTTACTGAATTTTTGTATTCAGCTAAAAACTGTTTAATTTGATTTTCATATTTCTCTAATATTTCATTTCTGACGATAGTAACCCCAGTTATTAATGATGAGTCCAAAGACACTTCATTCCAAACCTCATTTAAATCCAGACAGATTCTCAGATCAGGGTTCTTATTTAAGGCAACCATCACAAAAGGTTGAGGCAGTAAGCCAACATAAGAAGTATTATTACTTAAAATACTGACTATTTCAGTAGCTTCACTGGCAAATTCCAAAGTTACATCATTTTCTAATCCAAATTGATTTAATAAATGCCTTATTGCATATTCCGGAGTAGCACCTTTACCAGTTAATAAGATTGTTTTGCCTTTTAAATCTTCAAAACTATTAATTTGATTGTTGTTTTCAACCAGATATAAAACTGAAAGAGTATTGATACATAAGACAGTATAGTCTTTAGTTTTGTTATAAAGGTTACTGGCAACATTCGCTGGAAGACAGGCAATGTCACATTCGCCATTTGATAAAGCTGCAACAATACTATCGATAGATGTTTCAATATTAAAATTATAAAACTGACTGTCATCATTTATAAGTTTAGCTAAGCCGATTGTAGTAGGTCCTTTCAGGCTATAGATATTTAAAACTGTTTTTTCATCCTTTTTTTCATTACATCCAAAAAGAAACAGAATAATAACAAGAACAATAAATTTCTTTTTCATTTTAATTTTCCTCCTTATGATAGATTGTTTTAACTGAAACACCTTCTAACATTCCTAATTTACCACTTAATGAGGAGATGATATTATTTTCTGCTTCAATTACAATGCTGATAATCGAAATGTTTTTTTCTTTATGTGGTAAACCCATTCTTCCAATAATGTATTCACCAAACTGAGATAATAATTCATTTAGTTTAGCTACACTGTTTTTATCAGAAACTATGATGCCGATTAAAGCTATTCTTTGCATATAAACCTCCCTTAAAAAATAACCTTGCCTGAAAAGACAAGGTTAAAAGAAAAATTAAACTCTCGTCTTTTATCGCAGAATTGATCTTTGATATCAGATTACATCTTGATTTTAGCATATAAAAAAGAAATGTTGAATACGTTCTGTTCACAAATTAAAGGTTATATAAAAAATAAGATAGATGTGCTAAAATATTCTTGAAAAAGGTGGGGATATTAATGAGAAAATTTGATACTAAGGTTCAGGATTTGAAGTATAGAGTTTTAAAAGAAGTCGCTTCTTTAGCTTGGCAGGATAAACTTTTAGAAAACATTATCGATATTCCAGCAACTATCGTTCAGGGTAAGACACCTACCATGCGTTGCTGTGTCTATAAGGAAAGAGCAATTTTATCTGAACGAGTAAAAATTGCGATGTATGGTGACAAAAACAATTTAAACGTTATTGAAATAATTGATATCGCCTGTGATGAGTGTCCTGATGCTGGTTATGTAGTTACAGAAACCTGTAGAGGATGTCTGGCACATCGCTGTTATGATGTCTGCAAGATGGGAGCAATCACCTTTGATGCCAATCATGTTGCCCATATCGATAAATCAAAATGTGTTGAATGTGGTTTATGTGCCAGAGTCTGTCCTTTTTCTGCCATTATCAACAGGATAAGACCATGTCAGGCTGCCTGCAAGGTCAAAGCGATATATTTCAATGAAGAAAATGCTGCAGCAATTGATGAAAGTAAGTGTATCCAGTGTGGTGCCTGTGTTTATCAGTGTCCTTTTGGTGCGATTGATGATAAATCATATATTTTGGAAGTAATTGATTTTATTAAAAACAAAAATGAGAAAAATAAAGTTGTCGCTATGGTTGCTCCAGCAATTGCCTCACAGTTCAGCTATGCCAAGCTTTCTCAGGTTGTTACAGGGCTTAAAGAGCTAGGCTTTGATCTGAT
This sequence comes from uncultured Erysipelotrichaceae bacterium, assembly GCA_964449115.1. Taxonomy (GTDB): domain Bacteria; phylum Bacillota_I; class Bacilli_A; order Erysipelotrichales; family Erysipelotrichaceae; genus UBA1783. The sequence goes on along the minus strand of CAYUXW010000002.1, from coordinate 42,175 downwards.
AGTAGAAACAGCCCTGGGAGCTGATATGGTAGCTGAAAGCGAATCTAAAGAGCTGATTGAGAAAGGTTTTCTAATTTCCAGTTGCTGCCCAGGATTTGTCAGCTATGTAGAAAAAAACTTTCCTGAATTGGTTCAATACCTTTCTCACAATCTTTCACCGATGGCTCATCTGGGCAAAGTAATAAAAGAAAAAAATCCAGAATACAAGGTTGTCTTTATTGGACCTTGTACCGCTAAAAAACAGGAAATTTTAAAGGAAGAAGTAAAAGATTATATTGATACAGTCATTACCTTCGAGGAGTTACAGGCACTATTTGATTCTAGAGATATTGATATTTCAACTCTAGAAGAAACTGAGCTGACAGATGCTTCCTATTATGGAAGAGTATTTGCTAGAAGTGGAGGCTTAACTGAAGCAATGGCTCACGGAATAAAACAGCAGGATACTGATTTTGAATTTAATCCAGTGGTCTGTGATGGTATTGACAGTTGCAGAATTGCCTTATTGAAAAAGAAAAACAATGTATTGAATGCCAACTTTATTGAAGGGATGGCTTGTGAAGGAGGCTGTATTGGTGGTGCTGGCTGTTTAACTCATACAGATAGAAATAAGATTACTATCGATAGATATGGTAAACAATCACCACATAAAACCATTTCAGCAGCTTTGAATAAAAAGAATGGATGAAAAAGATGAAAAAATTATTTGTATTTATGATAGATGCCCTCTGTGCCAGTGATATAGAAAAGATGAAAGAAATGCCAAATTTTGGCAAACTTATTGAAGATGGTTCTTACGTTGCCTCATTAGAGCCGGTATGGCCAGCTTTAACTTATAGTTGTCATACTTCAATTGTTACTGGAACATATGTTGACAGACACACCATTTGTAATAATGAAGTAATGGAAAGAGGATGCAAACCAAATGATGTCTGGTATGGTTATAAAAGCCAGATAAAAGATCCGACAATTTTGGATTATGCCAGAGAGCATGGCTTGACGACAGCTTCTATTGCCTGGCCAGTAAGTGCTGGAGCTGATTATACCTATAACTGGCCAATGATTGTTCCATATAAATATAAAGATTATGATGCAGAAAAGTATCTGATTGGAAACGCAACTGAAAATCTGCTGGATAAATATTTCTGGAAGTATGGTCTGCATCAAAAGGGACCTGATGCTGAACTGGATAGACTGACAATGTCTGTTGCCCCAGATTTGATTAGAGATTTTGGTCAGCCAGATGTGATGTTTGTCAAGATGTGTGATTTGGACACTCAAAGACATACCTATGGTATATATTCTGAAGAAGCATATATCCAACTTAGAAGACATGATCTGGAACTGGGTGTGCTATTAGAATCGATAAAAAGATATGGTGATTATGAAAATACCAATTTCGTTATTATGGGTGATCATGGACAGACTGATATTGAAGATGTTTTAAATATCAATGTCTTGCTTAAAGAAGCAGGTTTTATCAGAACAGATGAAAACAATGAAATGATCGATTGTGATTGTTATGCTTATTCAACAGCTTTAACCTGTTGTATTGAACTTAAAAATCCAGATGATGAAGTAATGGCTAAAAAAGTTAAAGATTTCTTACTTTCATTAAAAGATGATGAAAATATTCAATTAAGATATGTCTATGACAAAGAAGAAATGAAAAAACACTTCCGTGTAGCTGGACCTTTTGATTTTATTATTGAATCAAATAGAGATATTTCTTTTTCTGATCGATTAAATAGAGATACCATCTGGGCTTCAACTGAACCTGGAGATCATAAGATTGGAAAAGCAACACATGGTTCAAGAGGTGACAGAAAAGAGACTACTTTATTTATTGCCAGCGGACCATCAGTAAAAAAAGGTGTTGTTATCGAAAAAGCCAGTATGGTAGATGAAGCTGTTACTATGGCTAGAATGATTGGCTTTGATATGCCAAATACTGATGGCAGATTACTTGATGAATTGCTGGTTGATTAAAATGTAAAAGTTTTAAAAGATCTGGAATTATCTGGATCTTTTTAAAGAGAACAATTACATACAATTTACATAATTAATCTTTAACTATGGTATAATATTACCGGTGATATATATGTTTATCATCGTATTTAAAGTGAAAAAAGCATTAGGATTGGAGGTGTGATAGTTGAAGACATTAATTCTAAGCTGCAACTTTGGCGGAGGTCATAACAGTTGTGGTCATGCCATAAAAGAATATTACGAAAGTCAAAATGTTGAATGTGAAATGTTAGATGCATTATCTTTTATCAATGACCTTTTATCAGATTTATTAAGTAAAGGTCATATTACTATCTGTAACCATGCCCCATTTATTTTTGACAAAGGATATAAATTAGCTGAAAATAATCAAAAGTATTTTAAAGATTCTGTATTTTTAAAGTTGATAAGCAAAAAATGTGAAGATTTGTATTACTATATAACTGATAACAACTACAGTCAGGTTATATGTACTCATGTTTTTGCGGGAATGATGATGACAAAAATTAAAAATGATTATGATTTAAAATGTAAAACAAGTTTTGTATTTACAGATTATACCTGTCATCCAGGTTCAAAATATTTAAACGTTGATTATTTCTTTGTTCCTTGTAATTACATAAACGAGGAATTGCAATATCTAGGTGTAGATGGAGACAAAATCATCACCAGTGGAATCCCTATAAAGGACAAGTTTTATCAAAATTACGATTTAAGAGATGATGGTAAAAAGAATATCCTGATATCAACCGGTTCTCTTGGTGGAGGTCCACTTAAAAAGGTTGTTTCATCTTTATTAAATGATGTAAAAGATGGTTATATTAAAGTAGTTTGTGGAAAAAATGATAAGTTGAAGAAAAAACTTGAAAAGGAATTTGAAAATAATCCTCGAGTAGAGGTGCTTGGTTTTACTAGCGATATTGATAAGCTGATGGATGAAGCAGATGTATTTATCAGTAAACCTGGTGGTATTTCCACTACTGAAGCGGTAAATAAAATCTTACCGATGTTATTTATTAATATCTTAGGTGCCTGTGAAGATTACAATAAGCAGTACTTTGTTGATTTGGGTTGTGCAAAAACTTTTGATGATGTAGAAACTTTATCAAAGGAATGCTACAACTTACTAAATAATCCGGATGAATATAACGAGATTATGGAAAATTTAAAAGTTCTAAAAAAATATAACAGTGCAAAGATTATTTTTGAAACAATGGCTAAATAGTCATTGTTTTTTTGTTATAATTAGTTAAAGAGGTGTTAGGTATGAAAAATATATTTAAATACTTTTCAATGATATTGATATTGCTTTTTGTTTTAAGTGGATGCAAGTTTATCAGGGATATTAAAGAAGAACCAGTAGATCCAGACTATGAATCTGGTTTGACGCAACAGGAATTGTTTTCTTATTTAAACAAGGGAATTGGTTATAGAGAAGATAAGGTCGATAATTATATTTACTTTTCGTTTTATCTTGATCATAAGATCGTCTATTCCTTTTCCAATGAAGAAATAGAATACAATGGTAGTGTTATTGATTTCAGTTATAAAGGGAAAAATCACTTTGAAGTAAGTTGTCAATTTGACCCAGAAGATGATCAGAATTTTACCAGTTTTGTTAAAACTTTTGATATTTTCTTTGAAGAGTTGAAACCGGATAAGATGGAAATTTCATTTGATGGAAAGGCTTATAAACTTGTTAATGATACTGGATATGACTTTGGAAGCCTGCTATTGGCACTACAGTTATATAAAAACTATTATATTGATTTTGATGATGTAAGTTTATATGTAGGATTTCTTGATAGCAATCAATTCTATTATGATGATGGTACAAAAACTATAACTGGCACAGTTGATAATGTCACCTATCTGGGAAAGGATGTTTATGATTTAAACATAAAAATTACAGATGGAGATAATCAGTATCACAATTCGTTTTTGCTAACTTATTCAGCAGCATATCCAGAAAGGATTTTCATTGAACTAAAAGATTTTGGATTAGTAGAAATGCAATGTGATAAAGGATATGATACTATCGAAATACTAAATATTCTGACTGCAGATAGTCCTTTTGAAGAAATTGATGGAAAAAACATCAGAATTTTCAATGTGGATAATTTTAGCTATACAAAAACAAACAGCAATGGAGATTATACGCTAAATGGCTTAATAACGTTGTTTGATTATCAGGGTAAAGGTGTCTATAAAATGACTGTTCAGTTTTCCGCTTCTGGAAATCTGGAAGGTGATGAAAACAAATACGATATTGAAGTTACATTTGAATATGACCAGAAAAATAAAATTCTTAAAGTCAGAGAAAATGATGTTTCAAGAATGATTGTAGAAAACTATATATTCAAGACTAAAAAATAGAAGCTCAGGCTTCTATTTTTAATCAATCTTTTGTAGCAGGATAGATTTCTTCTTTTTGTTTTCATCGACATATGAAATTGTAATAGTTTTGTTTTGATAATACATATCATTAATAGAACCACATACCAAACTATTATCTGGCCAAATTATCTGTCTATTGGTCAAAGCCAGCTTAGTTTTTTTATTTGCTGAAACATAAGAAGAAATATATGTTATAAAACCAGCGCATATTTCTTGTTCTTTATTATTCAACAAATAAAAATTTTTCTGATTAATTTTTAAAATAAACGCTTCGGATTTATACACACCATCTAACTCATACATAGTTACACTTCCTTTATAGAATAACTTTAACACAATCCATTTTTCCTTTAAAGACCAGTTGGTTGAATTTAATTCAATTATGTTATAATTGAAAAGTAAAGGAGATCATATGGCAGAAAGGGCATATCTATGTATTGATTTAAAATCTTTTTATGCTTCAGTCGAATGTGTTGAACGAGGATTAGATCCGATGAAAGCCAACCTTGTTGTTGCTGATAGTGAAAGGACAGATAAAACAATATGTTTAGCAGTCAGCGTAAATATGAAAAAGTTAGGCATTAAAAATCGATGTCGCCTTTTTGAGATACCCAAAAACATAGACTATGTTATTGCCACACCTAGAATGCAGAAATATATTGATTATTCCTGTGCTGTTTATGACCTTTATCTGGATTATTTCTCTAAAGATGATATTTATGTATATTCGATAGATGAATGTTTCATTGACATAACACCATACCTGAATATATATAAAAAGAATCCTAGAGAGATGGCAGAATTTTTACTAAATGAAATAGATAGAAAAATCGGTATTAGAGCCAGCTGTGGGGTAGGGACAAATTTATATCTGACTAAAATAGCTTTAGATATTACCGCCAAAAAAGCCAAAGACTTTATTGGAGAATTAAATCAGGAAAGCTTTAAAGAAACTTTGTGGAACCATCAGCCATTGACTGATTTTTGGCGTATCGGACCTGGAACGCAAAGGACATTAAATGAGATGGGGATTTATACAATGGGGCAGATTGCCTGGGCAAGTGAAGAAAAACTGTATGAAGCTTTCGGTATAGATGCTGAGCTTTTAATTGATCATGCCTGGGGCATTGAACCGGTTACAATCACTGATATAAAAGAATATAAACCTAAGAGCAATTCTTTTTCCCAGGGACAGGTGTTGGCCAGAGATTACAGCTATAAACAGGCTGAAATTATTGTAAAGGAAATGATGGATTTACTTTCTTTACAACTGGTTGATAAGAAATTATATACTAGTAATATTTCTTTAATGATTGGCTATAGCAACAGATACAATTTATCCGCTTCAACTGGTAGCCTGACTCTAGATATGGATACAAATAGCGATACCATATTAATAGAAAATGTCGTGAAACTGTACAATAGACTGGTTAATAAATCTGCCATGATCAGAAGAATAAGTATATCCTGTAACAAGCTGACCGCAAATCCAGTAAATTTCTTTCAGACCAATCTATTTGAAGAAATCAGCCAAAAGGATATCGAAAAAGACAATGCTGCTCAAAAAGCAATCATTGAAATTAAGAAGCGATTTGGTAAAGATGCTATTCTGAAAGGAATGAACTTTGAAGAGGGAGCAACGACCAGAGAAAGAAATCATCAGATTGGAGGGCATAAAAGTGGCAAGTAAACCAAAAAATAAAATGAGTATTTCAGATCGAGCTAAGCAATTTATGCCATTCAGTGCTCTGAGTGGGTTTGAAGAAGCTTTAAAACAGGTGGAGCTAAAAAGAGAAAAAGTAGATAAGATAGAACTGTCACAATCACAGAAGGAAAGATTAAATAACATAATAAAACAATTGCAGATAAACGATGAAATAAAAGTTGAATATTATGATGGAAACAGATATCAATTGATTACAGGCCTATTTAAAAAAGTAGATGAAATATATTATAATATTCATATTGGACAGGAAATAGTTGATGTTGAATCAATAAGAGACATTGAGGTGTATCAGTGAATATTATCAAAAAGACAACAGAATTGGATAAATATCTGTTTAAACCATATTTAAATGAAGATAGCATTACTGTCGATATGACTGTTGGAAATGGCAATGATACTTTGTTTTTAGCTTTAAACAGCAGGAAAGTATATGGTTTTGATATTCAAAAGATAGCTATTGATAAAACTGAACAACTGTTAAAAAAGAATAACTTAAGTAATTATCAGCTGATTTGTGACTGTCACAGTGAAATAGATAGATATATTAAGGAAAAAGTTGATGTCTTTGTTTTTAATTTTGGTTATCTACCAAAAGCTGACAAGACAATAACAACCACAGCTGAAAGTAGTCTTTTAGCTTTAAAGAAGGCTTTAAAACTACTTAAGGTAGATGGTTTGATTGGTATGACTCTGTATTACGGACATGAAAGTGGAAAAATCGAAAGAAAAGCGATACTGGATTATGTTGAGCAATTGGATTATAGTGAATTTCACGTTGTATATATAAAATCAATTAATCAAAAAAATAAACCACCTGAAATAGTTTTGGTTACTAGAAAGAAGTAAGTTATGAAAAAAATATTGTTGATTTTAATAATCTTGTTGAGCGGCTGTTCAGCCTTTCATGAGCACCAGTATACTGATGCCAATTACCAACAGCCGGCCATTTGTACAATCTGTCAAAAAGAAGCGGGTTTTCCTTTGCAGCCTGATTTTAGCAAATATGATATTGTTTTAAATATGGAACTGAATAAAAGTTATTTGTTAGAAACGGTATGCAAAGATGACAGATCTATCTATACTACTGCTACGGTAGAAATAATTGAATATATAGGTGATTATCAAAATGATAATTATCAGAAGAATGATAATTATCAATGGAAAAGAGTAGTAATCAAACTTACCTTTAATGATGAAAATGTAGTAGAGAATGGTGTTTCAATTAATTATCTGACTACAAATTATTACAATATCGGTCAGTATGTTTCAACTTACAACTACAATTATGACCAATCATGTTATGAATTTACAGTTAATTACTATGGGATAGATTATACAGATTGTAAACTGAAAGTTTCTTCCACGGACAATAGCTGGGCAAATAAGGGTGAAAGTTATGTTAAAGAATATTTTCTTACTTTTGATTTCTATGTTCCAAAAAACTTTGATGGAATTGTGGTAGGTGTTAGAAATGCTGGCATTGATGCCAGTAAGTTCTCTTATTTTTATGAGTATTATGATAGTGAGCAATTTTTGCTGTTTAGATTGGATTAATATATGGAAATTACATATTTAGTAGATGATGAGGATATTGTTTTAGAAAAAACAAAGAAAGATAAAAAAATAATTGAAATTTTATTAATGTCGGCAGTTATTTTCTTTTTGGAATTGGCTGCCAGATTTTTCTGTTTTGGTGTTTCGATAAGTAAAGCAATTGTTTATATTGCTCTGTTTTCTCTGTCATCTGGATTGCTATTAAGTAGTTTTATTATGCTCTTTAAAAGAAGAAATCTTGTAACTTTATTGATATTGATAGTATTGATTTTCTTTTATGGTTTCAATATTGTTTATCATTCAATATTTCATTCTTTTTTTAGTTGGTCAACATTGTTTATGGCTACTGATGTTACTGATTTCTATCGTGAGGCAATTGCTGGCATTATTGATGCTTTGCCGAAAATAATTACTATCTGTATTCCGCTAGTTTTATTTTTAATCTATAAAAAGAAGATTGAATTGTTTGTCCGTTTAAGTAGAAATCATCTGATAACTTTTATTACTGCTGTTTTAACAGGCTGTATGTTAATATCTTCAATTGGTCTGATAGAAAATAATAAAAAGCAAATATTGTCTTTACAACTGGATTATTCAGAAGTTGTAAAAAGTTTTGGACTGGCTATTGCCAATATTGAAGAAGGAAGGGAACTGATATTTGGAGCTCCTGATGTAGAGGTGAAAAATCCTTATGAGGTTACGATTACTCTGTCCAATCAAAGCGATGTTACCTTAGATATTGAAAGGTTGATTTTCTACAACACTTTAAATATTGATTTTGACAAGCTGATTGAAATTGCTCCAAATAATACAATTAAAAAGATGCATGAGTACTTTGCCTTAAATCCTGCCAGCGATAAAAATGATTACACAGGTTATTTTACTGGTAAAAATCTTATATTTCTAACCTTGGAAGCATTTTCTTCGCAAGTAATAATACCTGAACTGATGCCAACCTTATATAAGATGGCTACTGAAGGATTTGTTTTTACCAATTCTTACAGTGGACAATGGGGAGGATCAACCGCTTCAGGAGAATATGCAAATTTAACTGGCAACTTTTATACTTCAGCATCCTGTCTGAAAAATTCTGCTTACACTAATGCCTATAGTGCCATGGGGAATTTATTTAAAAGAAGTGGATATAATACCTATGCCTATCATAACTGGTATGGCACTTATTATGATCGTGATAAATCGCATCCTAACTTTGGCTACAACTACAAAGCCTATAATATGGGCTTGAATCTTACCTACTATTGGCCAACCAGTGACTATGAAATGGCGACCAAATCAATATATGACTATATAAACTCAGATAAGCCATTTCATGCATACTATCTAACGATGTCAGGACATACCAACTATACCTGGGGTGGAAACAATATGGCTGCCAGACATAGAAGTGAGGTTCAAAACGTTGGATTTACCAATGAATACATCAAGGCGATAATTGCCTGTAATATGGAAGTTGAAAACATGCTGAAATATCTAATTGAAAAATTGGAAGCAGCAGGGAAATTGGAAGATACAGTTTTTGCGATGAACTGTGATCATTATCCATACGGTTTGCCTGATGCTGCTTTAGCTGAACTATATGGTCTAGAAGCTAAGGATATTCGAGCTAATATAGAATTATATAAAAATCAATTTATTTTATGGAGTTCCAGCATGGAAAAACCGATAGTAGTGGATACTCCAATGGCAGCTTATGACATAGTGCCGACTCTGGCTAATTTATTCGGGATTGAATATGAATCAAAAGTAATTACAGGAACTGATGTTTTTTCTAACAAAGAAAATATCGTCATTATCAATACTTTGACAGGAAATGGAGGAAACTGGAACTGGAAGACGACGCAGGGAACATATTATTCAGTTTCTAAAAAGTTTGTCAAAAGTGAATATTGTACTTTAAGGGATGATGAAATTGAAGGCTATGTTGCAACCATAAACAATAGAGTAAGTGCCATGAGCAAATATTCTATCGATATATTGGATTACAATTACTATAACTATTTATTTGACAGTAACGGTAAACCGCGATACACCAAAGATTAAATTTAAAATTATCAATTGATAATATTTTTAAAATTATCTATTGATAATTTTTTTAGATGTGTTATATTATAGGTGATGACAGAAAATAAGAACCACTACATATTGAAAAAAAGAAAAGCAGTTAAGACTTTTAGAGGAGTTGAGGTGGAATATAATGAGAGTTATTATATCAACACTGACACCAATGATGAAGTCTACTTTAGGAGTGCAGAAAAGGAAAATAATAGAGAATTAATAGAAGCTTACAAAAAGAAGGTTAATTTATTGACTTCTGAAGAAATAAAGGATATAAGAAAAAAATATAAGCTGACTCAAAGGGATTATTCTTTTGCTTTAGGCTTGGGTGAGATTACTGTTCATCGATTTGAAAAAGGTTCGATTCAGTCAGATGCTGATAATCAGCTAATGTTATTATCTAGCAATCCTGAACATTTCATTAAGATGTTAGATGATAATAGAGAAAGATTTACTAAAGAAAGATATAAAAGGATTAGAAAAGAATTGGTTGAGCTGATAGCTTTAAAGGAACATCAAATTGTAGAGTTTGATGTTGAACAAATGAGACAGTATAAGCTGGTTACAACTGAGATTGAGGACATAGTTGTATATATTGTAAATAATTACAATGCTTCTACAATTGATGGAACTACTATCAACCAGTATAAATTACATAAAGTATTATATTTTCTCCAAGGTTTATCATTGTATATTTATAAAAAACCGGCGTTTTTAGAAGATATATATACCTCTGATAAAGGACCATATGTTAAAAAGCTAAGTCTCAAATATGGTGGAAGTGAAGTCAATGTAGTTAAAGAAAAAGTATACCTGAATATGGGTGTGCACAAATTAATTGACTTAATTTTAGAAGCCTATGGTAAGTACGATAGCAGTTATTTATGCAAATTGACTCTAGAAGAATTTGAATTCAATGGGCGAGAAGAAAAAATCAACAATGAGCAATTGAAATATTATTTTACAAAAGTATATGATCAACAATAAAGGAGAATATTATGAAAAATATCAAAAAGTTGACGATATTACACTCAAATGATTTACATGGAGACTTTCTGGCAGAGCATATAGATGAGCATCTGGTTGGAGGAATTTCTCTGTTGTCGGGTTACATAAACAAGACCAGAGAAGAAAACGAAAATGTTATCTATGCTATTGCTGGAGATATGTTCAGGGGTTCAGTTATCGATTCAGAATATCGTGGGATTTCCACAATAGAAATAATGAATGCCTTAGCTCCGGATGTTGTCGCAATTGGAAATCATGAAGTAGATTATGGAGTTGCTCATTTACTGTTTATTGAGAAATGTGCCAAATTCCCTATTATTAATGCCAATATGTATATTAAGACCAATGGGGCCAGGTTATTCAAACCGTATGAGATAATTGAAATGGATGGCATGAAGATCTTATTTATTGGAATTGTAACCGAAGCTGTTCTGGCTTCAGCCAAAAGAGAAGGGTTAATTGGTACAATTATCAATACCGAAGATGCTGCTGATGAAGTAGGAAAAATATGCAATGCCTTTAATGGAATTGATATTGACTTTACCGTTTTACTTACCCACATCGGTTTTGAAGAAGATAAGAAATTAGCAATGATGTTAAAACCTGAATGGGGCGTCGATGTTATTATCGGTGGACATTCTCATACGGTTCTAGAAAAGCCAGAAATTATAAACGGTATTCCTATTGTTCAGGCTGGAACAGGTACAGATGCTATTGGTCGATTTGATATAGATGTTGATACAGATAATAACTGTATTGATTCATTTACCTGGCAGTTTATTCCGATTACCAGTAAAAACTGTCCGAAAGACTATCAGATTGAAGATCTTATTTTAGGATATAAGACAGTTACTGATTTAAAATATGGAAGAGTGGTATCAAAATTCAAACATATCTTGACCCATCCAAAAAGAAATCAGGAAACTTCACTGGGAAATCTTGTTTCAGATATAATTAAAGAGGCATTGGGATTGCATCTGATGCTATTTGGATCAGGATCAATAAGAAGTGCTGAACTGGGACCAATTGTCACCTATGGTAAATTATCTGAATGTTTCCCTTATGTTGGAAAGGTATATCAGGTAAATGTTACCGCTGATCAGTTAAGGAAGATGTTGCTGCATATTTTCAGGGATGAAGCTTGGACTGGTCATACGGAATTCTATCAGTTTTCAAAAGGAATTAAACTTATTTACTCTAAATCAAAGAAAGAATTTGAATTGGCAAAGTTAAATGGAAGTGATATTAAAGGAGATAAGATATATAAAATTGGTATTCAAGAATTCCATTTCATGAACTTTAGTGACTTTTTAGGACTTGAGATTGAAGAAACATACATTAATGGCAAGCCTAGAGTTATTTCGACAAGTGATTTTGATATCATCAATGAATATTTGTCTTCACACAACGTTGTTGATAGTGCTGTGCAAGGGCGCTTGACGGTTGTTGAATGATATATTTAAAAATTATTAATAAGTAAAGGAGATGTATTTATGGGACTTATTAGAGCTGGATTGAGTGCTATTTCAAGCACAATGAAAGATCAATGGAAGGAATACTTCTATTGCGAAAGTATGGATGATGATGTATTGGTTGTTAAGGGAACAAAACAGATTAATGGTTTATTCTCTAGCAACAGAGGAAGTGACAACATTATCTCTAACGGTTCAGGAATCGTTGTAAACGAAGGACAGTGTATGATTATTGTTGACAATGGACAGGTTGTTGAAGTCTGTGCTGAACCAGGTGAATTTACATATGACACTTCAAGTGAACCATCATTATTCCATGGTGATTTAGGCGATGCTATCATCAAGACTTTAGAAACAATCAAAAATCGTTTTGAATATGGTGGAGAATTAGGAAAAGATCAAAGAGTTTATTATTTCAATACTAAAGAATTAATGGACAATAAATTTGGAACTCCTAATCCAATCATGTTTAGAGTCGTTGATTCAAAAGTAGGCTTGGATTTAGATGTATCTATCAGAATGGCGGGAGTATATTCTTATAGAATTGCTGACCCAGTATTATTTTATACAAATGTAACAGGAAATGTTGCTAATGTTTTCACAAGAGCTGAAATCGATAATCAGCTAAAGAGTGAATTCTTATCAGCTTTACAGCCTGCTGTTGGCAAATTAAGTGCTTTAGAATTAAGACCTAACGAAATTGTCAATCATAATTTAGAGTTAGAACAATATCTAAATCAGGCATTATCAACAAAATGGAGCCAGTTAAGGGGTCTAGAAGTTGTAAATGTGGCAATTTCAACAGTTACATTACCAGAAGAAGATGCTAAAGCTATTAAAGATGCTCAGCTTGAAAGCAGATATGCTAATGAAGGTCTGGCAAGAGGCGCAATGGTTGAAGCTATGAAAGATGCTGCTAAAAATCCAGGCGGAACTATGACTGGAGTTATTGGCATGGGAGCTCTTGGCGGCGTTGCAGAAGGTTTGGCAGGCTTATTTAAAGGCGGAAAGAAAGAAGTAGAAAACGGCTGGACTTGTAGCTGTGGTAAGGTAAATGATGGTAACTTCTGTTCTAATTGTGGCGGTAAAAAACCTGAATAGGAGGTTTTAAATGGGATTATTTGATAAGAAGTATTGTGGAGCCTGTGGGAATCAGATTAAGCTTCTTGGTGGAAGAAAAGTTGATGATGGAACAATTTGTAAGGATTGCAATAACAAACTTTCTCCATACTTCACAGGCAGAAGAAAAACCAGCTTAAACGATATTAAGGAACAACTTGCCTATAGAGAAAGAAATGCAAGAGAACTGCTGTCGTTTAATGCGACCAAAGTTGCAGGAAAAGGACCTAAAGTATATGTTGATGCCAATAAGGGAAAATTCATTGTTTCAAGAACAAACGACTATATTAAGGAAAACTGTGACATCATTGATTTAAGCAGTATTATCGCTTTTAATACCAGAATTGATGAGGATAAAGATGAAATATATGATATTGACCAAGAAGGTAAAAGTATTTCATTTAATCCGCCAAAATACAAGTATGAATATGATTTTGAAGTTGAAATAGTTTTAAATCATCCATATATTGAAGAAATCAATTTCTCTTTAACTGGTTTGAAACCAACTGATCCTAATTCAAAAGAATTTAAAGAAAAAGAAAAGATTCTAGGAGATATTTCAGAGGTTTTAACTGGGAAAAGAACAGATGTAGACAAGAGCAATCTGTCGTTTGAAGATTTTGCCAATTTAGCAGGACAGGTAATCAGTGCTATTACAGGTAATAAGGTACCTGCTGCTGATGGCAATTGGTATTGTCCTAATTGCGGAACAGCCAATACTTCAAATTTCTGCATGCAGTGTGGAACTCAGAAACCAGTTATGGGTCCTAAGTTCTGTCCTGATTGTGGGTATAAATTTGAAGATGGAAAAACTGCAAAGTTCTGTCCACAATGTGGAAAGAAGTTTTAGGTGATGAAAAAATTATTAGGTGGTTTTTTGGCAATGCTGATACTTTTTAATATGTCGGCTTGCCAAAAAGAGCCTAATGTTACTGATGAGGATGTTGTTGGCCTAAGTGTTTCATGCACACATATGGCATTTAGTTATTCTTATAATTTTAAAATATATGTGCAAGAGGATAAAACATTGTTCAGTTGTGATTGTTCAATAGATAAAGAAAGTTACAACGATACTAGAGTATCGTGTAAAGATGTGCCGATTGAAGATAAATACTTTGATCAGCTTATTGAGATACTTAAAGTCAACAATATTACAGAAGAAGTACTTAAATATAAGGAAAAGATAAACTGGTTTTTTGTGGCGGATAAAACAGAATACAAAATTACTTTATTTTTTGAAAATGAAAAGTACAAAGATGCTTCGTTACATTTTGAAAAATTGTATGAGTTTTTAAAGCATTTAGCTGGTTTATATGCAACGGAGGTTACTTATGAGTAATATAAAACAATATAAGTGTCCAAGTTGTGGTGGTCCAATTAATTATGATGTAACAAGTGGAAATCTAAAATGTCCATATTGTGGTTCAGAATTTGAGATTGACACCTTGCAAGGATATGACGAAGATTTAAAAAAGACGGTTGAAGAAAAATTGAATTGGTTAGACAAACCGGGTTTAGATTGGACTGAAGAAGAACAGTCAAAATTGCGTCATTATGTCTGTGATAGTTGTGGTGGAGAAATTATTGCTGATGTAAATACAGGGGCGACAAGATGTCCATATTGTGGAAATCCAGTCATTGTTCCACAGAAGTTCAGTGGTATTTTAAAACCTGATTTGGTGGTTCCGTTTAAGATTGAAGAAAAACAGGCAAAAGAAGCGTATAGAAACCATTTAAAAGGTAAGCCATTATTGCCAAAATACTTTAAAGATGAAAATCGTATCAATGAGTTAAAAGGAATATATGTTCCGTTTTGGCTATATGATGCAGAAGTTGATATGGCAGCCAGATACAGAGCTACTCGAACAAGAAGCTGGTCTGATTCTGACTTTATTTACACCGAAACAAGTTATTATTCAATTTTTAGACAAGGTGAAATAGGTTTTGATAACGTACCTGTAGATGGTTCAACAAATATTGATAATGCTTTGATGGAATCAATTGAACCTTTTGATGTAAGTGAAGCAGTTGATTTCAAAACAGCTTATTTGGCTGGTTACCTGGCAGATAAATATGATATTTCTTCAGAAGATAGTAAAGAGCAAGCTAATCAGCGTATTAGAAACAGTGCTGAAACAGCTTTAGCTTCTACTGTTAGAGGATATGACAGTATTGCTTTAGAGAGTATGAATATGGGATTAAACAACCATACAGTCAAGTATTGTCTATTACCTGTTTACATTTTAAATACAACTTATAAAGGTGAGAAATTTACCTTTGCGATGAATGGTCAAACTGGAAAAATGGTAGGTGATTTACCTATTGATAAAGGAGCCTATGCTAAATATTTTGGTATTATCTTTATCGTAGTATCTGCAATAGCTTACATTATCCAGATGTTGAAATAGGAGGGTAGTAAGATGAAAAGATTTATTAAATTTTTATTAATAGCATTTATTATTACCTTAACTTTTTTACCAGCCTTTACCATTTTAAAAGCTGAACATCCAGATCGAGTAATCGATGAAATGGGACTTTTGAGCGAAAGTGAAAAACAAGAGCTGGAACAATTATGTGATGAAATTTCTGAAAGACAAAATGTTGATGTAGTAATTGTTATTTCTGATGTATTTACCTACGATAATATGCAAAATGAAGCCGATGATTATTATGATTACAATGGTTATGGTATGGGAGAAGACTATTCGGGAAGTTTGCTATTAGTCGGTAAAGATGAAGAGGGATATTTTGTGTATATCTCTACTTCTGGATATGGTATTTACTGCTATTCAGACTATGGTATTGAACATTTAATTGATGTTCTTGTTGAAAATTATGATGATGGTTATGACTGGTTCAGTGGTTTGAAAGCCTATGTCAATAGATGTGATGAATTGATTGAACTGGCTAATAATGGTGAACCGTATGATATATACTATCCTGATCCAGAACCTGAACCAGAGCCAGAACCACCAAATCCAGCAGTTGAAGCAGCTAAATCAGCTGGCATATCAGCTGGCGCAGGTGGAGTTGCAGCTTTAATTGGAACGACTATACTGAAAGGTAAAAACAAGAGCGTTTACAAAAAGCGTGAAGCTAAGGATTATGCAAGACCTGGTTCTTTCAACTTATCTAGTCACAGAGATTTATATTTATTTTCTAGAACATCTGCTACTGTTCGTCCAAGAGAAACATCTAGCAGCAGCAGTGGTGGAGGATATAGAGGTGGCTCTAGCACCCACACATCCAGTTCTGGAAGAAGCCATGGCGGAGGAGGCAGAAGACTATAATGGAAAAAACTTTTACTTATGATAAATTACCTCAAAATGTTGAGGAATTAAAAGCTCTTTCAGATTTAAAGGATGAATATGAAGTAGCCAGCTTGGTTGTATTGGTACTGGCTGCTTATGAAAATGATGTGGAAGAGATGATAAAGATGTATGACTATTTAAATGGTCCTAATGAGGTAAGTAAATATCAAAGACAGTTCATTGATGACAGATTAAAGGGAAAGGAGTATGTTGCTAGAAGTTACTTTAATGGAACTTCTCCACAAAATAACTATACTCCAGATGTTCCTTATTCAGTCACGGTCAGAGATAATCCATATTCTTATGATCAACAGGGATATGTAACATTATTTATTACTTCAAGTGGAGCTGATAGCGATAGAAAAGTACAATTGAGAAAAAAAGGAGATCAATACTTTCTGTGGGAATGTTATTTATGGCCTGACATAAGAATTCCTGTTAAAGATGACCCTTGGGCATAAAAACCTAAAAAAGCGATAGATTAAAATCATCGCTTTTTAAATTTATTTGATATAAAACAATTTAAATTTAAAATTATTGTTGTCAATTTAAATTTAAAATTATTGTTGTCAATTTAAATTTAAAATTATTGTTGTCTTTACTACATTGTTTGTTTGTATTATAATTAATGAAGTGAGGTTTAAAAGTATTTTAAATAAAATAGGAGGAACTTATGTACAAAATTGTGTCAAGAAAAGAATTAAACAATTCAGTAACACAGCTTGAAGTTTTAGCGCCTTTAGTTGCTAATAAAGCTAAACCTGGTCAATTTATCATCTTAAGAGTTGATGAATTAGGTGAAAGAATTCCATTAACTGTGGCTGGAACAAAACCAGATGAAGGAACAGTCAAGATTATTTTCCAGGTAGTCGGTGGAACTACAGAAAAACTTAATCATGTTATGGAAGGCGAATATATTCAAGACTTTGTTGGTCCACTTGGTACCCCAAGTGAATTGGAAGGCTTAGAGAAGGTATGTATTGTTGGTGGTGGAGTTGGATGTGCAATCGCTTTACCTACAGCTGAGGCTTTGTATGATATGGGAGCTCATGTAACAAGTATTATCGGCTTTAGAAATAAAGAAATCGTTATTTTAGAAGATGAGTTTGAAGCTTGTTCAGATAAATTAATTGTTACTACTGATGATGGTAGTTATGGTTATCATGGTAATGTTACTGCACCATTAAAAGAAATGTTGGAAGCAGGGGAAAAATTCGATAAGATTATTACTATTGGACCAATTATTATGATGAAGTTTGTTGTTGAGACAGCTAAACAATATAATATTCCTTGTACTGTAAGTATGAATCCAATCATGATTGATGGTACTGGAATGTGTGGTGGATGTAGATTAACGCTTAATCAAGATGGTAAGAGAGTTACTAAATTCGCTTGTGTTGATGGACCTGATTTCGATGGTTATGAAGTTGATTTTGATGAAGCAATGTCACGTTCAAGAATGTATGCAGATTTTGAAAAACATGCTTATGAAGAAACATGTAACTTATTTAAAAAGGAGGTTCAGTAGTCATGGCAATTATTCCTAATAAAAATCCAATGCCGGTATTAGATGCTAAATTAAGAAGCACTAATTTTGAAGAAGTAGCTTTAGGTTATTCTGAAGAAGCTGCTGTAGCTGAGGCGGAAAGATGTATTAACTGCAGAAACAAACCTTGTGTTGCTGCCTGCCCAGTAAATATTCAGATTCCTGAATTTATAATGAAAGTTCAAGAAAGAGATTTTGAAGGTGCATATCAGATAATTGCTGAATCTTCATCATTGCCAGCGGTTTGTGGACGTGTATGTCCTCAGGAAACGCAGTGTGAAGGTAAATGTACATTAGGAATTAGATTTGAACCAGTTGCTATTGGTAGATTAGAGCGCTTTGTTGCTGATTATCATCTAAAAAATGCAAAAGATGTTCCTGCTAAACCAAAATTAAATGGTAAGAAAGTTGCTGTTGTTGGTTCAGGACCTGCAGGTTTAACCTGTGCTGGTGATCTGGCTAAAAAAGGTTATGATGTAACTGTTTATGAAGCATTACATATGGCTGGTGGAGTTCTTGTCTATGGTATTCCTGAATTCAGATTGCCAATCGATATCGTAACTCAAGAAGTTGAAGTTTTAAAACAGTTAGGTGTTAAGGTTGAAACTAACGTTGTTATTGGAAAAACATTAACTATTGATGAACTGCTGGATGAAATGAAATTTGATGCGGTATTTATCGGTTCAGGTGCTGGTTTGCCTAACTTTATGAATATTCCTGGAGAAGGTTTAAAGGGTGTCTATTCAGCAAATGAATACCTGACTAGAGCCAATTTGATGAAAGCTTATAGTGAAGAAGCTGATACTCCTATTTCTAAAGGTGGAAAAGTTGCTGTAGTTGGTGGTGGTAACGTCGCAATGGATGCTGCAAGAACCGCTTTAAGATTAGGAGCAGAAAAAGTTTATATTGTCTATCGTCGTTCAATGGAAGAACTTCCTGCTAGAGCAGAAGAAGTTGAACACGCTATTGAAGAAGGTATTGATTTCAGATTATTAAACAATCCAGTAGAAATTCTAGGTTATAATAACCCAGATAATCCAAGAGATCCTAAAAATGGCTGTGTTGAAGCTATCAAATGTATCAAGATGCAGTTAGGTGAGCCAGATGAAAATGGTAGAAGAAGACCTGTTGCTATTGAAGGCAGTGAGTTTGTACTGGATGTAGATACAGTTATCATGGCTATTGGAACTTCACCAAATCCGTTAATTAAAGACACTACTGAAGGCTTGGAAGTTAACAGATGGGGTGGAATCATCGTTAATGAAGAAAACCTGACAAGCAGAGAAGGCGTTTATGCTGGTGGGGATGTTGTTACCGGTGCTGCAACTGTTATCTCTGCTATGGGAGCTGGTAAAGTAGCTGCTCAGGGAATCGACGATTACTTAAGTAAATAAAGCAAATAAAAGTGTATGGAATAAAAAAACATACACTTTTTTTATGTCTTGATACTACTTTATTGATTTCTTTTATAAGTGATTTTTTTATGATATACTTTAAAAGGTGAGTAATAGTATGGAGTTTTTTGTTACGATTGAACAGTTTGAAGGTCCATTAGATCTGATGCTTCATCTAATCAAGGAAAAAGAATTAGATCTTTTTGATTTGGATGTAAATATTCTAACTGCTCAGTATATTGAATACCTTCATGCTATGGAAAGTATGAGATTGGATATTGCCAGTGAATATTTAGTAGAACTGGCAACGTTAATTGAATACAAAAGTAAAAAGCTTCTTCCAAATGTAGAGGCAGAGCTGGGTGATAATTATCAGCAACAACAGGAAGTTGATTTAGTTAACCGTTTAATTGAATACAAAAAATATAAGGAAGTATCAGCGGTACTTGATGATTTATATCAGGAAAGAAGTTTAAAATTTGATAAACCACAATCTGAGATAGTTAATCAGTGGATTGATGTAAGTGAAAACTATGAGAGTACCAGTGCCTATGAACTAATTAAGGCTATGAATAGATGTTTAAAAAGATTTCAGCTTGCGCAGCCCTATGAAGTCAATATAACGCAAAAGAGAATCAGTATTGATGATAGGAAAAAACAGTTAAAAAGTAATATTAAGAAGTTTAATGAAATATTCACCTTAAGCAATACTATGTATGACTGCCGCGACTTGTATGAAGTAGTTATAAATTTTTTAGCAATCCTGGATTTAGTAAATGAAAATGTTTTATCTTTTACTGTAAAAGATGATGAAGTATATTTTAAGAAGGTGTAATTATGAGTGATTTAAGACCGATTATAGAAGGAATATTATTCGTAAGTGGTGATGAGGGGGTCAGCTTGTCACAATTATCGGAAGTTTTAGTTATCAATGAAGAAACGCTGTCAGAAATGATGGATAACTATATTATGGAATTTAACAGTGATGAATCTAGAGGCATCGAAATGGTTCGTTATGGGAAAAGATATAAGTTAATTACCAAAGCTGTAGCGCATGATTATTGTCAAAAATTGTTTGAAGATTCTTCAAACAAACAGTTTTCTCAGGCAGCTTTGGAAACACTGGCTATCATTGCCTATAAGCAACCTGTTACAAGAGTTGAGATTGAAGAAATCAGGGGAGTAAGTTGCGATATGATGATTCGCAGACTGCTTGCTAAAAATTTAATTAGAGAAGCTGGCAGACTAGATACTATCGGCAAGCCTTTTTTATACGAAGTAACGGAAGAATTTATGGATATTTTTTCCCTCACATCATTAAGCGAATTGCCAGAATTGCCAGAGTACCAGAATGTAACTGAAGAAGGGGAGTTGTTCTACTAATGGAAAGACTACAAAAAGTAATTGCTAAAGCAGGAATAGCTTCAAGAAGAAAAGCTGAGGAATTAATTTTACAGGGTAAGGTTAAAGTAAATGGTGTAGTTTGTACAACTTTAGGTACTCAGGTATCCAATAAGGATGTTGTTTCTGTTGATGGAAAAATTATTGAAAAAGAAGAATTGGTCTATTTTTTATTAAATAAACCTAGAAAATATGTCTGTACTGTAAGTGATGAGCATAACAGAAATAAAGTTACTGATTTAATTGACTGTCAGCAACGTATTTTTCCTATTGGAAGATTAGATTATGATTCAACAGGAATGCTGATTTTAACAAATGATGGCGATTTTGCTCAGATGCTGGCTCATCCAAAATTTCAAATTCCCAAGACCTATCGCGTTACTGTAAAGGGTATTTTAGACAATAAAGATTTGATGAAACTTCAAGGTGGTATCAGACTGGATGATGGAATTAAAACTTTACCGGCAAAGGTAAGTATGACTTCCTATGATCTTAAAACTAATAGATGTGTTTTGGAAATGACTATCTTTGAAGGTAGAAATAGACAGATAAGAAGAATGATTGAAGCGGTAGGAGCGATTGTTTCCAAACTGCATAGAACACAGTATGGTTGTCTGAAAGATGATAATTTAGCAATGGGTTCTTATCGTCGTTTAAAACCACATGAAATAAAAACCTTAAAGAAAATGGCCAATGAAGGAAGCAGTGAATAATGAGACAGTATTTTGTTGATAAAAAGATAAATCCTGATGAAACATTTTACTTTGATGACAAGCAATCTCATCATATTAAAACAGTTTTAAGAATGAAAACTGCTGATGTCATAAGAGTTGTTGATGTTGATAACAATGTCTTTTTAGTAGAAATTATTGTTGATTCAAAGGTTTCAGCAAGAGTTTTAAAAAGAATTAATCAGGATTTGGAAGAAGCTGAAATAATCTACGGCGCTGCTTTGATAAAAAAAGATAAATGGGATTATCTATTACAAAAAGCAGCTGAATTAGGGGCTACAAAAATTGTTCCCTTGATAACCAATCGTACAATTTTTAAAGTAGATGAAGAAAGATTGGATAAAAGAGTCGAAAGATGGAATAAAATAACTCTAGAGGCCTGTCAGCAGTCTAACCGTACAAGTAAATGTGAGGTTTTAAAACCAGTAAAATTAAAAGACATAGATAAATTTTTATCAGATAATAACATTGTTGGCTATGAAGATGAAAAGGATATTTATTTATCTGATGTAATTGATGATAAATCTATCACTTTTGTTATTGGTCCTGAAGGTGGATTTTCTGATGATGAAATTGAATATCTTAAGAATTTAAATTTTATCTGTGTCAGTTTAGGTAAAAGGATATTAAGAGCAGAAACAGCTGGATTATATGTGTTGGCAGTAATTGATGCTAAAAGGAACAGTTTATGAAATTTGCAATATGTAATCTAGGATGTAAAGTCAATAACTTTGAAGCCAATTGGTATGCTCTGAAGTTAGAAGAAAAATATCAGCAGGTTGATTTTAAAGAGTTCGCTGATATTTATGTGATAAACAGCTGTACCGTAACTAATACGGCTTCTTCAAAGAGCAGACAAATGATTCGAAAAGCAAGAAAACAGAATCCTGATGCGGTTATTGTTGCTGTTGGATGCTATGTTCAAATGGAAGTTGATACTGTAGATGCTTTTGATTGCTGTGATATTCTGATTGGTTCAAAAGATAAAACGAAACTGCCAGAGCTGATAGAGCAGTTTTTGGTGGATAGAAAAAAAATAAATATCGTTGAAGAATTTAAAAAAACTGAATTTGAGGAAATGTTTATTAGAAACTTTAATCAGACTAGAGCCTATCTGAAAATTCAGGATGGCTGTAACCAGTTCTGCAGTTACTGCATTATCCCTTATGCCAGAGGCAATGAAAGATGTTTAGATGCTGAAAGTATAATTAAGCAGGCCCAGCAGTTAACCCTGGCTGGTCATAAGGAGCTGGTATTAACAGGAATACATACTGGAAGATGGAATGATAAAGGTTTAGATCTGGCTGATTTAATAGAAAGAATATTAATTGAAGTAAAGTCACTGAACAGACTGAGAATTTCTTCAATTGAAATAACTGAAGTAAGTGATAAACTGATAGATCTGATGTTGAAAAATGACAAGATTGCCAGACATCTTCATATTCCTTTACAGGCAGGTGTAGATAGACTGTTAAAGCTCAATAATCGTCCCTATACAACAGAAGAGTATTTTAAAAGAATATCTGAAATAAAAAGCAAGATAAATGATATATCTATTTCTAGCGACATAATTGTTGGTCTGCCAACAGAAACTGATGAAGATTTTAATAAGACAAAAGAGTTTGTAGAAAAGTGTCAACTATCATTTCTACATATTTTTCCTTATGCCAGAAAAAAAGGAACCGCCAATTTTGAAATAAAAGAGCAGGTCGATGAAACAACAAAAAAACAAAGAGTAGGCTGTTTGACTAATATAAGTGATAGATTATATAATAAATATGTTAAGGGTTTTGAGGGGAAAACCTTGACTGTCTTATTTGAAAGGCATAAAAATGGAGTTTCCAGCGGTCATTGCAGTCAGTATATATTAGTAGAAACAGTTACTGAAACGGATTATACAAATCAATTTAAAGACGTTTATGTTGAAAAGGGCGAAGGAAACATCTTAAGGGGTAATATTGTTTAAGGGGAGCATATGGTTATTAGTAGTATTTTTGAAAATGCGCCAGATATAGAAATTAAGGCTATTATGACTGATTCTAGAGTAAAGATGGAAGAAGCCATCTTTTTCTGCATTGTAGGATTGGTTAATGATGGGCATAATTTTATCGCTCAAGCTATTGAAAATGGGGCAATCTGTATTGTTCATTCTAAAGAATTGGACAAGTATTATGAAGGAATCACCTATTTAAAGGTAGATGATACTTTGACAGCTTTAAATCAATTTGTTTGTGCCTACTATGGCGATGTAACAAGTGATATGACAGTTTATGGTGTAACTGGTACCAATGGAAAAAGTACTGTTGCCTGGATTATCAGGTATCTGATATCAAGATTTAAAAAATGCGGTTATATTGGAACTATGGGCTACATGTGGGATGATACAGTTAATGATACCTTTTTAACGACACCAGATGTCGAAGTTTTACATAAAATGTTGAAGGAAATTTATGATTTTGGCTGTCGTGATGTTTCGGTTGAAGTATCTTCACAGGGGTTAGATTTAAGAAGAATTGATGCGGTAAAATTTGATTATGTAATTTTTACCAATCTTACCCATGACCATTTAGATTACCATGGTACAATGGAAAACTATTATTTAGCTAAAGAAAAGATGTTTAAAATTGTTGGGCCAGAACAGACAGGTATCATCAACATTGACGATAACTATGCTAATAGAATAATCAAGGCAGCTAAATGTAAAACTGTGACTTTTGGAATTCACAATGAGGCTGATTATAAGGCTGATAATGTAAAATTATTCAAGGATCATACGGAATTTGACTTTGTCTGTAAAGGAAAAACTTATCATATCAATACGAATTTAGTTGCTGAGTTTAATGTTTCCAACCTTTTAGCGGTACTGGCGACATTATCTGAAGCAGGATATGACATTGAAGATCTACTGCCATATTTAGCTACAATTCCACAGGTTATGGGTAGAGTTCAAATAATTGATTGTGGACAAAATTTCAATGTAATTGTTGATTATGCTCACACTCCTGATGGATATGAAAAAATATATGAGTATATAAATTCTATAACCGAAAAAGGTAAAAGAATTATAACTGTTTTTGGAGCTCATGGTGCCAGAGATTATAAGAAAAGACCAATGATTGGTAAAATTGCTGATGATAATAGTGATGTTCTAATTTTAAGTGCTGAGGATGATCACTGGGAAGATCCATATGAAATCTGCAAAGAGATAGCTGGAGGAATTACCAAAAATTCCTGGGTTTATATAGAGGATAGATATGATGCTATCAGGCAGGGAATTGAATTGGCCAATGAAGGAGATACAGTCTGTATCCTAGGTAAAGCGGCTGAACAATATTTTAAAATAGGAGATGGAAAAGTATACTGGATGGGTGATGACAATGCAGCTATCGATATACTGAATAAATATATTAAAGGAGATAATAGTCATGAAAATTAACAAATACATTGATCACACATTGCTAAAGGCAACAGCAACAACCAAACAGATTACTGAATTATGTTTAGAGGCAAAAAAATATGATTTTGCTTCTGTATGTGTCAATACTTGTTATGTTCCACTGGCAAAAGAAATTTTAAAAGACACCGATGTCAAGGTCTGCTGTGTGGTAGGATTTCCACTGGGGGCAATGGCAACAGTATCTAAAGCTTTTGAAACAGAGCAGGCCATAAAAGATGGGGCAACAGAAATTGATATGGTAATCAATATTGGGGCTGCAAAAGAAGGTAACTGGAAATATGTTGAAGAAGATATTAGGGCAGTTGTAGAAGCAGCACAAGGTAATGTTGTTAAAGTAATTATTGAAACTTGTCTATTGACTGATGAAGAAAAAATAGAAGCTTGTAAATGTTCACTGAATGCAAAAGCTCATTTTGTAAAAACTTCTACCGGTTTTTCAACATCAGGAGCAACTGTTGAAGATGTCAGACTGATGAAAGAAACAGTAAAAGACCAAAGTTTAGTTAAAGCAGCTGGTGGGATAAGAAGTTTAGTTGATGCAAAAATGATGATTGATGCGGGTGCTGATAGATTAGGATGTTCAGCTGGTGTCAAAATAATGGAAGAAATTCAGCAGTAACAAAACTTCCATTATTGATTTTACTTATGAAATAATTGTGAAATTTTTACTCACATAATTTCACATTCACCATTGCAAAGTAAAATTATATGATTTATAATAATTAAGGTTTATACATTTCAGAAGGGAGGGTAGAACATGGCAAAAGTAGTAGTTAAAGACAACGAACAGCTCGATGATGCTTTACGTCGTTTTAAAAGACAAGTATCTCGTAATGGTACCCTTGCTGAAGCTCGTAAAAGAGAATACTATGTTAAACCAGGCGTTAAACGCAAGTTGAAACAAGAGGCTGCAAGAAAGGCTAGAAAGAAATAGTGGTTTAAACCACTTTTTTTGTAATATAATTAATATATTGGAGGTAGTAGCTATTGGATAATATTGTATGTGATTTAAATAACCTTGATCATGATACATTATCAATGATTTTAGGAGACGAAGACAGAAACATTCGATTAATGGAAAATTTTTATAATATAAACATAGAAGTTAAAGGTTCTACTGTTTATTGTGATGACAAGACAAAAGTTAAAATCTTAAAAAAAGTATTTGAAGCATTAATATCAGAATGTGAAACAAGTGGTTTTATTGACAGTCAGGATGTTAATGGTATCTTGAATGATAATTATTATAAAAAATTTATCGCCAATGGTGTTGGCTTGAAAAAGTTTTACTTAAGAACCAAAGGTCAAAATGAATTATATGAAGCCTTTGAAAATAATGTAATAACTGTTGCTGTTGGACCAGCTGGTACTGGCAAAACTTTTTTGGCGGTTGTTTATGCCTACAATCTTCTAAAGAAAGGCGAGGTAAATAAGATTATTATTACCAGACCTGTTGTTGAATCAGGTGAATCATTAGGTTTTTTACCAGGAGATTTAAAAGAAAAGGTTGATCCATACTTAAGACCAATTTATGATTCTTTTGATTCTTTAATCTCAGCGGAAAACACTGCCAAATTAATAGAAAAAAGCATTTTGGAAATTGCTCCCTTGGCTTATATGAGAGGTAGAACATTAAATGATGCCTGTATTATTCTTGATGAAGCTCAAAATACCGTTCCTAGTCAGATAAAAATGTTTATGACTCGTTTAGGTTTCAATTCTAAAATGATTATCACAGGTGATATTACTCAGATAGATTTACCAAAACCTAAAAAAAGTGGTCTGATTGAAGCGATAAAAATAATCAAAGATATTAATGAAATAGAAGTAGTATATATGAGTAACAAAGATGTGGTAAGACATCCGGTAGTACAAAAGATAATTGATGCATATGATAAGGTAGAACTGGGATAATTATGGAACTGAATGTTATTAATAGAACTAAAAGAAAAGGTTATGTCAATTATCGTAAAGATTTTGAAAATATCGTTTCAAAAGCAATTGAAGTATTGGATTTAAATGAAGATATCTGTTTAAGTGTTATTTTTACCTTAGATAAAAGAATGCGTGAAATCAATAGACAGTATCGTAATGTTGACAGAAGCACTGATGTTATCTCCTTTGCCTTAAATGATTATCAGGATGATAGCGATTTTTATGATATTGAGTTAGGAGATATTTTTATTAATATTGAAGCTGCTCAAAGACAAGCCCAGGAATATAACCATAGCGAAAGAAGAGAAATATGTTTTTTGTTTACTCATGGACTATTGCATTTATGCGGTTTTAATCATTTAAACAAAAGTGAGGAACAAGAGATGATTAGATATCAAAAACTTATTCTTGATGACATCGTGCCTAGAGAAGAAAGGTAGGAAGAATTTATGGATAAAGAAAGTTTAATAAAATTAGCTTTTAAAGCTTCTGAAAATGCCTATTGTCAGTACTCCAACTATAAAGTAGGTGCCTGCTGTCTGTGTAAAGATGGCAACTATTTTCTAGGTGCCAATATTGAAAATGCTTCATATGGAGCTACTATCTGTGCTGAAAGAAATGCTGTTTTTGCCGCTTATAGTAATGGCTATAGAAAGAATGATATTGAAGCTTTATGTATTGTCAGCCATGGTAAAAGATTAGGTTCTCCTTGCGGAATCTGCCGTCAGGTTTTATGTGAATTATTAAATCAGGATACCCCAATTATTTTAGCTAACAAAAATGAAAGTTTGGTAACTGACATTGCTGAATTGTTACCTATGCAGTTTACAGAGGAGGATTTAAAATAATATGAGTTTTAAAAGTGGATTTGTAGCCTTGATAGGAAAACCCAATGTTGGAAAAAGCACATTATTAAATACAATTCTAGCTAAAAAAATTGCCATAGCTACACCTAAGCCGCAGACTACAAGAGATAATATCAGAGGTATTTTGACAACTGATGATTCTCAAATTGTCTTTATTGATACTCCCGGAATTCATAAACCTAAATCAAAATTAAATCAGGTAATGGTTCAAAGTGCCTATAGTGCAGCTAGAGATGCTGATATTATTTTATTTTTAATTGATGCTACAAAAGGTTATGGAAAAAGTGATCAGATTATTGCTGAAAATATCCAGCTGATTGATAAACCTAAACTATTAATAATAAATAAAATAGATAAACTAACAACCAGAGAGTTGATTGAATTTTTACACGACATCGATACAAATGATTATGATGAAATTATACCTTTAAGTGCTTTAAGAAACAAAAATGTTGATGAATTAATAACTACAATAAAGAAATATCTTAAAGATGATATTCAATATTATCCAACAGATATGATTTCGGATTATCCTGAAGAGTTTATGATAGCTGAAATAATAAGAGAAAAAGTTTTAATCAATACCTCAGAAGAAATTCCTCATTCTATAGCGGTAGTAATTGAGAAAATAGAAACTAAAAAGGATTTAATCATTATTAACGCAAAGATAGTATGTGAAAGGGATAGTCAAAAGAAAATTATTGTTGGAAAACAAGGCATGATGATTAAAAAAATAGGAACTTTTGCCAGGGAAGAGTTAGAATTGAGAATGCAAAGTAAAGTTTTTTTAGAATTATTTGTATCTGTTGAAGAAAATTGGCGAAATAAAAATCACCAACTTAAAGAATTTGGATATTGGGATAAATAAATGAATGATCTAATTAAAGGAATAGTAATAAATTCAATAGAGTACAAAGAAAATGATGCAATAGTAACAATCATAACTAAAGAATTTGGAAAAGTTGCCCTATATGTCAAAGGATATAAAAAAATAACCAGTAAAAATGTCTATGCTACTCAGCTTTTTGATCATAGTAATTTTTTATTTGACTATAATCCCAACAAATCAATTCAAATACTTAAAAGTGCTAATTTAATAAATCAGTTCAGCAATATTAAAACTGATTATGAAAAAATAGCCATAGCTTCAGTTATTTGTGAAACAGCTGATGCCGTTGAAGAAAATGTCTATGATTTATTGTTTGAAACATTGACTTTATTAAATGATGAAAATCAGCAATATTTGGTTTTAAATGTTTATCTAGTAACAATGCTGAATATTTTAGGTATTGCTCCTTTTGTAGATGGCTGTGTCAACTGTGGAAGAACAGATAGTATTGAATCAATTTCCATTAGTGAAGGAGGATTTATCTGCAGCTATTGTAATAGAGAATTTAATGATGAAATATTTGAATTGGAATATCTAAAAAAATTTAGAGTAATCAATAAAGCATCTTTTGATGTTTATGATAAACTTATAACACTTAATTTAAATGATTTTAAATTAACCAATATGTTAATAGAAATTTTGATTAATTTTTCCGGTATTTATCTTAAAAGTTATCAAAGTTTAGTAAATTTAAATAAATAGGTTTACTTTTGTGAAAAATAAAAGTATACATTAGTATGGAAGAATAGAAAAGAGGTAATATTTATGTCTAAATATACATTTGAACAAATTGTTAATCACCTGAGAACTTCAGGTTTTGTCTTTCAGGGCTCTGAAATTTATGGTGGATTATCAAATACTTGGGATTATGGTCCATTGGGACAGAATCTAAAGAAAAATATAAAAAATGCCTGGTGGAAAAAATTTATTCAGGAAGATGTCAATAATGAAGGAATTCAGGCAGCTATTTTAATGAATCCGGAAGTATGGGTAGCTACAGGACACGTAGCGAATTTTTCAGACCCTTTAATTGACTGTAAGAAGTGTAAAACTAGATACAGAGCTGATCAGTTAATTGAAAACCAGGCGAAAGGCAAAGTGGTTGTGGAATCGATGTCAAATGAAGACATGGTTAATTATATAAATGAAAACAAGATTAACTGTCCAAACTGTGGACAATTGGATTGGACCGATATTAGAAAATTTAATCTGATGTTTAAAACTTTCCAGGGTGTTGTTGAAGATAATCAGAGCACGATTTATCTGCGTCCAGAAACAGCGCAGGGAATGTTTGTAAACTTCAGAAATGTGCAAAGATCAATGAGAAAGAAATTGCCATTTGGTATTGGTCAGATTGGGAAAGCATTTAGAAACGAAATTACTCCAGGAAACTTTATCTTTAGAACCAGAGAATTTGAACAGATGGAATTAGAGTTTTTCTGTACTCCTGGTGAGGATGATTATTGGTATCCATATTGGAAACAGTTCTGCTTTGACTGGCTGAAAGATTTAGGTCTAAAAGAAGATAATATGCGTTTTAGAGATCATACACCTGAAGAGCTGGCTTTCTATTCAAAAGGTACCTGTGATATTGAATATAAATTTCCATTTGGTTGGGGTGAAGTCTGGGGTATTGCCAACAGAACAGATTATGACCTGAAACAGCATATGGACCATTCAAAAGCAGATTTAACTTATTTTGATCCTTTCACAAACGAAAGATACATACCTTATTGTGTGGAGCCATCAGTAGGTGTTGAAAGATTATTTTTAGCTTTTATTTGTGATGCTTATGATGAAGAGAATATTGGTACTGAAGAGAAAGAGGATGTTAGAATAGTTATGCATTTTCATCCTGCACTGGCTCCTATTAAAGCAGCTATATTCCCATTAAGTAAGAAATTATCAGAGCAGGCTTTTGAAATCTATAGAAACCTGGCTAAATCTTTTGATGTTGTCTATGATGAAACAGGATCTATAGGAAAACGTTATAGAAGACAGGATGCTATCGGTACACCTTTATGTATTACTGTTGACTTTGATACAGAGCCAAATGGAACTGTTACTGTTAGAGATAGAGATACGATGAAACAGGAAGTTATCAAGATTGAAGATTTAGAAAACTATATTGCTGAATATACAAAGTATTAGGAGAAAAGATGAGAATACCTAGAGAAGTAATTAATGAGATTAAGAGTAAAGCTCCAATACAGGATATCATTGGCAACTTTATTCCAATCGTCAAAAAAGGCAACAATTATCAGGCGTATTGTCCTTTTCATG
Organism: uncultured Erysipelotrichaceae bacterium; assembly: GCA_964449115.1. Taxonomy (GTDB): domain Bacteria; phylum Bacillota_I; class Bacilli_A; order Erysipelotrichales; family Erysipelotrichaceae; genus UBA1783. The sequence goes on along the minus strand of CAYUXW010000002.1, from coordinate 11,003 downwards.
ACGATAATAATCCTTCATTACATATTTCTGTAGATAAACAAATTTTCAAATGTTTTTCCTGTCCACCAGAAAATAAGAGTTCTGGTGATGTATTCAGTTTTGTGATGAAATATAAACACCTTAGCTATATAGAAGCGGTAAAACTGGTAGCGGAAATGATTGGCTATAAATATGATTTTGGCGAAAATAGAGTTAATGCATTTGTAGAAACCATCAGTCATAAGATAGTCAGAGAAGCAGTCAATTACTGTCAATATGAATTGAAGTCAAAAGAGGGAGAACCCTATAAAAGCTACCTGTATAGAAGAAATATTGATGATAAATTAATTGAGAGATTTCAAATAGGTTATAATCCAAGGGATGATAAATTATATTCTTTTCTATCAAAAAAAGGATATAGTGATAATGATATTATTACTGCCAATCTGGCAAGACTGACCAATAAAGGAATAAGAGATGTCTTCTTTAACCGTATTATGATACCTATAAGTGATATAAATGGAAACCCGATAGGATTTACAGCAAGAAGTATTGATCCTAATGTTGATATTAAATATATAAATTCAACTGATACTCCCATATATAGGAAAAGTAATGTTGTATTTAATTTACATCGTGCTAAAGAAAAAATTAGAGAAAAAAAGTTTGTTATTCTGGCTGAAGGGCCAATGGATGTTATTGCTTTTGACAGAATAGGGTATCAAAATACCGTCTGTTCCTTAGGAACAAATACGACAAAAAATCAGCTTCTAGCAATTAAAAAGTTTACCAACAGGATTTTACTGGCTTTTGATGGAGATAAGGCTGGTCAATCAGCGATATTAAAGACAGGTAAGGATTGTCTTCAGGAAGGTTTTGAAGTAATTGTCTTGAATAATGATACGGAATACGATCCTGATGAAATCATCATTAAATATGGGATTGACAGATTGAATGAGATGATTGTAAAACCAAAAACCTGGATTGAGTTTATCCTTGAATATTACAAAAAGTCTTATGATTTAGAAAATTATACTGCCAAAAGAGAATATACCTTTAAGGTTATGGAAGAAATTAAAAAGGTTAAAAATGATTTTGATAGACAGGTCTATATCAATAGATTATCCGAATTGACAAAATTACCTGTATCGATATTATCTTCGGGCGTAAAAACAGAGGAAATAAAAAAAGAAACTAAAAGGATTATAAGACCTGTATCATCACTACATAGTGGAATTGAAATTGCTCAAAACATAATTGTCAAACAAATATTGTTTTCAGCTAATAATATTAATATTTATAAAAATGAACTGGGATATTTACCGGACAGACAATTGGATGAAATAACCAAGTTAATAATCAATTTCTATGATCAGAATCAGTATATATCTTTAGGTAATCTGCTAGCTGAAATAGATGATGATGAAATAAGAACATTGATATGTAAAATTGAATCTGATAAAACTCATTGTGAAAATGAAGATGAACAGCTTTTAAGAGATTCAATAATAAAAATAAAATCTTCTGAGATTGAAAAAGAATTGGAAAAATTAAAAGCTGCAGCAGAAAATTATACTGATGAAAATATGAAAAAGAGAGTTATCGCTGAATATGCTGAACTTCAAAGAAAACTTAAGGATTTAAATAAACAGGAGGTAGTTAAATGACGAATAAGAAAGATTTAGACACAATTAAAAATGAACTAATGCAAAAGTCTAGTGCTGAAGAAGAAATTACGCAAGATGAAGTATTGAAAGAAATCGAACATCTAAAACTGACTGAAGATGAAATTGATGATTTTTTACAATGGACCAGAGAAAATGGAGTTATCCTGGATGAAGAATTGGATGATGACGATTTGGATGATGATTTAGATTTAGATGATGAAGATGATGATGAAAAAGAACTATATCGTGTCTATGCAGATATTTCATCTATTAAAACTAATGATCCTGTAAAAATGTATTTGAAAGAAATTGGAGTAGTGCCGCTATTAAAAGCTCACGAAGAAAGAGAGATTGCCGCAAGAATAAAAGAAGGTGATGAAGTCGCAAAAGATGAACTTATCACTGCCAATCTGCGTCTTGTAGTAGCTATAGCTAAAAAGTATGTCGGAAGGGGACTGCTGTTTTTAGATTTGATTCAGGAAGGAAACCTGGGTTTAGTAAAAGCAGTGGAAAAGTTTGACCATACCAAGGGATTTAAGTTCTCTACCTATGCTACCTGGTGGATAAGACAGGCTATAACCAGAGCTATTGCTGACCAGGCAAGAACTATCCGTATCCCTGTTCATATGGTTGAAACGATTAATAAGTTAACAAGAATTTCCAGACAACTGGTACAGGAATTAGGCAGAGAAGCAACAGCTGAAGAGATTGCTGAAAGAATGGGCAATAATATGACCGCAGATAGAGTAAGAGAAATTCAAAGAATTGCTTTAGAGCCAGTTTCATTAGAATCACCAATTGGTGAAGAGGATGATTCTCATCTAGGTGATTTCATTGAAGACAAACAAGCTATCTCACCAGAGGAATATGCCAGCAGAGAGTTGCTCAAAGATGAAATCAATGCTGTCCTATCGACTTTAACCGATAGAGAAAAGAAAGTTTTGGAGTTAAGGTTTGGTCTAATTGATGGTAAAACCAGAACATTGGAAGAAGTTGGCAGAGAATTTAATGTTACAAGAGAAAGAATTAGACAGATTGAAGCTAAAGCGATTAGAAAACTGAGATCTCGTTCTAAAAGCAATCGCTTGAAAGATTTTGTAGATAAAATATAGAAAAACTTATTATAGAAAAGATTATATTGGAGCAATCCAGTATACTTTTTGTGTTAGAATATCACTATGAGTTATTCAAAAATAAAATCTTCAGATTTGATAACTATAAACGATTGTTCAAGAGAAGAATTGGATGATTATTTTACTGTGGAACATTACAACTATGCCAACCACAATTTTTTTAGAAATGTTGTAAGTTTGGAAAAACAAGAAGAATATAGATTGTTTGAAAAGTTAAAAACTGGTGATAAGTCAGTAATTGAAAAAATAGTTTTTCATAATTTAAAATATGTTTATTTTATTGCCAGAAGCTACACTAATGATCCGTATTTACTGGAAGAGTTATTTCAGCAGGGAAGTTATGGTCTGATGAAAGCTTTAAAGACTTTTAATCATAAAAAAGGTTATAGATTTTCAACTTATGCTTCCTACAGTATTAGAAAATATATTATAGAATTTTTTAGCAATTACAATTTAATAAAGATATCAAGAGATGATTATAAAGAATTAAATAAGTTGGAAAATAAAATTTCTAGATTAGAAAATAAGTATCAGCGAACAGTTTCTGATAAGGAGATTTCCAAACATACAGGATATACTATAGATGAAATCAGAGAGATAAAAAAAAGGAAATTAACTTTTGTTCCGCTTGAACAGTATGGTAATGATGATGAAAATCTAAGTGTGATTGATTATTATTATGACAGTACATCTAAATCAATTCATATAGATATGGCCAGTGACATCATAGAGCAATTGAAAGATGAAAGAAACAGGTTTATATTAAAAAAGTATTTAGGAATAGATGATGGAATAGAACATACCTTTGAAGAAATAGGGAATATGTTAGGTATCAGCAAACAGGCTGTAAAGAAAAGATATGATAAATCAATTGAAGAAATTAGAAAATTGTTAAAGGAAGATTATGATAAGTAAAAGAATTAAGGAAATAGCAAATTTAATTGATAATAAATATTCTTTTGTCGATATTGGTACTGATCATGGATATTTGGCTCAGATGGCTAGAGAAAACGGAAATAAAAATCTGATTATCTGCAGTGATAATAAGATTGGTCCTTTAAACAATGCCAGAAAAAACTTGGAAAAATATGATAATATTCTATTTGTTTTATCTGATGGTCTAAAAGAGATAACTGTTCAAACTGATATTGCTGTTTTAGCAGGCATGGGGTTTAAAACGGTTAGAAACATTGTTCTGGATTCAATAGATTATTTTAGAGAATGTAAAAAAATTATCGTTCAGGTAAATAATAATGTTTCTGATTTAAGAGAATGGCTAATGAATAATGATTTTAGAATTATTGATGAAAAGATAATATTTGAGTATAAATATTATGAAATACTTGTTATAGAAAATGGAAAAATGAAATTGAATGAACAGCAGATTTTATTTGGTCCATACTTACTAAAGGAAAAAACAAAGACTTTTGTGGATTATTACAATAGCCAGAAAAAAAAGATAAAAAATATTATCAAAAATTTAAATGATGAACATCCTGATAAAAAAGAATTGGAAACAAAGCTGATAAGAATAAAAAAAATGTTGGAAGATTAAATTCTTTCAACATTTTTAAAATTCATTTTAGCAACCTTTTTTAATTCAGCGATACCATATTTTTCGACAAACTTTCTGGCAAAATAATCAACCGTCAGACTGGCTCCTTTAGGTATTTCCATTTCATATTCAGCTGAGAGGTTTTTTAAATTCATCAAAAAAGCATATCTTGAAATTATTGAACCGACAGCTACAGAAAGATACTTGCTTTCAGCTTTTGTTTCGAAATGAATATTTCTGATAACAGTGTCTTCATTTTTTAAATACTGGTAATATTTATCTTCGCCACAGAAATCATCAACAATAATAAGTTCTGGCAATTTTTTTAGTTTCTTTTTTAGATTAATATAAGCCTGATTGTGCATTTTAGCTTTTATTTCATTCATATTGTTATTATCTATAACCTGATTATATTTTTCGTTATTTAGAATGAGTAATGAATGTTTGACATTTTTAATCAGAAAAGGAGCTGTTTTTAGAATATAATCATCAGTTAACATTTTTGAATCCGTCAAATTCAGATTACTTATTTTATTATAGCTTTTTTCATCCAGGTAGGAAGCGCAGACACAGATAGGTCCGAAAAAATCACCAGTTCCTACTTCATCACTGCCAGCTTGGGGCAGTAATAGACTTTCTATTGGTTTAAACATCTCAAAATAAATATCAGCATCTTTTCCCTGAAAAACAACTTTTTTAGAAGTATAAATAATAATTGAGAGATTTTTCCTAGAAATCTTATAAAGCATATAATCTCCAGGTGAAGAAAAATCCTCTTTATTGAAATAAGAAGTAATTTCATCGATAGTTTTCTCATCTGCAGTAAAAGTATATGTCTTCATAACAATATAATAATATGTAGAAGTTAAATTTTCAAATTATTACAGGTATGATATAATTTATAAAACAAGGAGTGATTTTTATGACATTATCTAGTAACAGTGTATTATTTATAAATGTTGGTGTAATTTTATTTTTACTTATATCAATCATTTTAGGTTATAGAAGAGGCTTTTTATGGCAGGTTATAAAAACTATTGGTATTTTAACAGTACTGCTTTTGAGCTGGATTTTAGCACCTGGTTTTTCGGATTTAATTAAAATATTCCCGAAAAAGTATGCTCCCTTTCAAGATACGTCTTTAGCTGATGTATTTTATGAAAAGATTAATGTTTTAGTCTGGTTTGTAATCATTTTCTTTATTGGTTTAATTCTTATTGCGATTATAAAACCACTATTTAAGGTAGTTTTAGAATTGCCGATAATTAAACAATTCAACAGTCTATTAGGTGCTATATTTGCTTTGATACCTGCTTTTATTGTTGTTATTTTAATTACATTTTTGCTTAATACTGCTATTTTCACCAATGGAAAAGATATTGTTGATAATTCAGTTTTAAAGTACACAAATACCGTAACTGAAAAGATAACAAATATACTGTCAAAATCATTTAAAGAAAATCTGGCTATTCAAAAAATGATTTCAGATCCTCTTTCTTTAGATACCGAAGATATCAAGAGTATCATTGAATGGTTAAAAAAGGCTAATATTTCAAGTGAAGATATTTATCAATTTCTGATAAACTATGGACTAGATGTAAATAAATTAAATAAACTGATTAATCCAGGAGAATAAAATGAGCGAAAGATATGATGGTTTACAGTTTGATGAAGTAAAACAATTAATAACTAAGTATACTTCTTTCTCTTTAGGCCATCAGATTATAGAGCAACTACAACCAAGTTTTAATAAGCTGGTTGTTGAAAGAGAAAACGGAAGGTTAAAACAGGCAATAGGCATGGTAGTTTCATATGGTACTATGCCTTTTGGTGGTATATATGATGTTTCAAAGGAAGTATCATTGGCAATGAAAGATGTCAGCTTAAGTCCGTTGGATTTAACAAGAATAGCTTCTCAAGCTTATGGTATTACTCAAATAAATAAATATGTTTCCAATTGTGACGGCGATAAAAACCTGATAAAGGAGTTATCCGATTCTTTAACTGCTTTTAAAAATACAGCAGCAACAATTAATAAATGTATTTCCTATTCAGGAGATATCTATGATAATGCTTCAAGCGATCTAGCATCGATTAGAAGAAAAACAAAAAATCTGCAGAAGAGCATTGCCAATAAACTGAATGAGTTTATCAGTAAAAATCAAGCAATGTTGCAGGATAATATTATTGCCTATAGAAATGGCAGAAGTGTTATTCTGGTAAAAAACACCTATAAAAATTCCATTGAAGGTTTACTGTATGGTTCTTCTTCATCAAAAGGAGCAACTTATATTGAACCTAATGCCTTTATTGGATTAAATAATCAACTTCTACAGCTGATAGAAGATGAAAAACAGGAAATCGCAAGAATATTATTTGAATTATCGCAACTGGTAAAAAAAGACGGGTCTGGTTATTTGGCCAATGTAAATACCTTAGGCTTGTTAGATGCCATATTTGCCAAGGCTCAATGGGCAAAGGAGGTTGATGCTACAGTAGGTGAGATATCCCCAGCAGATCTAATTTTATTAAAAGCCAGACATCCTTTGATTGATCCTGCCAAAGTTGTGGCTAATGACTATCGAATAATCAGTCCAGTTAAGACTGTCTTGATAACTGGTCCTAATACAGGTGGGAAAACAGTTTCATTAAAGGTAATCGGTCTATTCTCAGTAATGTTTTTATCAGCAATGCCACTTCCAGCCAGAGAAGCTCAGATTCCTGTTTTCGACAATGTATTTTATGATATTGGTGATGGTCAGTCGATTAATGCTGACTTATCATCTTTTTCATCACATATAAGTAATATTTCCAGCATCTGTAAAAAAGTGACAACTAGAAGTTTGGTTATTCTTGATGAGTTAGGTGGTTCAACTGATCCAAATGAAGGTCAGGCTTTTGCCAGTGCCGTATTAGAATATTTTCGTAGGAAAAATATTTATGTTGTTGCGACAACTCACTTTTCCAAACTAAAAGCTTACGCCAAACAGCATGATAATATTATGCTGTCATCGGTTGAATTTGACCAGAATAATCTAAAACCAACTTTTAAATATATTGAAAACTCAATTGGTTCATCCAATGCAATTGAAACAGCTAAAAGATTTGGAATAAATGATGAGATAATTGAATTGGCCTATGAGTTTAAAAAACAACAGTCAAATGTTGATGATACATTAATTGAGAAACTTCAGCAGCAATTGGAAACAGTAAGGCAAAAACAAAAGCAGCTTCTAAATCAGGAACAATTATTAAAACAACAGTATCAGCAGTTAAATGAAGAAAAAGAAAAGCTAACTATTGAAAAAGAAATAATTATTGAAAAAGCTAAGGATGAAGCACTGAATATTGTCAGTGATGCTAAAGCTCAATCCGAAGAGATAATTGAAGAACTTAAACAGCAGAAAACCTATCAGATTAATGAAGTAGCCAAATTGAAACATCAGCTGAATCAAATCGTTGAAGTAGAACAAAAAGAGGAAATCCTGGAAGGTGATATAGAAGTTGGTGATTATGTTAAGGTGAAATTAACTAATCAGAAAGGAAAGGTAATTTCACTGGATAGAAAAAATGTCCTCATTGATGCAAATGGCATCAGAATAAGAACAAACATTTCAGCAGTAGTCAAAACAGGAAAACCTGAGTTAAAAAAGCTTAAATCAGTTAAGACAAAAGTTAATTCTGCCAGAAGTTTTTCTATTGAACTGAATTTAATCGGCCTGCGTGTTGATGAAGCAGTAGATATGCTAGATAAATATCTGGATGAAGCATTGTTGGCTAATGTTCCTTTTGTAAGAGTAATTCATGGTTATGGAACGGGAGCTTTACGCAATGCAGTCTGGGATCAGCTGAAAAAATATAAATTTGTCAAAACCTATGAACATGGTTCGGCTACTGAAGGTTCCAGTGGGGCAACAATAGTCTATTTTAAGGAGTAATTTATGATTAAAAATAAACTACTTACTTTACCTGCAGAACCAGGTTGCTATCTGATGAAGAATAAAAAAGGTGAAGTTATCTATGTAGGCAAGGCTAAAAATATCAAGAATAGAGTTAATTCTTATTTCAGAGGCTCCTCTCATGATAACAAGACTACAAAATTAGTGAGCAATATTGTTGATTTTGATTATATTGTCACCAATTCGGAAAAAGAAGCTTTAATATTGGAATATAATCTGATTAAACATCATAAACCTCGTTTTAATATAATATTTATGGATGACAGTTCTTATCCCTATTTAAGAATAACAGATGAAAAGTATCCAACTATAAGGCTGGTTAGAGATGCTAAAAGAATGAAGAATGCCAAATATTTTGGACCATATCCAAATGTGGGATACGCCAGAGAACTGCTTAGTCTGATTGAAAAAATCTACCCCTTAAGAAAATGCAAAACCATGGGTAGTAAAGTGTGTCTTTATTATCATATAGGATTATGTTTAGGTCCCTGTGAGTACGAGATAGATTCTAAAGTGTATGAAAAAATGACAGAAGAAATTACATCTTTTCTAAATGGAAATACTTCAGAAGTTAAAGATGAATTGATAAAGAGAAGAGATGAATTTGCTCAACAGCTATTGTTTGAAAAAGCGAAAGATATGCAGATACTTATTGAATCTATTGAACATGTAACTACAGAAAATCATATGCAGATAGATCTCAATAAAAGTACTCATGTCTTTGCCTGTTATGTTGACAAAGGTTATGTTGCCATTGTAGGACTATTGTATAGTCAGGGGAAACTTTTGCATAAACATTTAATACTGAAGCCATTATATGATGATGCAGAGCAAACTTTTATATCCTATATAGTTCAATATTATCAGGCCAATCAATTGCCAAAAGAGCTTATAATGCCTTATGGAATTAATTTAGAAGCATTAAATGAAGTTTTGGAAACAAAAATACTTCAGCCTCAAAGAGGAGAAAAAAAGAAACTCATTGAACTGGCAATTGAAAATGCCAAAATACATTTAGAACAGAATTTTGAAGTTGCCAGTAAACAGGAACAATTAAACGAAACAGCATTACAGCAGTTAAATGCTTTAATACAATGTAATACGACAAGAATTGAGCTATACGATATTTCTCATACTGCAGGAGAAGCCGCTGTTGGTGCACAGGTAGTCTATGTCGATGGTTTAGCTTCAAAAAAAGATTATCGATTATATAAAGTTTCAAATAAAAATAACGATTTTGCCAATATGCAGGAAGTAATATATCGACGTTTGTTTAATGCCAAAAAGAATAAAACAGTTCTTCCGGATATTATTATAGTAGATGGTGCTAAAAGCCAGATAAAAGCTGCAAAAGAGATTTTTGAAGCTCTGGATATAACATCAATCTGTTTGTTAGGACTTTCAAAAGATGAAAGACATCAAACTTCAGCACTGATGAACGACAGTTTTGAGATATATGATCTTGATAAGGAATCGGAATTATTTTATCTGTTAACCAATATGCAGGATGAAGTTCATCGTTTTACAATTTCTTATCATAAACGTTTAAGAGAAAAGAAATTTAAAGAATCAATATTGGATGAAATAGAAAATATTGGTATTAAAAGAAAAGAAAAACTGCTTTCTCATTTCAAGACTATTAATAGAATAAAAAAAGCCAGTCTGCAAGATCTAGCTGAAGTAATCGGTCAAAAAAGTGGTCAGGCTGTTTATGATTTTTTCAGAAAGGAAAAAGAAGATGTTTAAAAAGGTAATAAGTATTGTTTTATGGATTGTAGGAATTTTTATAGAAACCTTAACTCTTTCCTTAATCAGAGTAGAAATTCCCCAAAAGTTCTGGTTGATTGTATCTGGATTTGGGATCAGTCTGGCTTTAGCTTTAGTTGCTTCTAGAATCTGGAAGTCTTCTTTCAGTTATGAAAAGAAAAAACTCAATCTGAAAGAAAAAAATAAAAGGTTTGTATTGGAACATCTTTATATTTATGCCAGTATTGCCTGTTTTGTGCCAATTGGTTTTTATTTTATGTTGGATAAATCAATAGATGAAAAAGCTAAAAAAAGCATCTGGTTAGAGATGGCAATGCTAACTTTCTGGATGGCTTATATTGTCATGACTGTACAATAAAATGATAAATAGTTTAAAATTAATTATGATTAAGGAGACCAGCTATGAAAAGTCAAGCGAGTTTTGACCCATGGGTCAAAATGAAGTAAAGCATGATAAAAACAATTTATAGTGGTCATAAATTTTAATAAAAATGTTCTTTGAAAAATTATCGTTTGAAATCAATTATTCAGTTGATGAATTCGTATTCAGGATTATTGAGAATGAAGTAAACATATCTGCAGAGCTTAGCAGCACAATGTCCCAATGCATTGTAATGTGATTTACCCTGCTGACGCTTCTGTTCATAAAAGTCTTTCATTTTAGAAGGATGCTTCCTAATGTTGTTGGCAGTCCAGATCAAGGCATATCTTAACAGACGGTCACCCCTTTTAGACATTCTGGTTCTGGAAGCCGACCATGTTCCTGACTGCTTTACAACAGGATCAAGTCCAGCATAGGCAACAAGTTTCTCAGCAGAAGGAAAACGTTGTATACTTATAATGGCAGATATGATGTAGACAATCTCAATATTGTTGATACCTTTGATCTGGTGGAGTGGTGATTCAACAACTAGAGGATTAGAATTAATAGAAGATTCTACTT
>CAYUXW010000001.1:0-87418 GCA_964449115.1 uncultured Erysipelotrichaceae bacterium | reverse complement strand
CTGTAAACTCACTTTTGTATATTTCGTGTGTCTACTTTGGAGGGATCATATCATTGGGTCCATTTTTTAATAGTTTCTCTTATTTTCAGTTCCTTTAAGCAGTCTTTGAATATTGTCTTTATGTTTGTAGACTACTAAAAGCCAGATCATTAATAAAGAAAGTGTTATATAGCTGTGATTGATAAAAGCAGAAATAATTACTGCCACAAGCACGCTGATAAGGGAAGCCAAAGAAACATATTCAGTCATCTTAGTTATCAAAAACCAAATTCCAAGTGGCAGTAAAAAGCCTAAAAGAAATGATTTTAAACTATGAATTGAAAGAGCCAGGATTATACCGAAAGTAGTAGCCACAGCTTTTCCTCCTTTAAAACCAGCAAATAGTGGATAACAATGTCCAATTGCCACAAAGATACTTGTTAAACAAGCTACTTTATAATCAAATCTGGATAAAATTAAAAACATGAAAAATCCCTTTAAAGCATCCAGAACTGCTACTGCAACAGCAGCTTTTTTGCCCAATGTTCTTCCGGTGTTAGTAGCACCCAGGTTTCCTGAACCATGTTTTCTGACATCGGTATTATAAAACACTTTACCAATAACAAGTGCCCAGGGAATAGAACCGACAATATAATTTAAAACTGCAAAAATAATTACTTTCATTTTTTATCACCGATTATTATTATATATTAGTTAAAAAAAGGATGCAATTTTTATGATATAATATTTATATATTGAGGTGTTTTATTTATGGCCAAAAATGTAAAATCTTACGATGAAAGCAGTATTCAAATCCTAAAAGGTTTAGAAGCTGTAAGAAAAAGACCAGGGATGTATATTGGATCAACTGACCAATATGGTCTACACCATTTAGTTTGGGAAATCATGGATAATGCTATCGATGAATCTTTAAACGGCTTTGGTGATTGTATTAAATTAACAATTGAAAAAAACAATGTTATTTGCATAGAGGACGAAGGAAGAGGAATGCCAACTGGTAAACATGCCAGCGGTGTTTCAACTTTGCAGGTTATTTTTACTGAACTGCATTCAGGTGGTAAATTTTCCAGTGAACAGGGATATAAGGTTGCTGGAGGACTTCATGGAGTTGGGGCTTCTGTGGTAAATGCTTTAAGCGAGTGGTTGGAAGTTACAACTAATTATCAAGGCAAAAGTTATCGTATGATGTTTGAAAAAGGTGGTTCTAAAATTGGCAAACTGGAAGTTTTAGGTAACACTAATAAGACAGGTAGTAAAGTAAGATTTCTAGCTGATAAGAAAATCTTCAATCGTATTGACTATAATTATGCCACCATTAAACAAAGGTTAAGAGAAAGTGCCTTTTTAATGGGTGGACTTAAGATTGTTTTAAAAGATGAAAGAAGCAATCAGCAGGATGAGTTCTATTATGAAAATGGTTTGGAAGCTTTTATGGCTTATCTGCACGAAGATAAGACAACGCTTTCTCCAGTTGTAATGTTTAATGGTGGAACCGAAAATATAACTGTTGATATTGCTTTTCAATATACTGATTCTTATGAAGAAAATTCCTATTCATTTGTCAATCATGTCAGAACTCCTTTTGGTGGTTCTCATGAAATTGGCTATAAGACAGCTTTCACAAAATGCTTTAATGAATATGCCAGAAAAAGCGGTTTATTAAAAGAAAAGGATAAAAACTTGGAAGGCAGTGACATAAGAGAAGGGTTGACCAGTATTATTTCGGTTAACATCTCTGAAAATTTATTACAGTTTGAAGGACAGACAAAATCAAAACTTGGTACTCCAGAAGCCAGAACAGTAGTCGACAATCTTATTTCAGAAAAGTTAACTTATTTTCTAGATGAAAATAAAGAACTTTCTAACGATTTAATCGGCAAAATGATTAAAGCAGCAGCAGCCAGAGAAGCTGCACGTAAGGCTAAAGAATTGGCCAGGGTAAGTAAGAAAAACAAAAGAGATGAAAGATCACTGTCTGGAAAACTGGCTGTTGCTCAATCTAAGGATGCGGAAGTAAAAGAATTATTTTTAGTTGAAGGTGATTCAGCTGGTGGAAGTGCCAAGCAGGGAAGAGATTCTAAATATCAGGCTATACTACCTTTAAGAGGAAAGGTTTTGAATACCGAAAAAGCCACCTTGGCTGATATTAATAAAAATGAAGAGTTATATACTTTAACTCAGACTATTGGAGCTGGAATTGGTGATTCCTTTGATGTTGAAGATTCTAACTATAGTAAAGTTATAATTATGACAGATGCAGATGTCGATGGTTCACACATTCAGGTTTTACTTTTGACATTCTTTTATCGTTATATGCGCCCATTAATAGATGCGGGAATGGTTTATATAGCTTTGCCACCGCTGTATAAGGTTAGCAAGGGCAAGGAATTCTTTTATGCCTACAATGAAGATCAGCTTATCGCCCTGAAAGAAAAATATGGTAAGGTCGAAATTCAGCGTTATAAAGGCTTGGGTGAAATGAATGCTGATCAATTATGGGAAACTACTATGAACCCTGAAACAAGAACATTAATACAGGTAGGAATTGATGATAATTATTCAACTGATAAAAGATTTACCACCCTGATGGGGGATAATGCTGCTATCAGAAGAGAGTGGATTGAATCATATGTCACATTTGCTTTAGAAGATGGATACCTGCTGGAGGATAACTAATATGAAGAAGAAAATAATTGAAGAGAAAATATTAGAACTTCCTTTAAAAGATCTGATAAGTGATCGTTATGGAGAGTATGCTAAAACGATTATTCAGGAAAGAGCCTTGCCTGATGCCAGAGATGGCCTGAAACCTGTTCAAAGAAGGATTCTATATGCCATGCACAAGGATGGCAATACTCATGAAAAACCTTATAGGAAGAGTGCTAAAACAGTTGGTTTGGTAATCGGTAATTATCATCCGCATGGTGATAGTTCTATTTATGATGCGATGGTTAGACTTTCTCAGGATTGGAAAGTCAATCATACCTTAATTGAAATGCATGGTAACAATGGTTCAATTGATGATGATCCAGCAGCTGCTATGCGTTACACTGAGGCTAGATTGGCAGAAATATCTTCTACCTTACTAGAAGATATCGATAAGGACACTGTGGTTTGGACGCCAAATTTTGATGATACAGAAAATGAACCTACAGTCTTACCAGCTAGATATCCAAATCTGTTAGTAAATGGTTCTACCGGTATTGCAGCCGGATATGCTACAAATATATCTCCACACAACTTGAAAGAAGTGATAGAAGGAACAATTTATCGTATTAACAATCCAGAAAGCACTGTCAGTGATTTGATGAAGATAATAAAAGGACCTGATTTTCCAACCAAGGGAATAGCTCAAGGAATTGATGGCATAAAAGAAGCTTTTACTACTGGAAAGGGAAGAATAGTTATCAGAAGTAAAGTGACTGTTGAAAAAGCCAAAGGTGGAATCCAGCAGCTGATAGTCACAGAAATACCTTATGAAGTAGTTAAAACCAATATCGTAAAAAAGATTGATGATATTCGTTATAATAAGGAACTGGATGGTATTGTTGATGTCAGAGATGAATCAGATAGAAATGGTTTGAAAATAGTCGTTGATGTCAAAAAAGATGCTGATGTAAATCTTATTTTAAATTATTTATATAAAAATACTGATTTGCAGGTTTATTACAATTACAATATGGTTGCTATTGTCAATAATCGACCAATGTATTTAGGCCTGCTTGATATGCTGGATGCCTATATTGAATTCTATAAAGATTTTGTTTTAAGAAGAAGTAAATACGAATTTGACAAGCGTTTAAACAGATGTCATATATTAGAAGGTTTAATAAAAGCTGTCAGTGTGCTGGATGAAGTAATCAAGATAATCCGTGCCAGCAGAGACAAAGCTGATGCCAAAAAGAATCTTATTGACAGATTCCAGTTTACTGAAGCACAGGCTGAAGCAATTGTACAATTGCGTTTATACCGTTTGACCAATACCGATATCTATGCTTTAAAAGATGAGTATGCACAACTTGTCAAAGAAATGAAACTTTTAAATGAGATTATCAATAATCCTGTTGCATTAAATAAGACATTATGCGTAGAATTGACAGAGTTGAAAGATAAATTTGCTCATGAAAGATATACAGTAATTGAAGATGTGATCGAAGAAATTGTTATAGATAAAATAGATATGATTGCTAATGAAAGAATCATGGTTTCATTTACCAGAGATGGATATATCAAAAAGGTTTCTTTAAGATCATATAATTCTACTGAAAGCAATCTTCCTGGATTGAAAGAAACTGATGAACTTATTGGCTTTACTGAAGCAGATACGATAGATACTCTTATGGCCTTTACAGCTTCTGGAGAGTACGTCTTAGTTCCTTTATATGAAATAAATGAGTCTAAATGGCGAGATATAGGTAATCATATATCTGACTATGTCAAGGTAAACAATGCTGAGCAGTTTGTTTCCGCCTATATTGTCAAAGACTTTAATACTCATGCCTGGATAATTACAGCTTCAGAAGGTGGGATGATTAAAAGAACGGATTTAGATTCCTGGAAATTGGTAAGAACTTCAAGAAGCTCTTTAGCAATGAATTTAAGCGATAGTGATAGGGTGGTTGATGCCAAACTGGCTTATGAAAATGATGAGGTTCTTATTGTGACAAAAGATGGTTATGCCTTAAGATATTCAATAGATGAAATTCCTAATGTTTCTTCCAGAGCAAAGGGAGTAATAGCTGTCAGATTAAACAAAGATGATAGATTGGCAGGAATTGATATTATTTCATCAAATAAAACAGAAGCAATATTTTTTACTACAAAAGGAAATTCAAAAAGAATCAAACTGACAGATATTAAGGAAACTAGAAGAGCAACTAAAGGTTTACTGATTGCTAAAAAGAATAAAACCAATCCAGCAGAAGTTAAAAATGTCATAGTCAGCTCATTATCAGATGATCTGGGCATTATTTCTAATGATAAACCTTTGGATTTAAAAGCAAAAGATATCAATTTATTAGGGGCTGACTCAAGATTTTCAACATCCGCAATAGAAAACTGGTATCATTATAGTGGAATTGAAGAAGTAAAGATTATTGATATTCCAGTTAAAGAAGATAAAAAAGACTTTGAAGAATTAACCTTGGAGGTATGACTATGAATAGATTTTCACGTTTAATAGTTTTGTTATGTATATATGTTGCTTTATTTATTGGATGTTTCTTATTGATAACTTACTATAATGGAGTCTATCTACTGGAAAATCCTCTTTATCAGCTCTTTATCGCTATTCCATCTTTAATAATTGCAGTGATATTAATGATTGTTCAATTTGTTAGTAAAAAGAAAAGTTCTACAGATAATCCTGAAGAAGAAGATTATGAGAAATTAAGTGATGAAGAAATAGATGAATATATTTTATCTGATGAAGAAATTGAAGATGATAATTACGAATTTGTTGATTCAAGCGAAATTGAGTTTTTTGGAATAGATAATGAAAAAATAACTGATGAAACAGGTGAAGTCATAAAAGAAAAATCAGTTGATAAAAAAGATAATGAAATAGAATATAAAATAGTTGTCGAAGATGATGAAATTATAAGTGAAGAAAAACCGCAGGATGTAATTGAAGTTTTATATGACACTTTATCAATGAAGAAAATCAGAGAAACAGAAAATATGGAAGAAAAAGCTGAAAAATCAGTGCAGCAGGAAATTGCAGTTGAAGAAGTCCAACCTGAAAAAGAAGAAGTGCACTTAGAGAAAGTCTCACAGGATGTCATCACTGAAGACGTAGCGGTTTCTGTTGATTTAACTAATACTCAAATGTTGTATATTGAACAATCTGAAAGTTCCTATTTGAATACTCAGGGTATACCACAGTTGGTTGTGACTGATCAGGTAGATTCAAAAGATTTAAAGAAAGCAAATTATATCTACAAAGAAATTGAAAAACAAAAGATTAGCGAGCAATCTGAACTGGAACAGGAAGAACTGGAATTCCTTAAAGAAGAGAAAGAAGAAAATATTATTTCTCTGTTGACGATGATTATTGTTGGTTTGGTTATCGGTAATATAGTCTTGTTAGTGTACTATCTTTTTACCAGGATGTAATTGTAGATGGAAAACAAGTGTTTAGGCTGCGGAGTTTTACTGCAGAATGATAACCAGGATGAAATAGGTTATGTTATAGATTTGAAGATGGATTATTGTCAGAGATGTTTCAGAATGATTCATTATGATCAGCACAAAGAAAATGATTTTCTCCCTGACAATGATTTAATAATTGAGCAATTAAATAAATTAGATGGTAATTTTGTCTGGATAATTGATATTTTTGATTTAGATAGTTCTTTAAACAGTGTTTTAGTAGATTTTTATCGTCAGCATAGTTGTAATATCATATTAAATAAATGTGATCTTCTGCCAGCAAAGCTTAACTATGAAAAACTAGGCGAGTATGTATTAAAGCGAATTAAAAAATTAGATATTAAATCCAAAGCGATTATTACGCGTGGAGTAAATGATGATTTTATTGGAGTTTTTAATGATTATATCAATATTGAAAGTAAACCTGTTATTATGACTGGTCTAGCTAATGTAGGTAAAAGTACGATTATAAATCATCTACTGCAAGATAAGGTAGTTACAGTAAACAGATATCCAGCAACAACAATCAATATTAACGAAATAATAACTGATGATTATCATATAATTGATACTGTTGGTATTGTTCCAAAAAACTCAATGCAAATGTATCTGAGTAATAAACAATTAAAAACAGTTGTTCCTGTTAAGCAGATAAGACCTATCGTATATCAACTGATGGAAAACCAAAGTTTATCAATTGGAGGGTTGGCTAGAATAGATATTTTAAATAATAAGAAGGCAAATGTCGTCGTTTATGTATCTAACTTACTGAAAATTAGAAGAAATAAATTTGAAAATGCGGATAAATTCTGGAAAAACAATTATGGGAAAGAACTTGTCCCTGTCTTGGAAAGTTGCAGAAGCTTTTCAGATATGAAAAAACATTCTTTTATCAATAAGGGAAAAAATGAATATTTCATTTCAGGCTTAGGTTTTGTAACTATTAACAGTGAAAAAGCGGAGATAGTAATATATACTGCTCCTCAAATTAATGTAAATGTTAGAAAGGCAATGATTTAAATGTTAAAAAAGAATCAAAAACAATATTTGAAAGGTTTAGCCAACACTTTGAAACCAACAATTATAGTTGGTAAAAATGGCTTAACCGATAACGTAATAACTTCAGTAATTGAAGGATTGACAGCTCATGAACTGGTCAAGATTTCGGTTTTAAATACTTCAGAGGCAACACCAGAACAGTTAGCTATTGAAATTGCCAGTGAAACAAAAAGTGAAATCGTCAGTCAATTAGGTCGAAAAATTGTGCTTTATAAAAAGAATGTCAAAGAACCTAAAATTCTTTTACCAAGATGAAAATTGCAATTTATATAAATCAGTTTGATCCAATTACTAAGGGTCATATTAAAAAGGCAAAAAAAGTATTAAAACAGAGTAATGCTGATTTAATATGTTTTTATGTTGATCGATCGATTAATCCTGATGTCTACCATAGAGAAAAAATGGTTAAATTGGCAATTAAACCATATCGTAAGTTTGTATTTATAAATAATTATCAAAGACTTATGAAAATGGATAAAAATAATGAATATTTCTTTATAGAAGATAAAGAAAATGATAAACAGAGTGAATTATTTAAACAGGGAAAAATAACAGTAGTTGAAAAAAAAGTTTGCAGTTATATTTTCAATAATGGTGTCTATGCCAAAGAGATAATGAGTTCTTACATTAATAAAAAGAGATACAAACATTGTTTATCAGTAGCTGATTTATGTGTAAAAATAGCAAGAGGTAATAAATTGGATGAATATAAGGCTTACTTGATTGGTATTTATCATGATATAGCCAAAGATTTTAGTAAAGAAGAACTTTCTATCTACATGAATATTTATAAACCATATGAATTTGAATATGATTATAAGGTCTGGCATTCGTATGTAGGATATTATTATTTAAAGCATAGCTGCAGATTAAAAGATAGAAAAATGCTGAAGGCTATCAGACATCATTGTCTGGGAGATGATAATGATGTCTACAGTAAACTTATATTTGTGGCTGATAAGTTAGATCCATCTAGAGGGTATGATTCCTCAAAAGAGATTGAAATAGCCTGCCAAGACATAAATAAAGCCTTTGAAATAGTAAAAAAACAAAATATAGAATATTTGGAAAGTAGGGGAGTAGTATGATTGCCATAATGGTTGCGATGGATTGTGAAAGAGAAGCTGTTGAACAGATAGTGGAAAATAAAAAAAATATCACCAATATGAATCAGAATTATACAATTGGTAAAATTGCTGATAAAGAAGTTATTGTCGCTACCTGTGGTATCGGTAAGGTAATCAGTGCAATCAATACTGCCAAAATATTAGAAAATTATGATATTGAACTGGTCATAAATATTGGAACAGCTGGTGGAATTAATAAAGATGCCAACATTGCGGATGTGATTGTAGCTTCCAGAGTAACTTATCACGATTTTGATTTATATTCTATTGATAGTACTTATCCTTCGTTTGATAATAACTACTATACTTTTGATACAGATAAAAATTTAACAGAATTGGCTTACAATGTTATAAAAAGTGATGATTATAATGTATTTGTCAAACCACTTGTATCAGGTGATGCTTTCATTAGCTCTAAAGAGAAAGTAGCATATATTCAAAAATATTTCCCAGAAGCATATGGCTGTGATATGGAAGCCTGCTCAATTGCCCACTGCTGTCATGAATATAGAAAGAAATTTCTTGTTATTAGATCATTTTCAGATATTGTCACAAAAAAAGGCAATGAATTAGATTTCAATGAGTATAAATTCATCGCCTCAAAAAGAGCAGCTCAATTTAGCAGACAGATAATAGAAAAGTTGGATTAGTTCCAACTTTTATTCTTTAATTTCAATCAGATTATTTTTAACTAGCCAATCCTGAACTATCTGAATCGTAAATATATTGTTATTACCTTCTTCAATGATGCTGTTTACAACGATTAATCCTTCAATATAGCTCATATTTGCACAGGCAGGAACTGAAGAGAAACCATATTTCAGTCTAAATGAACTGTATTCAGAAATATCAAACCCCAATAAATTTACATAGACTAGATTTTCAATTTTTGCTATTTCATTGTTCAGCATAATTTCTTTTAGAATTGTATTAAACAAGTATTGAGAGTTAATTGAAGAAGAATCAAAGAAAATAACATTTAAAGGTTCTTCGCTGTTGACGATAAGATTGTTGAATTCTTCAATAGTTAAAACTTTATCAAATTCATAGTTAATCTCAACAACTGGATTTTTTGTTTCCTTTGGTTTGTAACTTTGATATATTTGATAGACTCCGAAAAATATCAGTGCTAATACTAAAGTGTAAAAAATACTTCTTTTTATCATAATTTCACCTAAATTATTTTATCATATTGTTTAACTATATGTAAACAAAGCAAATTATTGTATAATATTAAGGGAGTGATTTTATGAAAATTTATCAGAAAAGATTCTTTAATAGAAGAAATTGGATTTTAGAAAATATCAGTAAATTAAATCTTGATAGTAATGAAGCATTACTTCTTTTATTAATTGACTATTTTAATCAATACAATGAACCATCTAATATCAATACTTTATCTAAAAGCTCTAATTTAGATAAAAATGTTGTTGATGATACGATTGCTTCCTTAATATCAAAAGGTTATCTCGTTTTATTAACTGACAGCGGACAGGTAATTTTTAATATTGATAATATTTTTGAAGCTAAGAATGAAATAATTGAGAACAATGATATTTTTGATATTTTTGAAACTGAATTTGGAAGAATACTATCACAGAAGGAAGCTTCAACCATTTCTGAATGGTTAAGGCTATACGATTACAGTACCATTATTAAGGCTCTAAGAGAGGCTTTAATATATAACAAAAAATCAATAAATTATATCGATAGGATATTAGCTAAAGGAAATGAAGATGAATAGTGAAGTTATCTATCAAAAACTGTTGGAATTGTTTCCTGAAGCTGGCTGTGAACTTAATTATCGAAATGATTATAATTTGTTGGTTGCTGTTGTACTAAGTGCTCAAACAACCGATATATCCGTAAATAAGGTAACGGAAGTTCTTTTTAAAAAATATCCTGATGTTTATTTATTATCCCAAGCAGAAACTGAAGATGTAGAAAAAATTATTAAATCTATTGGCCTTTATAAAAATAAGGCCAAAAATATTGTCAGCCTTTCTAAGGCGATTGTAGAGAGATTTGATGGAAGGGTACCAAATACCTATGAAGAACTTTTAACACTTGATGGCGTAGGGAGAAAGACTGCAAATGTCGTTTTATCGGAATTATTTAAAATTCCAGCAATAGCTGTTGACACTCATGTTAACCGAGTTAGTAAAAGGTTAGGGCTGGCTTCTGCCAGTGATTCTACTGTTGTAGTTGAAGAAAAATTAAAAGAAAAGTTTAAAAAAGAGCAATGGTCCAAGCTTCATCATCTAATGATTCATTTTGGTAGATATAAATGCCTGGCTAGAAATCCCATTTGTGAAAATTGTCCATTTATAGAAATATGTCAAAAAGATAAATTATAAAAGATAAGCAGAATACATTTGTTTAGATATGACTACCATTAGTTATAAAATAATGGTTTAAATTAAAAAGGAGACTATCCATTATGAAAAGAGAAGATAATTGTAATAAAATAGATACAAATATAGATAAGATTAAAAAAGTACTGGAAGATATGATTGATATGAAACTTGTTGTTTTTGCGGAAGAATATGATATGTATATTCATCCTTTTACTTCCAGTAAAAGAGTAGTTGTTGAAAATGATGGCAACTATTCTAAACTCGATTTAAATGAGCAGGAAAATTTTATAATCTGGAAAAAGCATCTTATTAAGCAATTTGAAGATATAAAAAGGGTAGATGAGGTATTTGACTATATCGAGACCAACTATTTTACTATATTTATACTTTCGCAGTTTTATAAAAAAGGGATTATCTCATCTGAAGATATGGGTAAGATGCTGAAAAACAAATTCCGTTATTTATTTGATAAAAAGCCTTATTTGGTTAATCGTAATGATGTGGTTGAAATCTTTAAATATGCTGATAAGACATCGCTTATGGACAAGGAAAGTCTTGCATATTATCAATGTCTTCCTGCTAATATAACTCTTTACAGAGCATTTGAAAATGATAGTTATAATCAACCTTTTATCTGGTTACAGTCACAACAGGAAGCAATCAATACTCAGATATTTCACGATTATGATCAAGTGATAGAGATTTGGCAGTTAGATGTTCCAAAAGAAAATATTCTCGCTGTATGGCTTGATGAACAGCAGGGAAATTTAATAATAGTAGATGTAAATGATAAATTAAATAGAAATATTATACGTAAACAGATGGAATTTAGATAATTTATTTTGACATATAGTTTCTAATTAATATATTGATTAATATAACTAAAAAAGTAACTGTCAGAAATAATATTGAATAAAAGTATTAATTTTTAGAAATAATTTAATATTTTTCGCGAATTTAATATTTTTACAATTATGACAGTTTTTTTGTTGTATAATAAGAGCTTGTATAGACAAAAATGCAGAAGTAAAAAAAACCGTAAGGGAAGGGATTCATTATGAATAAAAAGCAAATGTATAACTACGCAAAAAGTAAGGGAAGTATAAGGTCTGATAAGGAGTTAAAACAAATTATTGACAAACTATCAACAGAAGAGATATGGAGTATTGTCGAAGAAAATTGTTTTCACGCTATCACAAATGAACCGATGTATCTCTTTTACAATAGTGTTGAAAATAAATATGTTGATATAAATAATGAAAATGTAGTTAATTTAAATGATGGATATTTACTGGCGAGTGAATTATTTGAAGAACTAAAATACTTTACGGTCGATGAAATAAAGAGAATTATAAATGTGACAAAAACTTATGAAACAGATCATCTGCTTGACTGCCATAGTGGAATAACTGACAGTGTTGCGGATAAAATATATCGTGGAGTGGGTATTTTAAAAGATGGCAAGGATGATAACACAATAACAATTGGTTTTGAACTTGAAACAAACATACCTGTTGGATTATCAAAAATTCAGGTAGGTGACTGTATTAAGAATATAATTGACACACGCTTAGGTCATGCAGAAAGAGACAGTACGATTACTGGAATAGAATTTATCAGTCATATCTTTACCTGGAACAAATTAAAAAAAGTAAAACCATTAGTTCAAAATATGTTATCCAAAATGGAAGCTTCTGGTCTAGAGGCTACTTCTGGAGCAGGACTTCACATTCATATTGGTAGAAATGCTTTTATTAATGAACAAGCTTTTCTTCGTTTTTATACGATAATAAATTCAAATAATAATCGTTTATTTTGGCAAAAACTGGCTAGAAGGCAGGCAAATAATTATTATGTATTTGCAGATACTCCTTTAGAAAAGAATCGTCTAATTAAAGTTATTAGAAGACAAAAATATTCCCATGGTGTTGCAGTAAATCAGGAGCATTCAGCAACCTATGAAATTCGTATCTTCGCCTCAACACTTTTAATAGAAGTGCTTTATGGCTCAATAGAGTTAATGGTTAATCTGGTTGCTTTCTGTAACAACTTACAACTGACAGTATTTGATAAAATGAGCATCAGCAGTGGAGAATATGTCGGCGAATATTTACATAAAATAAAGAATTTGGGTGTTAGACCTTTATCATTAGAATTTATTTCTGGATTAGATAAAGAAAAAGAAGGTTACTGAATATAAGGTCTGAATATTAATATCTATTAAATCTAAAAAAAAGCATAACTTAATAAAATGAGTTATGCTTTGATTTTAATGATTACAATTTTATTTTATGGATTGTTTCCACCGCCATATCCACCTCCTGGAGGAGTTCCTGGATCTGTTCCATCACCTGGATCGACAGGTTCTTCTTCAACATATGGTTTTATTTCTACCTTGACGGTTAATCCTACACATCTGACTTTAGTGATTGAATAACGATAGTAACCGTTTACTACAAATTCTGTTTTTTCCTCAGTGTTATTTTTAAACTCACAGATAAAGGTATCCTTATCAGAAACAAATTCAAATACTTCTCCTGTCTTAGGATTGTATATTTCTACCACGTATTGAACACAGCCTTCTATCCATGATTTATGGAATCTTCTAACAGCATTATACCAAATTCCCAATCGTTTTTCTTTGTAGACTTTTGGAGCCATCTTTAAAGCTTCTGGATCTGAATAAGGAGAAAATTTAATCTGCAGTTCATAATTGTTTTCATCATATTTGGCAGTAAATGACTGAACTTCCTCAATACTTTCTTCATGTTTGTATTCTTCAAGATTAGCAAACTGAGCTAGAACATATCCAGTAGTCTCAAGTTTTTTATCAGCATATTCTGGTAGAGCAGTATAAGGGTACAATCCTTTTATATGCGTAATAGAAGCTACTGATGATGGTCTGGAATTGGTATTTTTAGGAGCTCCGAAAGCATTGTAGACAGCATTCAATAGAGCATTTACAGCTGGAACATCTTTCATACTGTGAGCATAGGCATAAGACATATAGGTAGTCTTATCCTGATATCTACCGGTGTCATAACCCATCCAGAACGAGAATGAATAATCATTTGTTCCAAACAGATACAGCAGGTCTTGGTCAGATCCAATAGGGTAGCCCCATTTTCTGATTACTGAGATATCATAACCGTTTGTTCCGGTTTTTCCATAGACAGCATAATTGCTTCTTCTAATAGCTGTTAAACGCATATTTCCTTCATAGTCATCTTCTGTTCCGCCATAGATACCGATATATTCCAAATATGATGTCAACCAGGCAGCACCTTCACTTAAAGCTCTGACAGTTGGAACATTGGCAATAATTGGTTCTTTCGAAGAGTTGATGAACTCAATTCTGGTAATAGTATGTGGTGTAACATAGACACCTTTTGATAGGATAACTGCCTGAGTAGCAGCCATTTGGATAGGTGAGATATCGTATCCAAAACATCCAATGGCATACTGTTCATTCATAAAGTCAATCATATCCTGATCATAGCCGATGTTTTTCAAATATTTTCTCATCACTGATGTTCCAACAGTTTCTTCTACCCAGCGATATAGTTTAATTGATGGCACGTTATATGAAAGTGGGAAAGTTTTCTGAACAGAAGTTTCACCATTCCAGGTACGTGAGTCATTGTAGAATAGAATATTGGTTCCAGCATATAAAGTAGGTTCATCATCGATTGTATACGAAGTAGACATGCCACAGTGTTCAAATGCCAGTGGATATGTAAACATCGCTTTAGAAGTAGAACCAGGAGATATTCTGGCATCATAGGCATAGTTGAATATTCTTTGACCATTATAGTTTCTTCCACCGCAGACCCCAACAATCAAGCCGGTAAAGTTTTGAATAACTGCCGATGCGACATTTATGTTGTTATCTTTAAAAGCAATAATTTCACCACGTGATAAGGCATCACATGCTGCCTGTACAGTTTGATTCATCGCTGTATAAATTCTTACAGGAGTAGTATATGGGTCAATACCGTACATTTCTTCCAGTTCAGCTAAAACAACATCTATGTAAGCCTGATTGTCTATTGTTCCATCAACATACTCAGTAATGACATTTGGATTGTTAAGGGTATTTCCATATAACAGATCTTCAACTCTTACTTTTAAAGCCAGTTCATATTCTAAATCAGTAATATAACCATGATAATTCATCAGGTATAAAACATCAGCGGTTCTTTGTTGACAGGCTTCAATATCATAATAAGGATTATAGGTATTAGGAGCATTGATAATACCAGCCAGCATAGCGCTTTCTACCAGGTTAAGGTCAGTACAATCTTTGTAGAAGTAGTACTGTGAAGCTACCTGAACACCTCTGGCGTTGGCTCCAAAGTTAACTTTATTGATATACATCTCAAATACTTTTTCCTTGCTGATCAGATTGCTTATCTGTAAAGCATAGTATATTTCCTGTACCTTTCGATTTATGGTACTTTCAGCTATAGTATCTACCGCAAAATAAGTATTTTTTATTACCTGCATGGTGATGGTTGAGCCACCTTGAGCAAATGATAAGGTTTTAACGTTCTCTAAAAAGGCTTTAGCAAATCTTGGTAAGTCAAAACCTGGATGTTCAAAGAATCTTGAGTCCTCAACGGCAATAAAAGCATCAACAAGTACTTGTGGGAATTTGTTATAGGCATAAGAAATTCTGCTTTCTTTACCTAAGATCATAATTTGATTTCCCGCATCATCAAAAATCAATGAAGCATCCTGACTGGTCAAGTCTTCTGTTTCCAATACAACATCTGTTTTACTTAAGATCAGCTTTACAATATTAAAACCACTTATAACACCTAACAGACCACAAAAAACAATAAAACCCATAATTGAGTTAATTATTTTTCTTCTTAATTTTTTCTTTTGAAATTTTGTTTTTGCTGGTTTAGCATTATTTTTTGAATTCTTTTCTGTATTTGAATTCTTTTTATTAAATAATCCCATTAGATTTTACCTCCAAATATATGTGAATCAATAACTGACAGATAATCAACTTTAATCTGATAGTGATAAGGAATAATGATTCCTTTTTCCTTAAACCAACTGTAAGGAATACTTTTCCTTTTTGTCTTTTTTAGAAAGTCAAACAAGTCTTTCGCAAATACTAGAAATGTTTCATCGTGGTATGAGAATCTGACAATTAGAAACCCTATTCCTTTATGTTCAACAATTCTTCTCATATGTTCCAATTGATGAGGATGAATCATTGCCAGTACAAGTGAAGTTTTTGAGCTTGTTTCCTTAGCTTCAAAATCAAGGTATAATCCCTTATAAATACCGTTGTAATCAGTAGTGCTGGGCGATTGGAAATAGGCTTCAGTAATTCTGGCAGTACTTCTTGATTTATAATCAACATCTACAATTGTAACAGGAGTAGGTTTCTTATAAATTACAGCTCTATCTATTTCCAGATAGTATTTATTTGTCTGATTCAAATCTTCTTCTAGTGACATCCCACGACGAGAATAATTAATAATTTTAGAACGATTTGAAAACTTTCCGTTTGGATAATTTACCATTTTATCACCTTAATAATTATAAACTATTATATTATAGTTGACAAACATTTTACATTCAGATAGGATTTTGAACAGATGAAAAGACAATTTCTTATAAATGTTTATTGTTATTAATAATTATAAATATTAGTTCAAAAAAAGTTGAATTCTTAACTATATTGTGGTAAGATTATAGCGTTGCAAATCCTTTTTGGGATTTCAACCGCTCTAAATAAGGTTTAAGTACATCATGTCACCTTATCAGGCGAGTCTAAATGCTAAAAAGGGAGGTGTAAAGACATGTATTATGCTATTATCGAAACTGGCGGAAAACAGATTAAAGTTGAAGAAGGTTCAGTTATCTATGTTGAAAAATTAGATGCTGAAGAAGGTTCAGAAGTTGTTTTTGACAAAGTCGTATTACTATCAGGGAAAACTACAAGAGTTGGTGCTCCTTATGTAAAAGATGTCAAAGTTACTGCTACTGTCGAAAAACAAGGTAAAGGCAAGAAGATTAGAATTTTCAAATATAAAGCAAAAAAAGGATCTTCTCGTAGACGCCAGGGTCATCGTCAACCATATACTAAATGTACAGTTACCAGTATTCAAGTATAGTTATGGTGAATGTTAGGATTGTTAAAAAAGATGGACTTATAAAAAGTCTTCATATTTCTGGCCATGCAAATGCTGGCAAATATGGAAATGATTTGGTCTGTGCCGGTATCAGCAGCATATCAATTGGATTAGCTAATGCAGTTGATAAAATAGCGCAGAAAAAATGTGTTGTTGATGTCGATGATAATCTTGTTTCAATCGAAGTACTGAGCAGTGATGAAACTGTTCAAATAATTTTACAAACCGGAATTGTTCAACTTCAAACTGTTGAAGAACAATTTCCAAAAAACATTAAAATAAATATTACGGAGGTATAACCAATGAAGTTTACATTAAATATTCAAATGTTCGCATCTAAAAAGGGTGTTGGTTCTACTAAAAACGGTCGTGACTCTGCTGCAAAACGTTTAGGTGCAAAAAAAGCTGATGGACAATTTACAAATGCAGGATCAATAATCTATCGTCAAAGAGGAACTAAAATTCATCCTGGCAACAATGTTGGTCGTGGAGGCGATGATACATTATTTGCTTTAACCGCTGGCGTTGTTAAATACGAAAGACTTGGCAAAAAAAGAAAACAGGTCTCTGTATATCCAGTTGCTTAATTAATCAAAATCCCCGTGTCAGGGGATTTGTTTTTTACTGAAAAGGAGGAAACACTATGAAATTTATCGATTCAGCCAAATTACGTGTCAAAGCCGGTAAAGGTGGCGATGGTATTGTGGCATTTAGAAGAGAAGCCCATGTACCTTTAGGTGGCCCTTTTGGTGGTGATGGTGGTAAAGGTGGCTCAATTATTTTTGAAGTCGACACTCATAAGACAACACTGCTGGATTTTAGATTTATGAAACTATTAACTGCTGAAAGTGGTGGAAATGGAAAGACTAAGAAAATGTTTGGAGCTGATGGTAAGGATAAAGTAATAGGAGTGCCTTTAGGAACTATTGTAAGAAATCTTGAAACAGGCAACATCATTGCTGATTTGACCAATATTGGTCAAAGAGAAATTATCTGTAAGGGCGGTCTTGGAGGAAGAGGCAATCACAGTTTTAAATCAAGCAGAAATCCTGCTCCTGATTTTGCGGAAAAAGGAGAGGAAGGAGAAGAATTTGATATTGAAGTTGAATTGAAACTTTTAGCTGATGTCGGTCTGGTTGGATTTCCTTCTGTCGGGAAAAGTACTATTCTTTCAGTGGTAACCAGTGCTAAACCGGAAATTGCTGATTATCCCTTTACTACATTATCACCTAAATTAGGTGTAGTTAATGTTGGTGATGGCAGAAGTTTTGTAATGGCAGATTTGCCAGGTTTAATTGAAGGGGCATCTCAAGGTCGTGGTTTGGGGCATGAGTTTTTAAAGCATATAGAAAGATGCAGAGTTATTATTCATGTTATTGATATGGGAGATTTAACTGGAAGAGATGTTGTAAAAGATTATGAGACTATTAATAATGAGCTGGAAAGCTATAAATACGGTTTGATGCAGCGTCCTCAAATAGTAGTTGCTAATAAAATGGACGAAGATGGAGCTCAGAAAAACCTGGAAAAACTTAAAGCTGCCTATCCAGATATTGAAATATTTGAAACAGTATCTTTAATTAATGAAGGATTACATCCAGTTTTATACCGTGCAGCCGATTTATTGGATATAACTGATCCATTTCCACTGGAAGATGATGAAAAATCAAAAGAATTTGGCGTTGTCTATAAATTTGTTCCTGAACCTGAACCATTCATTATTAAAAATCTAGGCAATGGCAAATGGGCTCTGGAAGGTGATAGGGTTACAAAGTTATTTAGAAGAATAAATTTTGAAAATCCAGAAGAAGTCATGAGATTTGCTGTTTCTTTAAAGAAAATGGGTGTCAATGAAGCTCTTAAAGAAAGAGGAGCTAAAGAAAATGATGAAGTTTTCATTGAAGATTATGTCTTTGAGATTACTGAATTTATTTAATCAATAAAATAGTCTATAATGGAAGTGGTGATTTTATGATAACTTTTATTCGTGGTAAAGTTTATGAGTTCAGCTCTGAACATGTAATTTTAGATAATAATGGCATCGGTTACTTTATTAATTTTAATCGACCTGAATTATTGACTTTAGGAGAAACAATTACAATATTTACCTATCAGCACTTTAGAGATGATGCAACTGTTTTATATGGATTTGCTGAGAAGATGGAGTTAGATATTTTCCAAAAACTGATTTCGGTCAAGGGATTAGGTCCAAAGACAGCAAGTATGATTTTAGGAAGATGCAAGTGCAGTGATTTAATTGTAGCTATAGAAAATGGAGATGTTGCTTTTTTAAAGAGAATGCCTTCTGTTGGAACTAAAACAGCACAGCAGATTATCTTAGATTTAAAAGGCAAGCTTGTAGAAGTAACAAGTGAAGATACACCAGTAAATAAAGAAATTGAAGAGGCGATTGAAGGGTTAAAATCTTTAGGATATAAAACTTATGAAATTAATAGCATAAAAGGACAGTTGAATAAGTTAGATTGCCAAACGACCAATCAATATCTATCAGAAGGGTTAAAATTATTAAATAAACGAAGTGGAGGATAGTATGGAAAGATTAATGAGTGCAAATGAATTGGAACAAAATGAAGATGCATCATTACGTCCACAATCTTTGGATGAGTATGTCGGACAGGATTCACTAAAAAGCAATCTGAGAGTCTTTATTCAGGCAGCCAGGGAAAGAAATGAATCATTGGACCATTGCTTGTTTTATGGTCCACCCGGACTTGGTAAAACTACTTTAGCTTATATTATTGCTAATGAAATGGGAACAAATATTAAAGTTACAAGTGGTCCTGCAATTGAAAGAACTGGAGATTTGGCTGCTATATTGTCTTCACTGGAAGCAGGAGATGTCCTGTTTATTGATGAGATACATCGTCTGCCTAAACAGATAGAGGAAGTCTTATATCCAGCAATGGAAGATTTCGTTATTGATGTAATTGTTGGAAGAGACTCAACAAGCAGATCTATTAGACTTGAACTACCGCCTTTTACACTTGTCGGAGCAACAACCAGAGCAGGAGATGTTTCAGCCCCTTTAAGAGATAGATTTGGAATCATATCCAAGCTAGACTATTATACTCATAAACAACTGGGAGAAATCATTAAAAGAACTTCCAGGGTCTTTGATACAGAAATCAATGATCTGGCTGTAGTAGAACTGGCAACCAGAAGTCGAGGAACTCCTAGAATTGCCAATAGATTATTTAGAAGAGTTAGAGATTTTGCTCAAGTTTTAAATGATGGAATTATTGATGTTGAAATTACAAATGAAGCATTAAATCGTCTAAAAGTTGATAAACTGGGGTTGGATGAAGTGGATGTACGCTATTTAAAAGGTATTATTGAACGTTTTAAAGGTGGACCAGTAGGAATTGAAGCTCTAGCAAGTTCTATTTCTGAAGAAACAACAACATTGGAAGATGTATATGAACCTTATCTTTTACAAATAGGTTTTATTCAAAGAACTACCAGAGGAAGAATTGTGACAGAAAAGGCTTATCAGCATTTAAAAATTGATATGCAGGATAATTTATTTGGTAATTATTAAAAGAAGGGTACAAGGAGATATTATTCTCCTTTTTAAATGTTTAAGTTTTATTTTTGATAATACTATCTAAGTAATGAAAAATATGAAATTTTAAATGAGTAGCATTTTTTTGTTGAAAAAAAATTACTATGTTATAATATTTTCTGGGAGTGATAAGATGAAGATTATCATAGCTACCGGTGGAACAGGTGGCCATATATATCCGGCAACAGCATTAGCTGAAAAATTGCTCAGTGATGACAAAAACAACGAAATACTATTTATAGGTAACTATGATCGAATGGAAGCAACTGAAATTCCTAAATCTGGTTATCGTTTTATTGGTATTAAAGCAGCTAAATTCAATGAAAGTAAAAATAAATTAAATTCAATAATCGTTTTATATAAAGCCTATAAGGAATGTTTACATATTTTAGAGGACTATAAACCAGATATTGTTTTAGGATTTGGTGGCTATGTGACAGTTCCGGTAATAATGGCCGCAGTTAAATTGAAAATTAAAACTATCATTCATGAACAAAACTCACTTCCAGGATTGGCAAATAGAACTTTGGGACATTTTGTTGATAAAGTAGTTGTTTGTTATGAAAGTGCCAAGGAAGCATTTAATGAAAAGAAAACACTCCTATTAGGAAACCCTAGAGAATCTGCAGCCTTAAATTATGTCAGAGATCCATCAATTTTCAAGCAGTTTGGTTTAGATTGTTCTAAAAAAACTTTATTAATTGTTATGGGATCTTTGGGATCTGTCAGTGTTAATGAAAAAATGATGGGAATTTTAGAAGGCTTGAAACAAAAAGATTTTAATATTATCTATGTAACTGGAAGAGGAAACTATCAGACAGTAATTGATAATATCAGTGAAAGCGAAAATTTAAAAATTGTTGACTATATTGACCAGTTTAATATTGCTGGTAACTGTGCTTTGGTTGTTTCAAGAGGAGGAGCTACCAGTGCCAGTGAATACATGGCTTTAGGGGTGCCTACAATTATTGTTCCATCTCCTTATGTCACAAATAACCATCAGTATATCAATGCTAAGGAAATGTTTGATCAGGGAGCATCTTATCTTTTAGAAGAAAAAGATTTAAATGTCAATAATACTATTTCTATTATTGAAAAACTGATGAATGATGATGAAAAGCTGAAAGAAATGTCTATAGCTGCCAAAAAGATGTCTCATCCTAATGCAGCATACGATATAATTGATTTGATGAAAGAAGTAGTAGGTAAAAAATAATGGAAATAGATAAAATTTTAAAAAGATTAGAACAATATTGCACAATAGAATATGACAAGTCATTTAAAACCTTAACTACTTTTAAAATTGGTGGTATTGCTAGATATGTTATATATCCAAATGATGAGTTTTCACTAAAATCTATTTTAGATATCTTAAATGAAAACAATCTATCCTATAAGGTGTTTGGTCATGGTTCAAATCTACTGTGTGCAGATGATGTATATGATGGATTTATTATTAAATTGACAAGAAATATGAGTAATTTTTATTTTGCTGACAATGAATTGATTGCTCAGGCAGGATGCTCAATAATATCACTGGCATATAAGGCCAGTGAGAAATCATTATCTGGTTTAGAATTTGCCAGTGGTATTCCAGGAACGTTGGGTGGTTGTATTTTTATGAATGCCGGAGCCTACAACAGTTCAATGAGTGACTTGGTTGATTCTGTAAAGGTATTGAGAAATAATGAAATCATCTGGTTAACAAATGCTCAATGTCAGTTTGGTTATCGCAACAGCATCTTTTTAAATAATCCAGATTGGATAATTTTGGAAGTAAAACTAAAATTAAAAGAAGGCAATACCAATGACATTAAAAAGTTGATGAAAAATCGTCAGAAAAGAAGAATGGAATCACAGCCACTTAACTATCCGAGTGCAGGATCAACTTTTAGAAATATCGGTGATATCTTTGCCTGGAAGCTGATAGATGAAATAGGCTTTAGAGGAAAAACTATTGGTGGAGCAGCAGTAAGCGAAAAGCACACTAACTTTATAATTAATAAAGGCAATGCTAAAGCCAGTGATGTAATAGATTTATCTGATCAGATTATAGAAATTATCAAAAATAAATATGATATTGAAATGATTATGGAAGTGGAGAAGTTCGATTGGAAAAAGTAGGTAGAAAAACTAAAAGGAAATTATCTAAAAAGGGAATTTTATTCTTTTTTTCAGTATTTATTATCTTTATGGGTTGTTTTACTTTGTATTACAAGTCGGATTTAGCTAGAATCAGAAGTATAAAGGTTATCAACAATGAATTTGTTAGTGAAAATTATATAAAATCGATTTTAAATTTTGAAGTCCATGATAGTTTGATTACTCTTTTTCCTAAATTCAAGGAGATGAAAATAAAAGAAAACAAGTTATTTAAAAATGTTAAAATAACTATTAAAGATAATAACTGTGTAGTGGTTGATATTAAAGAAAACCGTATTGTCGGCCACTTCATTATCAATGGTAAAACAAGTTTTATTTTAGGCGATGGAACGATAATTGATTTTAAAGCAATATACATAGATAACTTGGCCTTAATACCGTTATTTGTCGATATTGAATTGGAAAAGATGAAAATCATTGCTTTAGAATTTAATAAATTGTCTTATGATACGCTGACTATAATTAGTGAGGTTCATAATTTATCATTTACTTATGATGACAATATGGTAAAATTAGTAATGGACGAAGGATTTTATGTCTGTAGTTCATTAAAAGGTTTGCCTTATGTAGACAATTATGCGGATATAATTGCCTATGAAGATAAAGTAGAAAATAAATGTATATTGATTATTGAAGAATATTCTAAAGCGGTTAGAATTGATTGTTCAGAGATAGAGTCATTTATGATTAAACCTGAAGAAGAAAAAGGAGAATAGAGATTATGACAATGAAGAAAAACACAAAACTAGGTGATATCAATGTCACCGTTGGAGCAATAGCATCTTTAACTGGAGCTACTGTCAGCGAATGTTATGGTGTTGTGGGTATGGCAAGTAAACAATTTTTGAAAGATGGTTTTGCAGTACTTTTAAAGCAGGATAATTTTTCTAAAGGTGTTGTAGTAAAACAAACTGATAAAGGTTTAGAATTAGATATTTATATTATTATTTGCTATGGCGTAAAAGTAATTGAAGTAGTAAGTGAAGTTCAAAAGAAAGTAAAATATGAAATTGAAAGAACTTTAGATATTGATTTTGCAGCAGTTAATGTCTTTGTACAAGGTGTGAAAGTAATCGAATAGGTGTATAGTTATGAAATTACTTGATTGCAAAAATTTTAAGGGAATGATTCAATCTGCTGCTAATCATTTGGAAAATAAACAAGATGAAATTGATAAGTTGAATGTCTTTCCAGTTCCTGATGGAGATACAGGAACAAATATGAAAATGACCTTTGTTTCTGGGGTCAATGAAACAGTAAATTACTTAAATGATTTTATTGGAGACACTGCTAAGCATTTCAGTAGAAATATGTTAATGGGTGCCAGAGGTAACTCTGGAGTTATTTTATCTCAGATTTTTAAAGGCTTTGCCAGTGGTTTAACAGGACTGCAAAAAGCAAATACCAGGGAATTAGCAGAAGCTTTTGTTAATGGCTCTAGAATCGCCTATAAAGCTGTCATGAGACCGGTTGAAGGAACAATTCTAACGGTAGCAAGAGAAATGGCTGATTATGGTAAATATTATGTCGATAGCAATCCTAAATGTACTATTGAACAATATTTTGATTATATTTTAAAGATGGCTCAGGAATCATTGGAAAGAACTCCTGAATTGTTACCGGTACTAAAGGAAGTCGGTGTTGTTGACTCAGGTGGAGCTGGATTTGTTACCATTATTGAAGGTATGAATCTATATCTTCAAAACAAGCCAGTTAAACTCTTGTCAGCTGAAGAACTGAGTCAAAGTGTTGATGATGGCTATTGTGTAGAAGTTTTAGTGAATTTAAATGATCTATATAAGAGGGAATTTTCTATTGAAAGATTAACCAGATCATTAGGTAGAACTTGTAATGATATCAATATTGTCAAAAACAATAATGAAGTTGTAATTCATGTTCATACTAGCTCTCCAGGCGATATTATCAATACCGCTCATCGATTTGGTGATTTAGAAAAAGTTAAAGTCGAAAAATACAGCAGTAGTAATAATGCCTGCTTCAGTTATGAAGAAGATATAAAAGCAAAAGAACATAAAAAATATGCTATTATTTCAGTCTGTAATGGCGATGGGATTAAAAAATTGTTTGAATCTTTAAATGTTGACTATATTATCCATGGGGGACAGACAATGAATCCAGCAACTGAAGATTTTGTAAATATTCTTAACAAATTAAATGCAGATAACGTCTTCATTTTACCAAATAACTCAAATATCTTTTTAGCAGCGAATCAGGCAAAAGATATTGTAGATGATAAGAATGTTATTGTCTTAGAAACTAAAAGTATTCCTCAGGGAATCAGTGCCTGTATCAATTTCAACAGTGAATTAGAGCTGGAAGAAAATATCGAAAATATGAATATGGGTATTTCTTCAATTAAGACAGGAAGTGTTACTCAGGCAATAAAAGACACTACCTATAATTCTCTGGTAATCAAAAAAGATAACTATATGGGTATTTCTGATAAAGAGGTTTTAGTAGCTACAGATGATATGCTTGAAGCAACATATACCTTGTTAGATAACATAATTGATGAAGATTGCTGCTATATAACCATTATCTACGGCAGTCAGACTGATGAAAAAACAGCTCAGAAAGTTTTAGACTATGCTGAAGAAAAATTTGATCTTGAAGGCCAGATAGTAGATGGACAGCAAGATTTATATCCATTTATATTAGGAGTAGAATAATTGAAAAATTATTCTTTTCTTAATTATGAATATCAAATTAACACAAAAGAATAGAGAAATTTTAGAAAAAATGGGTATTAGTGAATTAACTGATATCCTTTCATATTATCCTTATCGATATGATGAAATTAAGTATATTCCATTTAAAGACTGGAAAATTGGTGATAAGATCATAATTGAAGCTGCTGTAACTGAAAAACCAAAAATTAATTACTATAAGAGAAATCAATCAGTATTGTATTTGAATGTCTTGACTGAAGATGATTATTTTAGAATATCTATTTTTAATCGACACTGGCTGATGAAATTAAAAGTGAATGAAAAAATTACTGTTATTGGAACTTATGAAGGCAATAACAGAATCTTGGCCAGCAATATAAATTCGCAACCTTTGAAAGAGCAAATAGGAATTAAACCCTTTTATTCCTTAAAAGAGGGTATAAGAGAGAAAACTTTTTTGAGAATACTACAGCAGGTATTTGAAAACCATGAGTCCAAGATCTTAGATTTTTTACCTGAATATCTAAAAAAGGAAAATGATTATTTATCTAAAAGAGAAGCAATCAAACAGATTCATCAGCCAGATAATAATGAATTGCTTTTAAAAGCGATAAACACTTTAAAATATGAAGAGTTTTTAAAGTTTAACTTAGTAATGGCTAAAAGAAGAAGCGATAGTTTTATCAGCGATTTTAACTTTAAAAAAGAGTTCAGCATGGATAAAATCAATGAGTTTATTTCTAAGCTTCCATTTAAATTAACAGCTGATCAAAATGATGCTTTACATGAAATACTATCTGATTTACAAAGTGAAAATCAGATGGCCAGACTTCTGCAGGGAGATGTTGGTTGTGGCAAGACAATCGTCGCTTTTATTATTATGTACGCAACAGTTTTATCAGGTAAGCAGGCAGCTATAATGGCTCCAACAGAAATACTGGCCAAACAGCATTACAATAATATGCTTAAATATTTTTCTGATTTAAACATTGAATCAGGTATTCTATATTCTTCACAGAGTATGTCTGAAAGAAAGCAAA
Organism: uncultured Erysipelotrichaceae bacterium; assembly: GCA_964449115.1. Taxonomy (GTDB): domain Bacteria; phylum Bacillota_I; class Bacilli_A; order Erysipelotrichales; family Erysipelotrichaceae; genus UBA1783. The sequence goes on along the minus strand of CAYUXW010000001.1, from coordinate 61,094 downwards.
CACTTGAAAAAATTAAAAGCGGAGAAATTTCATTAATTGTTGGAACACATTCATTATTTCAGCAGGAAGTTGATTTTAACAATTTGGGATTGATTGTTACTGATGAACAGCAGCGTTTTGGCGTCAAACAAAGACAATCATTCTTATTAAAAGGTGAATATGTTGACATGTTATTGATGTCAGCAACACCAATACCTAGAACCTTAGCAACTACCTTGTATGGTGATTTAGATGTAACTACAATTACTCAAACTCCATATTCAACTAAAAGAATTCACACTACATTGATTAAGCAGAATTCTTTTACCTCAAAAATTGATGAAATAGAAAATCTATTAGATCAGGGAAATCAGATGTATGTGGTTTGCCCAGCTATTGAAAAAGGCAGTGACAATGTCAGAAATGTTAATGATATTTATCTTAATCTTTCAAAGCATTATCAGGGAAAATATACTGTTGGATTATTACATGGGCAATTGGATAATGAACAAAAACAGCTAGTAGAAAAGCAGTTTTCTGATGGAGAAATTGATATTTTAGTCTGTACTACCGTTATTGAAGTTGGAGTAGATGTAAAAAATGCCAATATAATGGTAATTTATGATGCCAATAGATTTGGACTTTCCCAGCTTCATCAATTAAGAGGAAGAATTGGTCGCCATGAAAAAAAAGGATATTGCTATCTTCTTACTTCTTCAAAGGAAGATGATGTTATTGAAAAACTTAATGTTATTGTAAACAATAATGATGGATTTAAAATCTCACATTACGATTTAAAACTAAGAGGTCCTGGTGATATCTTAGGCTATCGTCAAAGTGGATTACCAGCTTTTATTCTTGGTAATATAATAAATGACAGCAAGTTATTAAAAAATTCCTATATTGAAGCAAAAAAAATTATCAATGAACTAGAAAAATATCCTTTAATAGATAATTATCTGAAACAAACAGAAAATGAAAGCATTCTTATATCATAGATTATGATAGAATAATGAAAAGGAAGGTTTAAATATGAGTACAATATATGAGTGGTTAAAGGAAAACTATAACATTACTATTACAGACAAGCAGGTTATGGAAGATGCTTTTACTCATGCATCATATTTAAACGAAAATAAGGATTTTAAAGGATCCAACTATGAAAGAATTGAATTTTTAGGAGACTCTATTGTAGGCATGTGGGTAGCTAATCGATTATATCATCATCAGCCGCCGATAGATGAAGGAAAAATGACTGCCATGCGAGCTCAGCTGGTATGTGAGAAATCTTTAGCTAATTTTATGCGAAAGCTGGATATTGCCAAATATATCAAAATGGGAGTAGGAGAAGAAAAAAGTGGAGCTAGAAATAGGAATTCACTTTTAGCAGATATTTTTGAAGCCTTTATTGGTGCTGTTTATCTAAATGGTGGTGGAAAGGCAATAAATGCTATACTGGAAAATACCATTGAAATAGTTATAGACCCTGATTTTTCGGAAATTAATGACCATAAATCTAGATTGCAGGAATATGTACAATCGGATACAAGAGCAGTTTTAAAATATGAACTATTATCTGAAACTGGTCCATCAAATAGTCCTATATTTGAAATGGGAGTATATCTGGATGAGGTACTGTTAGGAAAAGGTACTGGTAAAACCAAGAAAAAAGCCGAACAGTCAGCCGCAAAAGAAGCTTTGGGAAAGTTGGTAAAATAAGTGAATTTTGATTTGATATTAGATAAAATTAATCTGAGTCAGCAAGCCCTTGATGTTTTAAAAGAGGTTATTTTTTGTCGTCCTCAATACGACAGAAAAAACAATCTTATCAGAATGAAGGTTATCAATAGAAATTTCATACCTTATAAGATTATTCAGGAATTAAGTAATAAACTTTCTGATTATCTAAAATTACCAGTCAGATTATCTTTTAAAATACTGAATCAGGAAATTGATTCATCATTCCTTATGAGTTATATTGAGTTCTACAATCAGGAAAATAATACAAAACTTAGTTTAATTCCGATAGTGGTAGATGATAAGATTTATATCAGTGTTGATGATGAAAAAATATTTAAATCTCTAAAAAATTTCTTGCTTAATTTAGGAATAAAAAAAGATATTTATTTAAGGAAAAATGAAATTTTTGATAATAATAATGATGATGATGAAGTTGTTTCATACAATAATTCTTTTAAAACATCATCTGGCAGATATAAAAGTCAATTTAAAGGTAATAAAGATGACTATCTTTATCTGACAATGAATAAAATTACTCCTTCAAGCAATAAGTTCTGCTGTAGAGGAAAGGTTTTTTCAACAGATATTAGAAGTTTTACTAGTAAAAAAGGTAAAAGTTTCACCGTAGAAAAGTTTATTGTTACGGATTTTTATGATGCAGTATTAGTTAAAAGATTTGTTTCTGACAAGATGTCTGAAAGTATCAAATTACCTGTTGAAGAAGGTATGTATGTTGAAATATATGGTGAAGTAAAATTTGATACCTATGAAAACTGTAATATTTTTGAATTGGATTTAATTGAACAGATGGATCATGATCCATTTATAAGATATGATAATTATCCTGGATTAAAACATGTTGAGTTACATGCCCATACCAATAGAAGTGAGTATGATGGTGTTTCTGAAACCGAAGAGATTGTTACTCAAGCCTTTAATTTCGGCCATAAAGCCATAGCTATTACGGATAATAGTGTTGTTCAGGCTTATCCTTTAGCTCAACAGGCTCAAAAGAAATTGGAAAGAATTAATCCCGACAAGGATTTTAAAATAATCTATGGTATTGATATCAAGGTTGTTCCTGATAAGCTGAATATAGTATATAATCCAACAGATGAGTTGCTAATTGATAAGGAATACTGTGTTTTGGACTTGGAAACAACAGGTTTGTCTACCAAGTATGATCATATAATCGAGTTTGGTGGAGTTATTGTTTCTAAAAACACGATTACTAACGAAAAATTGCAGCTTTTTGTAAAACCACCAGTTGATTTACCGGCATTTATCGTTAATAAAACTAATATTACCAATGAGATGCTGAAAGATGCTTTACCAATAGAAAAAGCAATTGATAAAATTATTGATTTCATCGGAGACAGAGTAATAGTAGCTCATAATGCTGATTTTGATTTTAATTTTATCAATGATAATCTAATCAGGTTAGGAAGAAAACCACTTGACAATATATGTTTAGATACCTTGAATCTAGCTAGAGAAACTGTAAAAGATAGAAAATACTATCGCTTGGGTGTAATTGCTAATTATTTTGAAGTTGATTATGATGATAATATTGCTCATAGAGCTGATTATGATGCTGAAGTTTTAGCTAATATTCTAGTTAGAATGCTTCCAACTATTCCGGATTTTGAAAGCATGACTTTTGAAAGACTGCAAAATGATCAACAAGAAGATATCTTTAAAAAAGCCAGACCTTACAGTGCAACTCTATTGGCGAAAAACATGGCTGGTATCAAAGATATCTATGAACTTGTAACCTTATCTCATACTGATTATTTAACTTATTATGCTAAAGAAAATGCTAAAAAAATTGATGCAGATGTCTCTGCTGAACCAAGAATAACTAAATCAGAAATTGAAAAAAGAAGGAAAAACATCCTGGTTGGAAGTTGTGATCAATATTCTGAACTCTTTGAAATTGCTTCTAATAGAAGTCTTGCAGATTTAGAAAAATGCATGAAATTTTATGATTATATTGAAATACATCCACTGGAAAACTATGAATACATGGTTGAAATTGGTTCTTCTTTTGATATGGAAAGAATAAAAACAGTAATAAAGGATATAATAAAAACTGCTGATAAACTAAAAAAGCCAATTATTGCCAGCAGCAATCCATATTATACTCATCCATATCAGAAAATAGCACGTGATATTTATATTATGGGTAAAAGAATTGGCGGATTAAGACATCCTATGTATCCAATGAATCGTGAAAAAAGAAAAGTTTTTGTTTCTCCTAATCAGCATCTAATGACTACTCAGGAACTTTTGGATAAATTTTCATGGACTGGTAGAGCCCAAGAGTTTGTTATCAAGAATACCAATATGATTGCCGATATGATTAACAAAGAATATCCGATTCCTAGTGAACTTGTAACACCAACCATTGAAGGTTGTGAAATTATCATAAAAAATGAAATATATAATAATGCTCACAAAATATATGGTGAAAACTTACCCGAGATTGTATCAGAAAGAATTGAAAAGGAATTGTTCAATGTAATTAACAACGGTTATTCTGTACAATATTATATTGCTCATTTACTGGTAAAACAATCAGAAGCAGATGGTTATCCAGTCGGAAGCAGAGGATCTGTTGGCAGTAGTTTTATTGCTACCATGGCCAATATAACTGAGGTCAATCCACTGGTACCTCATTATGTCTGTCCAAAATGCCAATATTCTCATTTCTATACAAATAATGAGTATGCCAATGGCTTTGACTTACCAGAAAAAGACTGTCCTAATTGTTCAACTGCACTAAATAGAAATGGTCACAATATACCTTTTGAAACTTTCTTGGGCTTTGACTGTGACAAGGTGCCAGATATTGACTTAAATTTTTCAGCTGAATATCAGGGAATTGCCATGCAGCAGGTAAAAGATATCTTTGGCAGTCAACATACCTATCGTGCTGGAACAATTGGCACAGTGGCTCAAAAGACAGCTTTTGGCTATGTAAAAGCCTATTGTGAAGAAATAGAGATTCCATATTTTTCTAAGTCATTCAGTGAAGTATTATCAAAGATGTGTGAAGGAGTAAAAAGAACAACAGGTCAGCATCCAGGTGGAATCGTAGTAATACCAAAAGAAAAAGATGTCCATGATTTTACACCAATCCAATATCCAGCTAATAACCCATTCAGTGAATGGCTGACAACACATTTTGCCTTTGCTGATTTACATGATAATATACTCAAACTTGATATCTTGGCTCATGTTGACCCTACTTCAATAAGATTGTTATCACTCTTTTCTGGTGTTCATTATTCAGATGTTCCAATGAGTGATCCAAAAACCTATCAGTTATTTTACTCAACTGATTCTTTGAATATCTCTGATCCAGATGGTCTTTATAATGAATTGAATGGTGCAGCTGGTTTACCTGAGTTTGGCACCCATAATAATAGAAGAATTCTGGATAAAACCAAACCTTCAACTTTTAATGAATTAGTTGCTATTGAAGGAGTAACTCATGGTACTGATGTGTGGGCCAATAATGCTGAGGTATTAATTGAAGAGGGAGTCTGTGATTTAAATGAAGTTATATCATGTCGCGATGATATAATGACCTATCTTATTGCCAAAGGTTTAGAAAAGATTACTGCTTTTGAGATTATGGAATCAGTAAGAAGAGGAAGAGGTCTAAAAGATAAATGGATAAAAACCATGAAGGAACACGATGTCCCTGACTGGTATATCAATTCATGCTTGCTGATTAAATACATGTTTCCTAAGGCTCACGCTGTCGCCTATGCCATGAATGCTGTCAGGGTAGGATGGTACAAGGTACATAAACCAGCAGCCTATTACGCGGTATATTTCTCCGTCAGGTGTGATGCCTATGATATAGAAACAATGTTACAGGGGAAATTAGCTATCTATAATCGTCTTCAGAGTATTAAAGATAACATCGCTGCCGGACAACAGGTTCCTAAAAGAGAAGAAGACCTGTTACTGGTTTTGGAAATCGCTTTAGAAATGTATTTAAGGGGATATCATTTCAACAATATATGTTTAACTAAATCACAGGCAACCAATTTTATTATTGACCCAGATGATGAATTTGGAATTATTCCTTCCTTTAGCAGTATTGATGGATTGGGAGCAGCCGTTGCTGATTCAATTGTTGAACAAAGAGAGATACAGAGTTTTATTTCTAAAGAAGATTTAATGAAGAGAACATCTGTTAATAATACTCAATTAGCATTTTTAGAAAGAATGGGAGTATTAGATCATTTAGCAGAAGAAAATCAACTATCTTTATTTTAAGAGAGGTGAATAAATGACTTATATTTGGGCTCACAGAGGAGCAAGTGCTTATGCACCTGAAAACACAATTGAAGCATTTAAACTGGCAATTGAACAAAAAGCTGAAGGAATAGAACTGGATGTGCAAATAACAAAAGATAAAACTGTTGTTGTTATTCATGATGAAACTATTGACAGAGTCAGCAATCATCAGGGATTTGTTAAAGATTTTGATTATCAGGAATTAAAAAAATATAATTTCAACAATAAAAACAAAGATTATCCTTTCTGTCAGATTCCTACTTTAGAAGAAGTTTTGATTTTATTAGAACCCACAGATTTAACTTTAAACATTGAGCTTAAAAATTCAGTATTTGATTATGATGGCATGGAAGAAAAAGTAATTGAATTGGTAAAAAAATATCAGATGGAAGATAGGGTAATATATTCATCATTTAATCACTATTCCTTATTAAAAATATTAGATATTGAACCTGATGCCAATTGTGGTTTTCTTCATTCAGACAAAATAATTGATATGGCAAAATATACTAAAAGTCACAATGTCAAATATTTACATCCAGCATTTTATGTCTTGCTTGATAAGAATTATCTAAAAGAAGCCTTAGAAAATAATCTATTAATAAATACCTGGACCATCAATGATCCGATATACATATATGGAGCCTTAAAAACTGGTGTGAATGCGATAATTACCAACTATCCTGATAAGGCATTATTGATAAGAGAAGACTTTTTAAATGAGAATAACCAAAATAAATAAAATTTACTTGATATTTATATTTAAATTTAGTATCATAGATATATAGCAAGGAGCGAGAAATCGCTCCTTATATATTGCTTTGGAGGAAAAATGTTTAGTATTCAAAAAATTGAAAGTTTAATTAAACCAATATTAGAAGCTAATAATATTGGAAAATTCAAAATTTCCAAGAAATCTGGAAAAACTCCTATTTTAGAAATCTGTATAAAAAGAAATGATGGAGAAATTGATTTAGATACTTGTGAAATAATTTCCAATCAGATTTCTGATATATTAGATCAACATGATGATTTCAATCAACCATATATGTTGGATGTATGTTCATTTGGAGCTGAAGAAGTATTGGAAAATGAAAATGAAGTTTTAAATCATATTGGTGATTATGTTCATGTAGAATTAAAAAATCCCACAAAAGGTATTGATTCTATTGATGGAACACTTACTGGTTTTGAAGAGAATGTTTTAAATATAGCCTATTTTGTAAAAGGCGTACAAAAGCAAGTAAGTATTAATTATGATAATATAAAATTAATAAGATTAGCTGTAAAAATTTAAAAGGGGAAAGTTATGGATTTAAAGAAAATTGTAAATGCAATTGGAGCAATTGAAGAAAATAGCAACATTTCAAGTGAAGTTATTGTTGATGCTTTAAGTGAGGGATTAAAGACAGCTTATTATAGATTCATTGATGTAAAAAAAGATTCAAATCTACCTAAACCAAAACTAAGAGTAGATGTCTCTAAAAAAGGTGAAATAAAGTTATATCATATTAAAACTGTTGTAGAAGAAGTTAACGATGATGAACTGGAATTACAGTTAAGTGAAATAGAAGATATCTATCCTGATGCTAAAATTGGTGATGAAATTGAAAATGAAGTAAATATCAAGAATTTTGGCAGAAAAGAAATTTCTAACCTTAAAAATGTTTTTACACAAAAAATAAAAGAAGCTCATAAGAGAAACCTGCTTGATAAATATAAAGACAAAGTCGACGATATAGTAAATGCAGTAGTTGAATCTGTTGAAGATAAGTTTGTTCTGGTAAAGATTGATGATTCAGATCTTGCTTTACTGGCTCAAAGAGAACAGATTCCATACGAAAAATATTATGATGGGCAAAGATTAAAGGTTGTTATCAAAGAAGTGAGTGATAAAACAAAAGGCGCTCCAATTACTGTATCAAGATCTTCTAAGAATCTTGTAAAGAGATTGTTTGAACAGACTGTTTCTGAAATTTATGATGGAACAGTAGAAATCAAAGGTATTGCCAGAGTAGCAAACAACAGAACAAAGATGGCAGTTTATTCAAAGGATCCAAATGTTGATGCCATTGGTTCTTGTATTGGTAATAGAGGTTCAAGAGTATCTGCTGTCATCTCTGAAATCAGACAGCAGGATAATACCCTTACTCAGGAAAGCATTGATATAATTGAATGGTCTGATGACTATATTGAGTATGTCAAGAATGTTATGAAACCTGCCAATGTTATCGGTGTTGTTCCTAAAGATGATACCATTCAGGTTGTTGTTGAAGATGACCAGCCGTCATTGGCAATTGGTAAAAAAGGTATCAATGCTCAATTGGCTTCTGAATTATTATCTAAAAAAGTAGATATTAAAACAGCAGGTGCCTTAGAAGATGCTGGAATTGATTGGCAAGCTGAGATGGCTCAATACATTGCTAAAGAGCAAGAAAAACGTTTAAGAGAAGCTGAAAGAAAAGCAGCCGAACTGGCTAAAGCTGAAGCTGAAAGAAGAGCTAGAGAATTAGAGGCTTATCTACAAAAGAAAGCTGAAGAAGCTGAAAAAACAGAAGAATTTGATGATGAATTCATTGAATTTGACGATACTTTCGAAGAAGAACTGGAAACAATAGATGAAGTTATTGAAAAAGAAGTTGAAGAAACAGTCAAAGAAACAGCTGAGGAAAAAGTTGTAGAAACTACTGAAGAAGTAACTGAAGAAATTGTTGAAGAGACTGAAGAAGAGATTGAACTTCGTAAAGCAAGAATTGCTGCCAGAGCAGCAGAATATGTTTCTAAGTTTGAAAGTTTAGCTGATGCAAGCAAAGAGACAGAAGAAGAAACAACTTCAAGAAGAAAAAGAAAAGAAACTAAAGAAGAAATCGAAGCAAGAGAACATAGAGAAAGACTTGAAGAACTTAAAAAGCAAGAGTACGAAATTAAACCAGAGTATACTGGGGAAGAACTTGAAGAGTTTGAAAATCCAGATGAAGATCACTGGTATTATGACGACATCGACTTTGATGAGTATGACGAGTTCTATGATGAGGACTAAGATTGAAGAAAAGAAAAATACCAATGAGAAAATGCATTATTACTAATGAGCGTTTTCCAAAGAAAGAATTAATCAGAGTTGTAAGAACTCCTGAAAATGAAGTTGTTGTAGATTTGACTGGAAAAATGAATGGCCGAGGAGCCTATCTTAAAAAAGATAAAGATGTGTTTGCCTTAGCAAGAAGTAAAAATCTTCTTGCTAAGCAACTTGAATGCGAAGTAAAAGAAACTGTTTATGATGAATTAGATTCATTATTATAAATTAAATGAAAGGTGGTGCAGTTATGACAAATAAAAAACCAAACAAAAAAAGAAGAAATAACAGCAATAAAAAGTATAATCGCAATTACAATAAGAAAAATGATGTGGTAAAGGATTGTACTTATCAGGAAGGCATCACTGTTAAAGAACTAGCAGAAAAGATTAATAAGTCACCAGCTGAAATTATTAAATTCTTATTTATGTTAGGTAAAATGTACACTGTCAATACGTCTTTAGACGATGATACAATTGAACTAGTCGCCTTGGAGTATAACATCAATATTACCAAAGAAGAAGTAGTCGATTCTAATTCTTTGGAAGATGATGTTGAAGATAATCCTGAAGATTTATTACCAAGAGCGCCAATTGTAACTATTATGGGACATGTTGACCATGGTAAAACTACTTTACTTGACTTTATTAGAAATACTAATGTTACAGCAGGTGAATTTGGGGGTATAACTCAACATATTGGAGCATACCAGACAACTGTAAATGGTCAAAAAGTTACTTTCTTGGATACTCCAGGACATGAGGCTTTCACAGCCATGCGTTCTAGAGGGGCCAAGATGACTGATATAGTTGTTGTTATTGTTGCAGCAGATGATGGTGTAATGCCTCAGACAAAGGAAGCAATTGACCATGCTAGAGCCGCAGATGTACCAATTATTATTGCTATCAATAAAATTGATAAACATAATGCCAATGTTGACAGAGTATACAATGAACTGGCTGATTATGGATTGATACCAGAAGAATGGGGAGGAAGCACAATGTTTACTAAAATAAGTGCTAAATCTGGTGAAGGTGTTCAAACATTGTTAGAAATGATTTTATTGTTATCTGAAGTTTTAGAATTAAAAGCTAATCCAGAAAAATTGGCTACTGGTACGGTTGTAGAAGCAAAACTGGATCGAGGAAGAGGTCCTGTAGCTACTTTATTGGTTCAAAATGGAACACTAAATTCAAGTGATTGTCTAGTAGTCGGTTCTGCTTTCTGTCGTATTAGAAAAATGACTGATGATAAAGGCAAGGAAATTAAAACTGCCAAGCCTTCAATGCCTGTAGAAATTATCGGTTTATCAGATGTTCCTGAAGCGGGTGATCACTTTAAAGTATTTGCTGATGAAAAACGCGCAAGAACTGTTGCTGACAATAGAGCTCAGGCTAAAATAGAACTTGAAAGAAGATCAACAGTACTTAGTCTTGATGATATTGCTTCTAAGATTAAAGAAGGTGATCTACAGCAATTGGATATCATAGTTAAGGCTGATGTGGCTGGCAGTGCTGAAGCAGTTCAAAGTTCAATGGAAAAACTTTCAAATGATGAAGTTAAAATCAGAGTATTAAGAGCTGCTGCTGGAGCAATAACTGAATCAGATATCATGTTGGCGACCACATCAAATGCCATTATCTATGGATTTAATGTCAGACCAAACGCCACAGTTAAAAGAATGGCTGAAGAAAATGGTATATCTATTCGTCTTCATAATATAATCTATAAAGCTCTTGAAGAATTGGAATCTATTATGAAGGGTATGCTGGCACCAGTTTATGAAGAAGTAGTGCTAGGGCAGGCAACAGTAAGACAGTTGTTTAAAGTTAGTAGAATTGGTACCATTGCAGGTTGCTATGTTGATGATGGAATCATAAAAAATAACAGTGGAGTCAGATTGATTAGAAACGGTGTCGTTATTTATACCGGTATATTAGGGTCTCTACAGCGCTTTAAAGATAATGTCAAAGAAGTTAAAGCAGGTTATGAATGCGGACTGACTATTGAAAGATACAACGATGTCAAGGTAGATGATGTTATTGAAGCATTTGAAGATCAGGAAGTTAAGGAGTAATAACTATGTCATTAAAAAAAGAAAGACTGCAGTCTGAAATTTTAAGGCATTTAACGATGATAATCAGAGATGATGTAAAAGATTCAAATGTAGGTTATGTAACAATTACTGATGTAATATTAAATAACGACAGTTCAATTGCCAGAGTATTTGTAACTTTCTTAGATAAGTATCAAAAGGATGAGTATCGCTTAGCTGCTTTAAATAAAGCAAAAGGATTAATAAGAAGTAGGCTGGCTAAAAAAATTAAAATTAAAAAATGTCCAGAACTTATCTTTATCTTAGATACTTCACTTCAAAATGCTAATCGCATAGATGAGATAATTAATCAATTAAACATAGAAGAAGAGAAATAAAATTCTCTTCTTTTAATATATTCTGATATGTTATAATATCTTTGGAGTTAGTGTATGAAAGAAAAATATGTTTTAGGTATTGGAGCAGCAAATGTTGATATCAATGGTCGAAGTAAAAACCCTTTGATTTTGCATGATTCTAATCCTGGTTATATGTCTATTTCTGTTGGTGGAGTTACTAGAAATGTCTTAGAAAATTTAGCCAGAATCGGTTATCCCACTAAGATAATTACTGCTATTGGTGATGATAATAATGGCAGTTTTATCAAGGAATACTCAATTAATGCTGGAATAGATTTTTCTTATGCCATGACTGTAAAAAATGAAACTTCATCTTCTTATTTATGTATGTTGGATGAAAAAGGTGATATGTATGTATCATTAAGTGATATGCATATTGTTAACAATATTACTGTTGACTACCTTAAAAAAATCGATTATGTTATTAGAAATGCTGAAGTTATCACTATTGATCCTTGCCTTTCAGAAGAAGCTTTGCAATTTATCTGTCAAAACTTTACCACTGATATCTTTTGTGATCCGGTCAGCAGTGCATATGCTAAAAGAATAAAAAAATATCTTCCTTATATTCACACCATCAAACCGAACGAAATAGAATTAGCTGTTTTGTCAGAACACCCTACCGATGGATATCAGAATAAAATTGAAGCGTGTAAGATTCTTATTGAAAAAGGTGTTAAAAGAGTATTTGTTTCTCTTGGAAAAGGTGGATGTTTATATTATGATTATTTAGGCAATAGCTATATAAAGGCTTTTAAAGAAGTTGAAATGGTTAATGCTTCAGGAGCTGGTGATTCCTTTATGGCTGGTGTAATTTATAGTTATGTTAATAAATTTGATATTGAAAAGACTTTAGATTATGCTTTAGCCGCAGGAGTTATCGCAATAAGTACAACAGAAACAATCAACCCTGAAATGAGTTTAGAGAAGATTGAAGAGATTATTATTAAAGAAAGAGGTTTAAAATGAAATTAAAAAAGTATTTGAGTATTACTGATGAAATAGCTTCAGCAATTAAAGATGGCAAACCAGTCGTAGCGCTGGAATCTACGATTCTCTCACATGGTATGCCTTATCCTGAAAACGTTGAATTTGCTAATAATGTTGAAAAAATTGTCAGAGAAGCAGGAGCAATTCCAGCAACTACAGCTATTATTGATGGCAAATTAAAAGTAGGTTTAAATGCTGATGAACTGATGCTGATGTGTAAAGCTGAAAATATTGGCAAAGTTTCTAGAAGAGATGTGGCTACATATATAGCTACAAAACAAAATGGAGCTACTACAGTTGCAACTACCATGATGATTGCTGAAATGGCTGGTATTCCTATATTTGCTACAGGCGGTATTGGAGGAGTTCATAGAGGAGCACAGCAAACTATGGATATTTCAGCTGATTTACAGGAATTAGCCCATACCAATGTAGCTGTAGTAGGTGCTGGATGTAAATCTATTTTAGATATAGGTTTAACTTTGGAATATTTGGAAACAATGGGTGTTCCAGTTTTAGGCTATAAAACTGATGATTTTCCAGCTTTCTATACAAGAAAATCTGGTTTTGGTGTTGATTATAACTTGCCAGATGCTAAAACAGCTGCTAAGATTTTGAAAACTAAATGGGATTTGAAATTGAATGGTGGAGTATTAATTGCTAATCCAATTCCAGAAGAATATTCTTTAGACTTTGATGAAATGGAAAATGTTATCAATAATGCATTAAAATTAGCTGATGAGCAGGGTATAAAAGGAAAAGAAACAACACCATTCTTATTAGCTAATATCAAAGATATGACTAAAGGTGAGTCATTTGCATCTAACTTGCAGTTAGCTTATAACAATGCTAGAGTAGCCAGTGAAATTGCAGTAGAATATGCCAAATTAAAGAAATAACAGTTCGAAAGAACTGTTTTTATTTACTTCTTTTTTTATAAATGATATATTTTATATATAAAGATCTAGTTAAAAAAATAACAAATTATAAATCAGATATAATAATTTAATGTTGTAAAAAAATATAAAAGAATTATATGTTTGGATTTTAACCAAATCTAAAATATAAACCTATACAAAATTGTTTTACAATAATTTTGAGTAGACAAGTAATGTTATTTATAAGCTACATAAAAATAATGCTTATTATTAGGAGATTAAAAATTATGAAAAAAATTCTTAAATTAATTTTTGTTATTTCTTTAGTGTTTATATCCTTATTTGGATGCAATAAAGAAATAACACTTGATCCTATCGCTGAAAATGCTATCGAACAGTATCTTAAAGGGCAGGATCCAATATTGGATAATAATGATTTTACTGGTACATACACAATAGTTTCAAGAACCTGTGATAAGAAGACTGATGAGCTTGTTGTATCTTATGTTGGTAGTTCAGCTCTATTTGACTATGAAGCTAAATATCAGGTAAAATCAGTCGCTACCAAAAATGGCTGGGTAATTGAAAAATTTGAAATAGTTGACAGTAATCATACTATGAAGGATCTTGGCCCAAGCGTATTTAAAGACCTTCTGGAAGGAGTTGACAAGAATGTCACTTCTGGTATGGGCGGTACCTATTCGCTGATCTCCAAGGAAGTAAAAGATGGCATAGTCAGTTTTGTAATAAAATATGTTTCTGGTGATGGAAAGTATATCGCTGAATATGATGGAGAAGCAGCTGTAAAAGATGGCAAACTTGAACTGCAGAAGGTGGTAGTCAATACCATATCAAGTGGAGGCTCTTCTGGAGATTCTGGCGAAGGTTCATCAGGTGGTGATTCTGGAGGAGATTCATCAGCTACTACTTTAAGTAATAACTATGATCCAAACAAGAAAGCAGCCGATTATGGCTATAAAGCTCCAACTCAACCGTTTTTCAGCAGTGATGAATATTTAATTAAAAATTATATCGAAAAAGAAAGACCTGGAGTTATTGTGACAAAAGTAATCATCCATTCATGGAGTGGAACAATTATTAACACCGATGTGACTTTTGAAGATGTTTACAAATATGTAACAGATGTCCATGTCTGGAATTACTGGTTATTTGATTTGCCAGAAGGACTGAAAACTACAGTTTCAAATCCAATCAGCACTGATGTTATGGCCAATTTTGAAGGAGTTTATGTCAATACAGCCAATGGAAGCTATATTATAATGCATAAAAACTGGAAATTTGAATTACATGAATTCTATATGGATGGCAGTACAATCAAAGAAGCTGTACTTAATGAGTATTATCGAATTTCTGGAACTTCAATGAAATGGCAAAATAGAGATAAAGCCTTTAAGTCTGTCTGGACTAATGGTACTGAACCTGATGGATTTGCGATAAGTATCAAATCTATCAATGAATTAAAACTTGATGTAGATATATTATCTTCTAAATCAGGAGATACATTTATAAAAGTTCCATAAAGAAATAAACCATTTGTTAAATACAAGGAGGGTAAAATATATTATGAAAAAATTTATTAAATTGATTGTTGTTTCTTTAGTGCTAATATCTTTATTTGGATGCAATAAAGAAATAACACTTGAGCCTATCGCTGAAAATGCTATTGAGCAGTATCTGAAAGGGCAGGATTCTATTTTGGATAATAACGATTATACTGGTACATACACAATAGTTTCAAGAACCTGTGATAAGAAGACTGATGAGCTTGTTGTAAGCTATGTTGGCAGTTCAGCTTTGTATGACTATGAAGCAAAGTATCAGGTAAAATCAGTTGCTACCAAAAATGGCTGGGTAATTGAGAAATTTGAAATAATTGAATTCAATCACACTCTGAAGGATCTTGGTCCAAGCGTATTTAAAGACCTTCTGGAAGGAGTTGACAAGAATGTTACTTCTGGTATGGGCGGTACCTATACGCTGATCTCCAAAGAAGTAGAAGAAGATACAATAAAGTTTTTAGTAAAATATGTTTCTGGTGATGGAAAGTATATTGCTGAATATGATGGTGAAGCAGCTGTAAAAGATGGCAAACTTGAACTGCAGAAGGTGGTAGTCAATACCATATCAAGTGGAGGCTCTTCTGGAGATTCTGGCGAAGGTTCATCAGGTGGTGATTCTGGAGGAGATTCATCAGCTACTACTTTAAGTAATAACTATGATCCAAACAAGAAAGCAGCCGATTATGGCTATAAAGCTCCAGAAAAACAAAAATGGAGTGATTCTGAACAGGAAGTTGCCTGGTTTGTTGAAGATATTAAACCAGGGATGGTTGTAACAAAAGTTGAATATCTAGGAATGAGTGGATATTATAGATATAAATATAATGTAACCTATGAAGATAGATATAAATATGTAAAAGACGTCTATGAAGAGTATTTTGAATTATATTGGGATGGCAGTGCTTATAGCATCGACTACAATGAAATGGTAAAAAGCTATGTTAATTCGAATTTTGAAGGAGTTTACGTCAATATAGCTAACGGAAGTTATATAATTTTACATGAAAACTGGAGTTTTGAATTACATGAATTCTATATGGATGGTAGTACTATTAAAAAAGCTATACTTAATGAGTATCATCGTATTTCCGGAACTTCAATGAATTGGCAAAATAGAAATAAAGCCTTTAAAGCTGTCTGGACTAATGGTGCTGAACCTGATGGATTTGCGGTTACTATCAAATCTATCAACGAACTAAGGCTTGATGCAAATATATTATCTTCTAAATCTGGGGATGTATTTATAAAAGTAGCTGAGTAAATTTAAAAAAGAGTCTATTTTAATATAATTATAATTAATCATCTATAGACTCTTTTTCTTTTGGCTCAAAAATCTGGACTTTTTTATAATTTCTCAGCATAAGCTGAAAAGTTTCACGACATTTATAAGTGTTATAAATATCATCTAGTAGTTTTTTAATGTTATCACGTTCAGTATTCCCATCATTAATGCATCCAGAATTAACAATAGGAATTTTCAGATCATTAATGGCTTTAGAAATATCACTCTCAAAAGCATAGACTAAAGGTCTTATTAAGTTTACATCCATTCTTGATAAGTAGATGTCCGGCAAAAATGTAGCTATCCTTCCACCGTGTATCATATTCATAAATAAGGTTTCTACAGCATCATCTGAATGATGACCAAAAGCTACTTTATTACAACCATATTCTTTAGCTGCTTCAATAATGGCACCTTTTCTCAGTTTTGAGCATAATGAACACTCATATTTGCCTTCTTTGGTGAGATGTAGTTGCAGTATTTCCTTTATCTGTGTTGGATATTTGATTATTTCCAAATTAAACTGCCTGAAAAACTCTACTAATTCATCAATATTATTATCACCAAAACCCATGTCACAATAGATAGGAACTAGCTGATAATTCTTTTGTGAGAATCTCTGATATAGATAAAGACAATATAAAAGAACTGATGAATCTTTTCCACCTGATATTCCAACATATATTTTATCGTTTTCATTGATCAGATTATAATCATTGTCAGCTCTTCTTAGACATCCTAATACTTTTTTAATATTGCTCATAGTTTCACCACAAATATTATATCTCATTTTAGTTGAAAATATGCTATTATTTAAAGGGTAATTTCATGAATGGAGTAATTTTAATAAATAAACCGATAGGTATTACATCACATGATGTAGTTGTAAAAGTAAGAAAAACGTTAAATCAGAAAAGAATTGGTCATACGGGAACCCTTGATCCAATAGCAGATGGTTTAATGATTTTAACTGTTGGAAAAACTACGAAAATTTTGCCCTATATATTAGAGCACTTTAAAGAATATATCTGTGAAATGAAATTTGGTCAAAGAACTGATACCTTAGATGTAACTGGAATAATTCAAGAAGAAAAAAAAGTAAATAAAATTTCCAAAGAAGAACTGATTGCTGTTTTAAATAATTTTCTAGGTAAATCAATGCAGGTTCCACCTATGTATTCAGCTAAAAAACTGGATGGTAAACCATTATATAAACTGGCTAGAAAAAACATTGAAGTTGAAAGAAAAAGCTGTGAAATTGAAATTAAGGAAATAGAATTAATTGAATATACAGACGATAGAGTATTGTTCAGAGTCTTATGTTCAACAGGTACTTATGTTAGAGTATTAACTCAGGATATTGCAGAGAAAACTGGCAACATTGCAGTAATGACAAAACTGACCAGAACAAAAATAGATAGATTTTCATTGGATGAAGCATTTACTTTAAAACAAATAGCTGAAGGTAATTATAAATTGATTTCTTCATATGATGTGCTTACAGATTACAGATATATTGAACTTGATGATTTGACAAGAATTTATCAAGGCCATAAAATGAATTTTGATTTCTGTGATGATGATATTGTTATGATTACTAATAAAAAAGAAATTATAGCTGCTTATCAGAAAAATAGAGAAGATGGTTTATACTATTGTAAAAGAGGGTTATGGTAATGAAAAGAATTGCTTGTATTGGAAATTTTGATGGGGTCCACAAAGGCCATCAACTATTAATAAAAAGAGTAGTTGAATTGTCTAACAACAAATTTATACCTGCTGTGATTACCTTTGACCCTGATCCTGAAGTTATTTTTTCTAATAAGAAAAAACAATATCTCACAACCTTAAAGCAGAAGAAAGAGTATTTATATAGTTTGGGAATTAAAGAGATAATTGTTATACCTTTCAGTAAAGAGATAAGTTATATTGGTAAAGAAAAATTTATTGAATTATTTTTGAATAATTTTAATTTGGATACCTTGATTTGTGGCAAAGATTTTAAATTTGCTCATAAAGGACAGGGGAGTTCCGATTATTTATTTAAAACAAATCTAAAGAACTTCAAAGTAATCGTTTTAGAACATGTTTTATACAATGAAGAGAAGATAAGTTCAACTTTAATTGGTAATTTAATCAGAGAAGGAAATTTAGATTTAGCAAAACAATTGCTGAATCATGATTATTCTATTGAAGCATCAATTGAAAATTGTACAATAAGCACAGATAATATTATACCTTTAAAGGGAGAATATGATGTCTTGATTAATTTTGAAAAGTATTTACTTAAAAACAACACAATTGACTTTCCAGATAAAAAGAAAGTCAAGATTATATTTATATAAAGTTTTATTATCATAGTAAATGTGATAAAATATTAGATGAGGTGAATTTTATGGCTGATTATATCGTAGCAAAAAATCGTGAACAACATATTGGTATTATTGGTTTATCTACCACTGTTTTTGAGTCAATTGCAGCATTTTCATTAGAAGATATTGCTGGAATAAAGATAGTACCTGCTACTAGATTCAAAAAGAATGTAAACTGTAAAGTTGAAGATGGAAAAATCAACATTGATTTAAAAATAACGGTAAAAACAGGTAATAATGTCAATGAAATCTGTAGAAAAGTACAAAAGCATATTGTCAATGGTATATATAATATGACTGATTTTGATGATGTTATAGTAAACATTGATGTCAGAGGTTTCTATATTTAATTTTCTATGACAAGAAGAGAACAAAGAATTCGTATTATGAATTGTATTTATCAATATCTTTTAACCGAAAAAGAAATTGATGATATTTTAGAAGATAACATTGATATCAATGATAAGGAATCGATTGAATTTATAGTTACTAATACTATAGGGGTAATTAATGAACTTGATTTATTAATCAAACAGATAGAACCATTACTTATTGACTATAGATTTAAAAGATTAGGCTATGTCGAGCAGGCTCTGCTATTGTTATCTACCCATCAGTTAAATTTAAAGGAAATTGATAAAGCTGTTATTATTAATGAAGCTATTGAAATAGCTAAACAATATTGTGATGATGAGGCACCACGCTTCATCAATGGTGTGTTAGACAAGGTATGATGAGAAATAATATTTGGACTATCAGTCAATTAGTCAGCTACATTAAAAATGAGCTGTCTAATAATATTGTTTTAAAGAATATCAGTATCCAAGGTGAGATTGGAAATTTTACTAATCATTACTCAGGACACTGGTATTTTACTTTGAAGGACAAAGATGCTCTTATCAACTGTGCCATGTTTAAAGGATTTAACCAACATTGTACCTTCATACCCAAAAATGGTGATAAATTAATAGTTACTGGAAGTATCAATGTCTTTGAAAAACAGGGACAGCTGCAGCTGATTGTTAGCAGTATGAAAGAAGATGGTGAAGGTAATTTTTATATTCAATTTGAAATGACCAAGAAAAAACTGGAACCACTAGGTTATTTTGATAATAGATATAAAAAACCAATACCTGAATTTCCTAACGAAATAGCAATCATCACTGGAGCCAACACAGCCGCTTTACAGGATATTTTAACAACCATATATAATCGCTGGCCGATTGTCAAAACTACTCAGATACACGCCATAGTGCAAGGACAACAGGCTATTGAATCAATTATCAGTGCCATAAAAAAGGCTGATGAAACAACAGCTGATGTTATTATCTTAGCTAGAGGGGGAGGGTCAATTGATGATTTATGGTGCTTTAACGATGAGGGCATTGCTAAAGCGATATTTAATTGTAACAAACCAATTATCACTGGAATTGGTCACGAAATAGATTTTACTATAGCCGATCTGGTAGCTGATTTTCGAGCAGCTACACCTACTGCTGCTGCAGCTAAGGCAACCCCTGATTATAGGGAAATACTGAATATTATAAATAAGTGTGAAAACATTATTGTTCAAACAATTGACAATAATATCAACAAGCATTATCAGTTGCTGGATTATTACAATAATAGATTGAATAATTATAAGAATATAATTGATCAGCATCAGATTAAAATTAGTAATTTTCTTAAAATAAGCGCTTTAAGTTTAAAGAAGAGAAGTGAACTATATAATCAGAATATAATAAATAGAAAAAAGATTTTACAATTATCACTAAAAACCTTAGTCAAGCATAATCGTGATTTTCTATCTAACACTAAATATCTGCTTAATAGAACATTGGATAATATATTGCAAAAAAATAGGATCAATCTATCTAAAAGTATTGATTTGCTGGATTCATATTCACCTTTGAAGACATTACAAAGAGGATATACAGTAGCAAGTCAAAACAATAAAATATTAAAATCAGTTAAAGATATTGATTATTCAATTTATTTAGAAACAAGATTCAGCGATGGAACAATAAAATCAAAACCAGTAAAGGAGTAAATTATGAGTAAAGAATTGACATTTGAACAGGCATTTAAAAGATTAAATGAAATTACTGAAATAATTCAAAGAAATGAATGTACCCTGGATGAAGGTTTCGCCTTGTTTGAAGAAGGTTTGAAACTTTCAAAATTCTGCAACGAAAAGTTAGCATTTTTTGAAGAAAAGTTTGAAGAATTAACAAAGGAAGACAACAATGAAAAATAGTTTTGAAAATTATTTAGATTCTCTGATTTTGGAAAATTATGTTGTAGAAGAAGCAATGAATTATTCACTTTTGGCTCGAAGTAAAAGATTGAGACCACTTTTACTACTGACTGTCTTAAATGATCTCAATACTGATTACAGTGAAGGTTTTGCTTGTGCTGCAGCTATTGAAATGATCCATACCTATTCTTTGATTCATGATGATCTTCCGTCTTTTGACAATGATGATTATCGCAGGGGAAAGCCAACCAACCATAAACAGTTTAATGAACAGATAGCTATTCTGGCTGGGGATGCTTTGTTGACGTTTGCTTTTGAAACTGTTGTAAAAGCGAATTACAGTGATGAGATTAAAGTCAAACTTATTAAATACATAGCAACTTATGCCGGAAAAGATGGCATGATAAAAGGTCAGCAATTTGATATGGATTATGAAAATCAAACAGTTGACATTAAAAGACTATCAGAAATGGAAACTCTAAAAACCGGAAAGTTGATTGCCTTGCCTTTAATATGTGGCTTAATTATTGGCCAGAAAGAAGAGTATATTGTGGTTTTTAATAAAATTGGCTTAAAACTTGGACTGGCTTTTCAAATTCAGGATGATATTTTAGATGTAACATCCAGTTTTGAACAGTTAGGAAAAGAGACCAAATCAGATGAGTATAATAAAAAGAGCACATTTATTTCACTGCTGGGAGTGGAAGAGGCTAAAAAGGCTTTCGAAAATATTTATAATGAAATTTATGAAATTTTTGATAAGTTAGATTATAGTTTTACGGAAACAAAAAAATTAATCGCTTCCATGGAAAACAGAAACTGGTAATTTATGAGATTAGATTTATATCTTGTTGAGAATAACAATTTTACTACCAGAAGCAAAGCAGCTTTAGCTATTAAGGAAAAAGATGTCAAAGTCAATGGAAAAATAGTAACTAAAGCTGGTTTTGATGTTTCTGCAGATGATGTTATTGAAATTAATAAAGATATAAATCAATTCGTCAGCAGAGGTGGTTTGAAAATTTTAAAGGCACTAAAAATTTTCAGAATTGATTTAACAGATAAAATTGTTTTAGATATTGGAGCTTCAACAGGTGGCTTTACAGATTGCTGCCTGCAGAATGGAGCAAAAAGAGTATATGCCTATGATGTAGGACATTCACAGTTAGATGCTTCTTTGTTAAATGACAAAAGGGTGCTGGCTAAAGAAAACATTAACTGTCGTTACTTAAATAGTAATGATTTCAATGAAAATATTGATTTTATCTGTATGGATGTCTCATTTATAAGTTGTACTAAAATGTTTGAAGCGATATCAAATATATTATCATTTGATAAAGAAGCTGTTATCTTATTTAAACCTCAGTTTGAAGTTGGCAGTGACTATCTAAATAGACAAGGTATTGTAATAAATGATAAAATAATAGAAATTAGATTAAATGAAACAATCAAACAAGCAGAAGAATTTAATTTAAAGTTAATTGATAAAACTGTTTCACCAATCAAGGGTAAAGATGGCAATAAGGAATACTTATTGTATTTCAAGAAGATTAATTAAAGGAGAATTTATGTTAAATAATTTATACATTAAGGACTTTATATTAATAGACGAGTTAAACATTGATTTCAAGGCTGATTTCAGTGTTTTTACCGGTGAAACAGGTGCTGGTAAAAGTATTTTTATTGATTGTATTGGCTGTCTGATTGGCGATCAGCTGAATGTTTCCATGATTAGAAAAGGCTGTGAAAAGACCATTATTGAAGGTAGCTTTAAAGTAGATAAGAACTTGAAAGAAAAACTTAAAGATGCCGGCTATGAAGATGAAGATTTCATTGTAACTAGAGAAATAAATATAGATGGCAGAAGTATCACTCGCCTAAATCAGAGAACAACTACCTTATCCTTTGTTAAAGAATGTTTGGCGGATTATGTTGATATTCATTGTCAGCATGATAATCAATACCTTTTAAATGATCGATATCATCTCAATCTTCTTGACCAATATTGTCAATTTAATGAAGAATTAGTAGAATTGTCTGCTTTATATAAGAAGTTTGACAGCTTAGAAAAAGAGTATGAGAAAATGATATCTACGACCTTTAATCAGGCTCAGCTTGAAATTATTGAATATCAATTAAAGGAAATCGATGATTTAAACATTAAAAACATTGATGAAGATATTGAAATTCAAGGAAAATTAAAAGCTATCTCAGAATACGAAAAACAACAGAAGACAATTGATGAAGTTAAACAATTATTTTCTGAAGATGGCATCTTGGACAAGTTATATGACTTTACAAAATTAGCTCATAATTTATCTAATTTTGAAGATATTCAAACAAATATTGAAAATATCATCAATAACTATTATTCAATTGCTGATGATTATGAAACAATTTTAAAGAAGATTGACCTTAATACCTATTCAACAGAAGAGATAGATTTTCTAAATAGTCGCTTATATGACTTACAGAGAATAAAAAGAAAATACAATGCTTCTTTAAAGGAATTGCTGGCAATCCAACAAGATTTAAATAATCAATTAGATGCTTATAACAACAAAGAATTTATTCTTTCAAAATTATTGAAAGAAAAAGATCTTGCCTATAAAAAGTATTATGACTGTGCCTTAGAAATAAGTAATATTAGAAAAAACAAAGCTTTACAGTTGAAAAAGGCAATCTTAAACGAATTAAAGGACTTATCATTGGAAAATGCTAAATTTGAAGTCTTATTTGAAGAAAATAAACCTTCTTCAAAAGGAATTGATAATGTAAGATTTATGATTTCCATGAATACAGGAATGCCTCTTCAACCATTAAATAAAGTGGCATCCGGTGGTGAACTATCACGTCTGATGTTAGGCTTAAAGGTAATATTTGCCAAACTTCAAGGCTCAAAGTTAATAATTTTTGATGAAATAGATGCTGGAGTAAGTGGTTATGTGGCTTTGAATATCGGTGTTAAGATGGCTAAACTGGCTAAAGAAATTCAAGTTTTCAGTGTTACTCATTTACCAAGTGTGGCAGCCTGTGGTAAATATCATTATTTGATCAGTAAAGTACAGACTGCTGAAAGCACCAGTTCAACAGTTGAAGAAATAGAAAATGATAAACGTATTGAACAGTTAGCAATACTATCAAGTTCAACAGTTTCCAAAACAAGTTTAAGCGCAGCAAAAGAACTTTTAGAAAAGGCTCAAAGACTATGCAGGTAAGACAGGCAATTGAAAATTACCTTTATCATATCCAGGTAATTGAACAAAAACCTCTTTCGACTGTTAACTCTTACAGAAATGACCTGAAAAAATATCAAAAATATCTTGAAGATATAAATATTGTCGATATTGAAGAAGTGGACAGTCTAATCTTAATGGATTTTATCAGTGCCAACAGTCATCTAGCTAAAAGTTCACAGGCCCATTTGCTGACAGCAGTAAAAAATTTACATAATTATTTATTTATTAATCACAATATTAACAACTTGATAGATAATCTCTCAATTAAAAGAAGTCAAACTAATTTACCTTCATTTCTATCTTTTGAAGAGATACAGCTTATTTTGAATAGCTTTGATGAAAGTGATAACAAAAGTTACTTTGATAGATTATTGATTCAATTAATATTTGTAAGTGGGGCTAGAGTATCAGAAGTCTGTAATCTGAATATTAAACAAGTCAACACTACTCATAAAATACTGAGAATAATCGGTAAAGGCAATAAAGAAAGAATTGTTTTGATTGATAATGATACAGCAGAAAGATTAGACTATTATTACAGTAACATTCGTCTACGCTGGTTAAAAGGAAAAGATAGCAACTATTTCTTTATCAACAAACGAGGAAATAAAGTAAATAGGCAGTATATATTTAAGATTATCAAACAGAAACAGCAGCAATTAGATATCAAAAAAGATATTTCACCTCATACATTCAGGCATTCATTTGCCACACATTTACTGGATAGTGATGTTGATTTAAGAAGTGTTCAGGAACTATTGGGACATTCAGATATCTCAACAACACAAATTTATACACATATACAGAAAAAGCAATTAAAAGAAGCTTATTCTAAATTAAAAAGGGCAGGCAAGGAGATTGAAGATGAATAAATATAAGAGAATTTTCGTTATTGTTATGGACTCATTAGCAATAGGACAGGCAAAAGATGCCCATCTATACGGTGATGCTGGTGCAGATACTTTTGGTAATATTGCTAAAAACTATCAGTTGGATATTCCTAATTTACAAAAGTTGGGAATAAGTAATCTACATCCACTTGAAGGTGTTGAAAAAGCAGAAGAACCAATGGGGTATTACTGTGTACTACACGAATCTAGTGTTGGTAAGGATACTTTAACTGGTCATTGGGAACTGATGGGATTACATGTGGATACACCATTTGTTGCTTTTACTGACACTGGTTTTCCTAAAGAACTGATGGATGAATTAACTGAGAAAACAGGACATGGATGGTTAGGTAATTATTCTGCCAGTGGAACTGAAATTATTAAAGAGTTAGGTGAAGAGCACATTAAAACAGGCAAAATGATTGTCTATACTTCGGCTGATTCCGTTTTACAGATTGCCTGCCATGAAAAATATTTTGGTTTAGATGAGCTGTATCGTTGTTGTGAAATAGCTAGAGAAATAACTATGAAACCAGCCTGGAGAGTAGGAAGAATTATCGCTAGACCATTTTTAGGTGAAAATGCAGAAACTTTCAAGCGCACAGCTAACAGACATGATTACGCAATTGCACCTTATGAAGATACTGTTTTGGATTTTTTAAAAGAAGAAAATTATGATGTTATTTCAGTTGGAAAAATCAATGATATTTTTTCTGGCTGTGGAATAACGGAAGTTTTAAAATCTAAAAGTAATGCTGAAGGCATGGAAGTCACAATTGCTCAGACACAAAAGGATTTCACCGGAGTCTGCTTTACTAATCTGGTTGATTTTGATGCCTTATGGGGTCATAGAAGAAACGTTGAAGGTTATGGCAAGGAAATTGAAATCTTTGATAAATACCTTGGTGAGTTAATGGAGAAAGTAAATGATGATGATCTGATCATATTGACTGCTGACCATGGCAATGATCCTACCTGGATTGGTACTGACCATACTAGAGAATCAGTTCCGATGCTTGCCTACAGCAAATCTTTTACTCAATCAGGAAGACTAGAAGATGGTAGAACCTTTGCCAATGTAGGTGCTACTATTGCTGAAAACTTCAACATTAAATCAACTGGACATGGGGTTTCTTTTTTGGAAAAATTGGTATAAAGATGAAAGAGAAAAATGTTTTACAATTTTATGTTCTTTGCAATAAGTTGAAAAACCTGATTCGAAGTGGCTGGGTTGATTGGAATGTACAAAAAGAAAGATTAGAATCAGTAGCTGAGCACATTTATTCAACGCAGATGTTAGCGATAGCGATGTACTCAGAATTTGACTATGATCTAGATTTATCAAAAGTTATCAAAATGCTGGCAATTCATGAATTAGAGGAAACAATTATTGGTGATTTTACTCCATATCAACTTGAAACTGAAAAGAAGATGGAAATGGGTCATAGAGCCGTTTTAAAGGCTTTAGAGCCACTTGAAGATAAACAATATTGGATAGACCTCATAATGGAATTCGATGCCAGAAAGTCAAAAGAAGCGATATTTGCCTATCAATGTGATAAATTGGAATGTGATCTGCAATGTAAATTATATGATGAAGATAACTATGTTGATTTAAATGATCAGAAAAGCAATCAAGCCATTGAAAATGAAAATGTTAAACATTTATTAGAAGAAGGGTATAGCTGGTCACAAATGTGGATTAAAAATGATTTGAATCTTATTGATTTTGATGAAAATTTCAGAAAAGTTAATGAATATGCCTTTAAAAACGATATTGGTAGCCTGATTAAAGAAGAAGAGTAGAGGTTGTCTAAATGAGTTTGCTTAAATTGTTACGAAAGAAAAAATTCAAAGATATAAAGGACTACATTTCTAATAAAATAGGTGATGTTCATTTGTCAATTCCTTCACAAACTCTTGATGACCTGGATATAGAAGTAATTATAGTTAAACCAACAAAAGAAAAAACATATTATACTTTAATAACTGATGGATTATCCAATTATGAAATGAAATTACCAAGACATATTGAAACCAATTTATTTTGTGAACTGCTGATATTTTTACCTGAAGACTGGAAAGTTCTTAATCCAAATATCAATTATTATTGGCCAATTAAATCTTTATTTGAATTAGCTGCTAAAATAGTTAAAAACCAGGGATGGGTCAGTTTTTCTTCAATTATAAATTTAAATAGAAAAGTAGCTGATAATTGTAGTTTTAATGCATTTCTTTTCGTTACAGGAATTGATGATGAAGCACTTATTAATGATAAATATGTTTCATTTTATTCCTTGATACCTGTTTATGATGAAGAAGTTATCTACAGCAAACAATATGGTAATGAATCTTTATTTGATAAATTAGTCAATGAGGGTCTAGTTTATCCGCCAATTATTGATATAAATCGTAAAAACAAAGAACATTAGTTCAATTTAAATAACATAATATACATTATGCGAAGTTAAATGTTAAATTAAAAAGGTCATTATTTTTGACCTTTTCTTCTATATTTAGTTTCCTCGTATTTAATAAATGTATAGAAATTAAATAATAATATCATTATTTCCATCGTAACAAAGCTTACAACTAATCCCAAGATATTTAAATATCCTTTATTAAATATAAATAATAATATGGCTACAACAATATATAACACTATTAAGAAATTATAGTCTTCATGTCCTTTATAATTTAATTTACATTTAACACATCTGATTGTTTTTTTATCTTTCTTTTTTTCTAAATTGCTACCACATTCAGGACATTTGTTCATAAATTTCAATTGATAAAATTTTTTAAAACTTTCTTTTATTTTCATATTTATCCACTTCTACTCTTTTATTTAGAGAATTTGTACATCATCTAAATTTATCGTTGGTATTTCAAAATAGAAAGTAGATCCTTCATTTATTTTTGAAATAACTCCATATTTACAGCCATAAGTTTCCAAGATAGCTTTTGAAATAGCCAAACCTAAACCTGAACCACTTTTAGATCTTTGGTATTTTTTATCAATTTTAAAATATCTATCCCAGATATATGGCAGCACTTCCTCATCAATACCAGATCCATGATCAGTAACTTCAACTCTGATAAATTCCTTATTTTTCAAAAATCCTTTTAAAACAATTGTCTTATCTGCACCATAATGCTTTAAGGCATTAGAAAGGAAATTATTTAAAACTTCTTCAATTTTATTTGCATCACCCATGGCTATCAGCTCAGGTTCACATTCAAAATCTATAGTAACGCCTTCTTCTTTTGCCAGAAGTTCAAATCTGTAATAGCAATTGTGCAGCTGTTCTGTTAAATCAAAAGGTTCTATTTTAACTGAAACGGCACCGGCTTGAAGTTTGGATAAATTCAGCATATCACTTACCAGGGTATTTAAACTATCTGTTTCATTGATGATTATGTCTAAATGTTCTTCCCTTTTTTCTCTGTTTTCACCTGAAATATCTTTTATCATTTCCGCATAGGCTTTTATCATTGTCAATGGGGTTTTTAAATCATGCGAAACGTTGGCCATAAGTTCACTTCTATACTCTTCTACCTTAGAAATTTCTTTGGCGGCCAAATCAATAGTATCCGCTAATTCCTGAACTTCATTAATTTCGGTATCTTCAAATTTTAAATCATAATTACCATAAGTAAGCTTGTTTGCTTCTTCCTTGATTTTAATAATTGGTTGAGAAATAATTCTTGAAAAAAGTAATGAAATTAATAATGATAGCGATAATACAATTAAAGAAATCAAAACAAACTGATTCTGAATAGTTTTGGTAAGGATATTTATAGACTGTAGAGTTACATTACTTATTACATAATAAACCTGATCATCAATATATACTTTTTTGCCATAAACCATAACTTCCTGGTCCGATAATTCTATAAAATCTCCCTGAAGAAAGATTTCATCTTTATCTGTATTTTCTAATATGTCAATAAATCGCTGATTCACTACTGAATTATTGTAGATTGCACAACCAGAGTTACCCAAGGCATCAAAACCACTCACTGTTGTCGCGTTATTACTGTCAAAGACAATAACACAGGCATTATTATTCATTGTCAATGAATAAAGCTGGTAGTTTTTTTCTTTATTTTCCAGATCACTGAAAAAGATTTCTGCAACTTTCCCAGTAAATGTCTGTATTTCTTTTTTTAGAGTCCTTAGATAAAAAGGTTCCATTAAAATCAATTGGAAAAATTGCAACAACAAAAGAATACTTAATGCAAAAACCACAAAGTATGTCCATGATTTATATCCTAAAGAACTAGTAATCTTATTCTTTTTCAAACTTATAACCTACTCCTCTTACTGTAACAATTTTACTGCCATAGTTACCAAGATTCTTCCTTAGCATCTTTATATGAGTATCAACAGTTCTATCCATACTGTAATAATCGTAACCCCAAATATTTTCCAATAGTTTTTCTCTGGTAATAGCGGTATTCTCATTTTCTATCAGATACACCAATAAATCAAACTCTTTATTTGTTAAATGTACTACTTCATCATCAATTTTAACTACATGAGCTTTTTTATCGATGTAAATTCCTTCGATATTTATTACATCTTTTACCTTATTGGTACTTCTTTCAATTACAACTTTTATTCTGGCCATCAATTCTTTTGGGGAAAATGGTTTAGCTACATAGTCATCTATTCCTAACTCAAAACCATATAGCTTATCATCTTCAGCTACTCTGGCAGAAAGCATAATAACAGGTACATCAGTATGTTCTTTAATATGTTTACAGGTAGTAAAGCCATCCAAATGTGGCATCATTATATCTAAAATTACACAGTCAACTTCATTTTCTTTTATAATTTCAATCGCTTCCAAACCATCTGAAGCTTCCAGTACTTCATATCCATATGAACTGCCATATTCCTTGATTACTTCTCTAATCATAATCTCATCATCAACAATTAATAAAGTAGCCATCTAATCATCCTTTCAAAACTAATAATTCTCTTACTATAATTGAATCACCTCGAAAATTCTTTTTTCCCTTAACTAGTACTATTATACCTTTTTTTATGAATTCTTTATACAGCAAATACTTTTCAGGCATAAAGACCAAATCAATTGTTCCATATTCATCATAACATTTCGCAAAACACATTAACTCATTGGTTCTAGTTGTTTGCTGGCTATAATTCATAATAGCTAAGATTAATGACATATTTCCGTCTCTTTTTTTAGCAATTATTGAAGGAGTGGTATTTCTATAGTCAATTCGGTATTTTTCAATTGGATTAGAACTCAAAAATATTCCTAAATATGTTTGCTGATCAACTAATAGTTCAGCCCAATTATCTCTTTGTTCCTTAATCACTGGCGCTGAAACCAATGATAAATCAACATGCTTCTCACCATTTTCTTCATAAGTACATAATTTTATATAGTTAATAACACTTTCCAAAGAATTTATCATACTTACATGACTTAAATTAAAACCATCTAAACAACCACTTCTTATCAATATCTCAATATTTTTTTCATTTATATTAAGCATATACATTCTACTGACAAAATCAATGAAACTTTGATATTTACCCTTTAAATTTCTGTCTTTTATAATGATTTTGCTTGTTAAATTAGAAATATTTTTTATCTGATTAAATGGAAAAACAATTTTTTTATCCTTAACGAAAAATAATTCTTTAGATTCATTGATATCAGGTGGCGAAATCATAATTCTTTTCATCTTGCATTCAATCAGATATTTTATATTTTCATTAGAGCCTATTTTAGAATTTAAAAGTGCACAATAAAACTCTAAAGGATATCTCACCTTAAAAAATGCCATAATATAAGTTATTAATCCATAAGCAATAGCATGTGATTTGTTAAAACCGTAATTGGCAAATTTATAGATGTCATTATAAATATTTAACGCAATATCATTAGAATAATTATTTTTAATACAGCCTTCTATAAACTCACTTTTCAATTCTTCTAACTGTTCACTGCTCTTTTTGCTGACAGCTCTTCTAAGCAAATCTGCTTTTGTCATCGTAAAGCCAGCAATATCAACAGCTATTCTCATAATCTGTTCCTGATACACTATTATTCCATAAGTATTATCCAGAATTGATTTTAAATCAGGATGAAGATAATTTATTCTTTCTGGATTATTTTTATTGTAGTTATATTTTTCAATATAATCTATTGGTCCTGGCCTATACAAAGCCAATACGGTAGCTAACTGCTCAAATGTTGTCGGCATTACCGTTTTTAAACTATCTCTCATTCCTTTTGATTCTAACTGAAATATGCCACTGGTGTCTCCTCTAGAGAGCATTCGGTATACAGCTATATCGTCTAAATCAATTTTATAAATATTCATTTCTATAGTAAGAGACTTTAAAATTTCTTCTATTATTGACAAATTTTTTAGTGCCAGAAAATCAAATTTTATCAGACCAATGCTTTCCAGATGTTCCATTGTATATCCTGCAATATAATTGTCATTTACTATAATTAAAGGAATTACATCTATAAGTTTATCCGCACTTATCAATAATCCAGAAGCATGAGTAGAAATATTTTTAGGTAAGCCATATAAGATACAGCCGATATTATATAGTTTCTGTAATTGATTTGATGAATTAATAACCGTTCTGAATTTTATATTACCTTCGTACTGTTGCTGCAAAGTTAATTTATCATCTCTTATTGACTGTAATAAAATATTTAATTCGTTCTGATTGACATTTAAAACTTTACTTAAATCTCTGATCAAAGATTTAGTTGTCAAACTACCAAAAGTAATAATATTCGAAACTTTATCAGCTCCATATTTATTTCTAACATATTCAATAACTAATATTCGCTTATTATCTGGAAAATCCAAATCAATATCCGGCATTGTTACCCTTTCATGATTTAAAAATCTTTCAAATAATAAATCATATTTGATTGGGTCTACATGAGTAATTCCCAAGCAATAACAAACCAGAGAACCAACAGCACTTCCTCTACCTGGTCCAACTAAGATATCATTTCGTTTACAATATAAAATAATGTCATAAACTATTAGAAAATAGT
Source organism: uncultured Erysipelotrichaceae bacterium (assembly GCA_964449115.1). Classification (GTDB taxonomy): domain Bacteria; phylum Bacillota_I; class Bacilli_A; order Erysipelotrichales; family Erysipelotrichaceae; genus UBA1783. Next base: position 28,979 of record CAYUXW010000001.1, on the reverse strand, counting down.
CTTCAAAATTCATTGAACAGATAACTTCTAATTCATGAAATAAACGTTCGAAATACATCTGTGGAACATTATTATCCATTCTCTTTTGCAGCCCTGCCAGACATAATTGTTTAAGATATTCTTTATTGTCTATGGAATAGTTATTTTCATAAGTTGGCAGTTTTGTCTTTAAGCTGTTAAGGTCCAGTTGAATGTTGTTAACAAATAGACTTAAATTATCAAGAGACTGTTTATCAAATAAAAACATCATCTCTTCAGGCGATTTTAAACTGGCATCAGCTACAAGTGATAAATTGGTATCATTAATGTTAGTTCCTTTTTCAATTGCCTGTAGACATTTATAAGCTTCATAATCATTTACTTTATTGTATAAAGCCAAATCCAAGGCAATTGTATTGATACCATATTTTTTACATAAAGGTAAAACTATCCCATTGATGTTATTGTTAATAGCTTTATTTTTGGCAAGCGATGAAACATATATATTATTAAATCTGGAAATATCTTCAATAACAGCTGTTAACTTGGCAATATCATTTTCATTTAATAGATATGAAAAATAACTGTCACTTTTTATCACTATGCAACTATTATCAGACAATTCAAGCAATTTAGAAAAACTTAATTCTCTTTTATATGAAACAATATCAATTAAAGCAATGTAGCCGTTTTTATTTTTGGGATATATTAATGCTTCAAATTGTCCTTCATCAGTTTGATATGATAATTCACAACCTATGATAGGTTTAATATCTACTTTTCTACATTCATCAAAAAAGTCTTTTGCGGAAAATAGATTGCCTTTTTCACATATGCCAATTGCTTTTAAGCCATTATCCAATGCAAAAGCTATCAGATCATCTACTCTGATAGTACTTTGCAACAATGAATAACAACTGCGATTGTAAAGTAAAATTGCCATCTCAATCCTTTGCTTTTATTAATAAATCCACCACTTCATCAATTTGCTCTAAAGACAAATTCGGAATACCACAGGCAAGTCTGTGACCTCCTCCACCATATGATTTAGCTATTTCAACAATAGAAGCATTATGACTTCTAAGTGAAGCTGAAAAGCCATTTCTGTCATCTTCATAGAAGAAGAAAGCATATTTATTTATGCCTTTTATACTATCTAAAACATAGACAAAGTCCTTTGCTTCATGCGTTGTAAGATTTAGTTTCTTTTTTATTTCTGCAGTTAAGACAATATAGGCAACATCTTCCCTAAAGATAGCATTAGAAGCTAGATAATGTTTAGCAGCAAACTTCTCTATTGATATGTCATTAATATGACGATTGATTTCAACCAGATTTATACCTTTTTCAATAAGAACAGATAGTATTCTGAAAGTAGTTGAGCTGACACTGTTAATCGTAAATCCACGAGTATCATGATTCATTCCAGCATACAGATATTCAGCTGCTTTTGAATTGATTTTCCAGTCATTATTAATGGCTAAAAGAGCTACAAGTTCACAAGTGCTTGAGGCTGTTTCAATCACTAAACTATAATCAGTAGAGTTTTCACTTTCCAGGTGATGGTCAATCTTAAGTGATACAGCACCTCTTTTATAAGTTTCATCATCTGCCCTGTCATGGGTGGAAGTATCAAGTATTATTGTCAAACTTTTTTCTATTATATCAATGGAAGGATTATCCATTTCTTCCAGAAATTTTGGATTGTCCATATTTTCTAAACCATAGGTATAGATTTTCTTATCAGGATAATTTTCCAGTAACAGATGTTTCAGCCCTAATTGAGACCCATAAGCATCATAATCAGGTCTTATATGGCGATAGATAACAATTGATTCATTTTTCTCTATAAGTTCTCTAATATCGAAATAATTCATAGCCACTCCTAATAAACATCCTCATCATGAGTCACATGGAAAGATCCACCTTCCCAATATTTTACAACTCCATCATCATCTAAAACATAGAATCGGTTGTCTAAAGGTTCTTCAGATGGAATTATTCTAGTTTTAGAACAGACAACAATACTGTTATCTGGAACATCCTGGTAAACAACAGCATTAGCCCCAATTCTGACATTGTTTCCAATCTTAATATTACCAATAATTTTAGCACCAGCTCCGATATAACAGTTGTCTCCTATTGTTGGATTACCAATATTCTTACTTCCTTTTGTTCTTACAGCCCCTATTGTAACCTGATGAAAAATTACACAGTTTTCACCAATTTTGCTATCTCCTGAAATAAATACTCCATCCAGACCATGTGGAAAATAAGGCCTATTTTTAAAATCAGCAAAAAAACCAATGAAACAGTTCTTTTTTTGACAAACATGAGAAAACACACTGGCATATAATCCTGTTGTAATTTTATTTTCAAATAAATAGAAATATAGGTCCATTATATTTTCAAAACGAAAAAATACAAATAAACTTAAAAATTCTTTAATCCATTGTTTTAGTACATACATATAATTCACACACTTTCTATATCAATTATAAGATATTATTCAAATAATATAAACTTTAAATAAAAACCCTATTATCTAGGGTTTTTTTAGTTGACTATAGATTAAGCAATCTTCTTGTATCTCTAGCGATCATTACTTCTTCATCTGTCGGCATTACCCAGACATCAACTTTTGAATCAGGAGCAGAAATTTTTCCTAGTTTTCCTTTTGTGTCAGCATTTAACTGCTCATCAAGTTTTACTCCTAAGCTTTCTGTCAGAAGTGCACAAATTTCGCTTCTTACCCTACTGTCATTTTCACCTAAACCAGCAGTGAACACTAAAGCATCAAGTCCACCTAACTGTACAAAATATGATCCAATGTAATCAATTACTCTCAATGCGTACATTTCTCTAGCCAAAATAGCTCTAGGATTTCCTTCTTCAACTGCTTTTTGAATATCTCTGGCATCACTTGAAACACCTGAAATACCTAAGAAGCCTGACTTCTTGTTGCATACTTCGATAAGTTCTTCTCCAGTTAAACCAGTTTTTTCCTTTAAATATGGAATAATTGAAGGGTCTATGTCTCCACTTCTTCCACCCATCATAATTCCAGCCAGTGGAGTAAATCCCATTGAAGTATTAACACACTTGCCATTTTTAATCGCTGCTAAAGATGCTCCATTTCCCAGATGCAGAGAAATAATTCTCTGATTTGGATTACCTGTTATTTCTGCATATGTTTGAGCGATATATTTATGAGAAGTACCATGGAAACCATATCTTCTGACATGATATTTTTCATAATATTCTAGTGGTAAAGCGTATAAGAACGTTGCTTTATCCATCGTTAGATGGAATGAAGTGTCATAAACCGCTACATGATTGATTTTTGGAAGGGCCTTGGAAAAAGCTTCAATTCCAGTATAATTGGCTGGCATATGCAAAGGACCCAAGTCTTTCATATCTAAAATATCCTGTAAAACTTCTGGGGTAACTATTGCACTGTCAGCATACTTTTCACCGCCATGCAGCACTCTGTGACCACAAGCATCTATTTCTTCCAATGTTTCTACAATCTTATGTTCTACTAATGCTTCCAATAACATATCAACAGCCTGTTGATGATCCTTAATTGGTAAATACTTGCTGATTTTTTCTCCATTGACTCTAATGGTAAAAATACCTTCTTCTAAACCAATTCTTTCAAATACTCCATCAGTTAAAACCTTCTCTTCAGGCATTTGGAAAAGTTTAAACTTTAATGATGAACTGCCGGCATTAACCGCAAAAATCTTACTCATATTATTGATCCTCCATATTTATTAGTTCATTTACAATATTATCAACTTGATTAATATCAAGTAGTTTCAACTGTTCATATAATTTCATTCTTTTTTTATATGATGAATACAGACCTAATTTTTCTTCATATTTAGTAATCTGACTGGTACTCTTTTTTAATGTATCATGTACTGCATTACGACTGATACTCAATAATTCAGCAATCTCAGAAATTGACAGATCTTCAAAGTAATAGTACTGCAATATTTCGTTTTGTCTGTCAGTCAATAAACTCTGATAAAAAGGCATCAGTTCATTAAAATATTCGAATTTTTCCATTAAAACTCACCTTTAATCAAAGTATTGACATAATTTTCAATATCAAATTCTTCTATAGCATCCATTTTTTCACCAAAGGTCATAAATTTTACTGGCAAATTGTATTTATCATTAATACTTAATACAATTCCACCTTTGCTTGTTCCATCCATTTTGGTCAATACTACAGCATTTACCTTACTTGTTTCTATGAATACCTCAGCTTGTGATAATCCATTTTGACCAGTAGTTGCATCAATAGTAAGCCAGATATCCAAATCTTTAGTGTTAAGGGTCCTTTTTGTTACTCTGACCATCTTTTCCAATTCTTTCATCAGGTTGGTCTTATTTTGCAGTCTTCCAGCTGTATCGGCAATAATTATATCAACTGGATTTTCTAAATAATATCTACATCCATCTACCAATACTGAAGCAGGATCAGCATTTTCTTTGCCTGTAATACAATGTATTCCGAGTCTTTGGGCCCATTTTTCAAGTTGCTCTACCGCCCCTGCTCTAAAGGTGTCAGCAGCTATTAAACCAACTGTTAGACCCTGGTCAAGATAATATTTACTGATCTTACTAATTGATGTGGTTTTACCTGAACCATTTACTCCTATTATCATAATAAATTTGTTTTTATGCTGGTCAACTTCAAATATGTTCTTATCCTTATAATTTTCAATCATAATTTCAATCAGCTGATTGATAACATCGATTGGTTTTCTTATAAATAATTCATTTACTTTAACTTTAAGCTGGTCAATCATTTTTTCTGATGCTTCAACTCCGACATCAGCTTCAATCAGAAGAATCAATAATTCTTCATAGATATCATCATGATAATCAGTATAACCACCTAACAATTCGGTGATTTTCACAGCTAAAGACTTAGTTTTATAGCCATCTAAGTATTTGGAAATATTTGATTTTTTCTTTTTATTGAATATTTTCATTTCTCTCCTCTTCTGCATATGACAGTGCTTCTTTCAACTTAACTCTGATAACATTTGAAACACCCTGTTTCTGCATTGTAATTCCATATAAAACATCACATTCGGTCATGGTACCAGGTCTGTGAGTGATAACAATAAACTGTGTCTGATTTGTAAATTTGTGAATATATCTGGCAAATCTATCAACATTGGCCTGGTCTAAAGAAGCCTCCACTTCATCAAAGATACATAGAGGTACCGGTCTTGCTTTTAATATAGCAAATAAAACACAGATAGCAATCAATGATTTTTCTCCTCCAGAGAATAATCTGATATTTTGAACACTTTTACCTGGAGGTTGAACATCAATGTCAATTCCTGTATTTAAAATATCAGTAGGATCTTCCAATATCAATCTGGCTCTTCCACCACCAAATAAAACGGTAAAGACTTCATTTAAAGAACCATTGATCTTATCAAACATCTCCTTAAACTGGACAGTCATAACTTCATCCATTTCATTAATCGCATCCAATAGCTTATTTTTGGCTTCAGTCAAATCATTTAACTGTTCATTCATGAAGGTATATCTTTCGTTTACCTCCTGGAAATCTTTAGGAGCATCCAGATTAATGTTTCCAAGTTCCGAAATTTCTCTTCTTAATATCAGCACGCTTTCTTTAGCACTTTCAATATCAACATCATACTTCTGCGCTGATGCATATTCGTAGGTCAGCTGATAGTCTCTAGCCAATCTTTCAAAGTGATTATCTCTGCTAACCAATAGTTTTGCTTTTTCAATGTTTAAATCATTAGCATGTTTTGAAACATCCAGCAGTTCATTTCTGACCTGTCTTAATTGAGAATATTTTCTCTGCAGCTCACCATTGGCTGAAAGTCTTCTTTCACGCTTGATCTGAATTGTGTTAGAGATGTCATCTTTTTTGGCATAGGCATCATTTAAGGATTTTACCAGCTCATCCTGATAAGTTGTTTCATCAATATCAGAATCAGGTTTTATACGATCATATTCTTCCTTTAATTTTTCATATTTTTCCTTTTTAATATCAACTACACCTTTTAAAGAGGCTAAAGAAACCTTTTGTGAAATAAGTTTCTGTTGCGCTTCTTCTTTTAATTTATTAAAACGATTTAAGTCTGAATTTAATTTTTCAATTTCCAATCTGCTTTCTTTTTCCTTGGCAACTATATCAGCTAATTGATTCTGATAGGTTAAAGGTGATTCAACTTCTTTATTGTAGCCACCTCTCATTGTTCCACCACGATAAACAACATCACCATCAATGGTAATAATCTTATACTGATAGTTTAATCTCTTTGCCAGTGAAGTAGCTGTTTTCAAATCTTCAGTTACCAGAACATTGCCTAAAAGTGACAGGATAACAACGTCATAGATTTCATCACAATCCACAAAATCACTAGCCAATCCAATAAATCCAGCAGTATTTTCAGCAACAAACAAATGTTCTTTATTCACATAACGTGGTTTTAAAACATTTAATGGTAAAAAAGTTGCTGATCCAGCTTTATTTTTTTTCAAAAATTCTATCGCATATCTGGCAGATTTTTCATCATTGGTAATAATATGATAAAGCGAAGCAGCCAAGGCGACTGAAACCATCTGCTGGTATCCCTCATCAGCCTTAAAAAGATTGCTTACCACATCATGGATACCCTCTAAAACGTTTTTGTTGTTGATAATCAATTTTACACCGGTTTCTTTTTCAAATGGTGTTTTTATCAGGTTTTCTAAAACACTTTTTCTGTTACTGAGATAATTAAAAGTATTGTTAGTCTGATTAAGTTTGTTTCTGGTTTCAGCTAGTTTGCTATCTAAATCCGCTACTTCCTTTTCTAACAGGTCTATCTCTGCTTCTATAGTGCTGGCTCTGCTGATTCTATCCTTCAATTCTACATTGGCATCATTTAAAGCCTTTAAAGTTTCTTCAACTTTGGCTTTTGTTGTTCCGGTTTCACGAATATATCTTCTTTTTTCATCTACTTCAAATTTTCTTTTTTCCAATAGTTGGATTTCATTTAGACTATTAAGTAGTTCGCTTTGAAGCTTATGAACATCTAAGTCAATTGTATTTATTTCATCTTTCAGATCATTGCTGGCATTTTCCAAAATCTGGATAGATGCCCTGGTACTTGTTTCCTGATAATTCAAATCAAAAAGCTGCTGTTCTATCGTTTCTAAATCATTGATCTGATTTCCGATTTCATGAACAATGACTGCCACTTCAATTTTTGTCAGTTGCTCTTTTTTTACAATATACTCTTCTGCCTTAATTGCCTGACGCTTTAAAGGAGAAACCTGCTTTTCAAGTTCCTGCAATATGTCATTTAGACGATCTATGTTATCCTGAGTTTTGGCTAATTTGTTTAATGATTCTATTTTTCTTTTCCTATATTTGGCTACACCAGCTGCTTCTTCAAATAGAGCTCTTCTTTCAATTGGCTTAGCTTCAGCAAAAGATTGCACTGTTCCCTGAGAGATAATACTTAAAGAATCTTTCCCTAAGCCGGTATCTAAAACCAAGTCAACGATATCCCTTAGTCTACAGGTAGTATTGTTAATTAAATACTCACTTTCGTTAGTGTTTTTATATAATCTTCTAGTTATTTCAATTTCATTGAAATCACTGTTTAATTGTCTTTTATCATTATTGAAAACAAGAGAAACTTCAGCCATCGATACTGCTCTTTTTCCTTCAGCTCCAGCGAAAACAACATCACTCATACTTGAACCACGCATGTTCTTTGCTGATTGTTCACCCAATACCCATTTGATGGCATCAATAACATTGCTCTTGCCACAGCCATTAGGACCGACAATACCTGTATATTCACTGTCAAATTCAATGACAGTTCGATTTCCGAAAGATTTAAATCCTTGTAAAATAATTCGCTTTAAAAACATAAAAACCTCGTTTCACTTATTTATTATACTAAATTTTAACTGACAAATAAACCTATATAACAAATTAGAACTTATTTTTAAAGCGATATTTCTTTTAAGATGTCTTTATAAACATCAAGATAGAAACTGCTATAATCTTTTGAACCACTAGCATAACCCAAACTTTTTGTCTTAACATCAAATTGACTTATTAAATTCAGACGTTCAATTTTAATTTCATCAGTTGGAAGCTGATAAAATACCATTTTACCTCTGTTATTAGTTCTAAATCTTTTATTCAATAACCACCATAAATCAAATTCACTATAATCATAGCCAAAACCAATAATATAAATATCAGCAAATACAAAATAATCTATCCAGGAATCAAACTTGATATTATTACTGACGTAATTACTATGAGATTCATCAATATACTGAGTAATTTTCCCGGTTAAACTCCCATAAGCATCATGAGAAAGAATTATCGAGTTACTATTTCTTAACTCGCCATGAATATGCCAAATGTGCATAGTTCTTGCATCTTTAAAACATTTTTCAATAACATTGTGGGTTTTAATCAGGTATTTCTGATCCAGTCTACTGGCTGATGATCGAGCATACTTTTTAGTTTTATCCACGATATTTAAAAATTTATCATCAAGTTCACATTCAATATCGTAGGTGTAGTTTGTCGTTAGGATGGTATCAAAACCGCCTTTATCAATTAATTCCATTAGTTTATCATTGTTTAAATATTGATAGTTTTTAAAAGCTCTTTTTAATCTTTCTTTATGTGAAATTTCATTTATATCGGCAGGAAGAACTTTTATAGTATTGGGAACATGTTTTGACAAACCTTTTACCATTGGATGGCCAACATAATTAAAAATTACCTCATTCCAATCAAAATCAGGATTATAGTAACATCCATTACCTATAAATAAAACTTTCGGTCTTTCATGCTTTGACAGATCAATTTCTATGGGAGTATATTTTTTCTTCATTTTTATCACCTGAATCAATTATACATTATGAAAGTATTTTGATTAAAAGTTTATATTTATTGTGTTATAATTTTTTCAAATGGAGGAAAACTTATGTATAAACAAAGATTTGAAAACTTCTTTGAAAAACAACACGAAATTAATTATAAACCTGAGACAATGTATCAGATGTTGAAAAATTTTGCTATAAAAAATGAAAATACTATAGCTTATGAATTTCAGGGAAAAAAGACTAAATATTCAGAATTTTTAGATAAAATTGAAATTGTTGCTAAAGGATTGACTGCTATCGGCATCAGAGAAAATGATGTTGTGACAATCTGTATGCCTAACTGTCCACAGGCAGTTGATACATTTTATGCCATCAACAGAATTGGGGCTATCGCCAATATGATTCATCCTTTAAGCGCCCAATCAGAAATTACATTTTATCTTAATCTATCAAAATCTAGAGCTATTTTAACTTTGGATCAATTCTATGATAAGGTTGTAGAAGCCAGAAGAGATTGTGCTCATCAGGTAATAATACTAATGGCCAGTATTTCTGATGAATTGCCATTTTATTTAAAGCCTTTATATAAAATAAAAGCTGAAAACAAATATTCTCATTTGCCAAATCGTTCATATTCACTATCTTGGAATAAATTTAAATCAATGGGAGAAAACTATCCTCTTCCATTACCCAAGAATGTGTTTAAAATAGATAAATGTTCAGTAATTCTATATTCAGGTGGAACTACCGGAACAACCAAAGGAATCATGTTATCAGATTTAAACTTCAATGCTCTTTCTATGCAGGCTGTCAAGGCTATGGATGTAAAGGTTGAACCTGGTGATTCAATTTTAGCTGCTATGCCATTATTCCATGGATTTGGCTCAGGCATTGGAATTCATACCTGTCTGACTAATGGAGCCTGCTGCAGCCTTCTTCCTTCGTTTACCGTAAAAACATATGGTAAAACTCTATTGGATAAAAAACCAAATTTCATAGCTGGTGTTCCTACTCTTTTTGAAGCCATGCTGAGAACTCCGGGAATGGAAAAAGCAGACTTATCTTTTTTGAAAGGAATGTATTCAGGTGGAGATAGCCTTTCAATTGAATTGAAAGCAAAAGTAGACCAGTTTTTAAAAGAGCGTAAAGCAACAATTCAAATCTGTGAAGGTTATGGAACAACAGAATGTGTAACCGCCTCTTGTCTTACCCCAAAAGACAGATATAAGGAAGGCTCAATTGGCTTACCATTTTTTGATACTACCTTTGTAATCTGTCCAGTAGGTGAAACAAATCATTTGGGGCCTAATCAGGAAGGTGAAATCTGCCTGTCTGGGCCAACTGTGATGTTGGGATATCTTGATGATGAAGAAGAAACAGCTAATGCTCTAAAGATTCATGATGACGGTAAACTATATTTACATACTGGTGATTTAGGGTTCATTGATGAAGAAGGATTTATCTACTTCAAACAGCGAATTAAACGCATGATCATCACTTCTGGTTACAACGTCTACCCTTCTCAGATTGAAAATGTTATTGATGGCCATCCAAAGGTTCAATACAGTTGTGTAATTGGTGTTAAAGATCCTTATAAGGTACAGCGAGTTAAGGCTTTCTGTGTTTTGAAACCTGGCATTATACCTGACGATTCAATTAAAAATGAAATAAAGGAATACTGTACTAAACACATTGCTAAATACGCTTGCCCTAAGGACATTGAGTTTAGAGATGAACTTCCAAAAACACTTGTCGGAAAAGTGGCTTATCGTGTTCTGGAGCAGGAAGAAGAGGAAAAACTTGCTGAATATGAAGCTATGAAAGCAAATTTAAAAACAGAATCTAAAAAAGAATCTAAAAAAAGTACTGCTAAATATACCAAACAAACAAAAAAGAAAGATCTGTAAAATGATCTTTCTTTTATTAAGTATTGATTTTTGTTATTATGATAAAAAGAGGTATTAAACATGAGAGATTATATTTTTTTAGCTTTTATAATTATTGTTTCAATCTTTATTATAGTTGAATCGGTTTTGACTAAAAAAAGAAATAAGGCAAAATTAGAAGAATTGACAGATGCTTTGGCAATAAAGGATTACGCCAGATTCTATACTTTGATTGATGAAAAAGAAACTTCAAAATATGTTGCTGCTTTCAATATCGTTTATTTGAAATATACGGCTGCAATTATGAGAAACGATACTAAAAGAGCTTATGAAGAAATAAAATCTTTAGAAAAATATCCTAAATCAAGAAAACAGGCCATCAGTATTTATTCCGATGCTTTCTATTATTTTGCCAGCCACAATCAGATTGAAGCAATGAAATACTGTTATGGCAGATTGAATAAAATCAGAAGATTTTCATCACCAGAAATAGAATTATTCTACAATGTCTATTGCGAAAAAAGTTCGGAACATCTGCAAGAAATATTAATTGCGATTGAAAACTCCCCTGAGAATGCAAATAAAGTCCCTCTGGTGCTTTTAACCGCTCAGATGTATAAAAATATAAATGATGAAGAAAATGCCTTAAAATACGCTAAAATGGCCAGTGAACTGCTAGATAAAAATATATAACACTAAAAAGGGATGTATACTTGAAAAGTTACATCCCTTTTATTTCATATTATTAATTCAAAACATGATTTTTTTATTTGCTTCCACTATAAATTGCCTTGCATATTGATATTTTTCTGTCATAAATATCTTTGCATAACTGAGGCAATTCATCTAGTGAACAGCTGTGAGTTATTAAATCCTCTACTTTCATCTTCCCATTATCCAACATCTCAATTGTACATTTCCATTCATTTATTGGTGTGTCAGAATAATGAGAATTCCAAATGCCGACAAGAACCAATTCTTTTCTTAGTAGCATCGAGTGCTGTTTTAAGGTAATTGTGGTGTCTCGGCTAGGATTTCCCATTAACACTACAGTACCCATGCTTTTACAAACTTCTATACATTGACCCAACGCTGATCCAAAACCAGTTCCCTCAATAACAACATCGGCCAGTCTTCCACCAGTAAATTCTTTAACAGCAGCTACAACATCAGTTGTTGTTGAGTTGACTACATACTCACCTCGATCAATTCCAAATTGAACTTTTTCTTCTACCACATCAAACAACATTGGTTTTGCGCCGAATATTTTGCACCATCTTGCTGCCATGATACCGATAGGGCCAGCTCCAAAAATAACTACATTCTGACCAGCTGTTACATTGCCTTTTCTTAAGGCATGTTGAGCAACGGTACAAGGCTCAGTCATTGAAATTGCTTCTTCAGATATTTCATCATTTTTTGAGATAACTAAATGCCACTCATTAGGTAATAGACAATACTGTGCAAATCCACCATCATCACGAGAACCCAGATAACCATAATCTTCGCACATGACATATTCACCTGCTAGACACATTTCACATTTTCTACAAGGAATACAAGGGAAAATTGCTCCTCTTTTGCCTATCAGTGATGGATCAGCTTTCTCCCCCACTGCAACTACAGTGCCAGAAAACTCATGGCCAATTACTAATGGGTATTTTTGTTTTGATGTACCTAATTCAAAAATTCTTGGAATATCAGAACCACAAATTCCACATGCCCCTACTTTAACCAGTATTTCCTCACCTTTTGGTTGTGGTATATCAATTTCATCAACTCTGAAATCATTTATAGCATGTAAACGAGCAGCTTTCATTTTTAAACCTCTATTTAACTTTCTTTAAAATCTCTGCACAATCATAACATGGTTGTGTAGGAACAATCTGAATTTCGATTTTTACCCCTTTATCCAAAAGTTCACGCATAATATCTTTTTCTTCTTCATCAGCTGAAATATTCTGATAGAATCTTTTTCTTTTTCCGCTCATACCCATTCCACCAATGTTGAATTTGTCAATATCAATACCAGCATCAACCAAAGTCTTAATGGTTGCTGGGGTTTTTGCGATAATCATCGTTGGTTTATCCAAGCCATCTTTAAGGGCTTGAATAGCACCTTCAACCGATTTGATTTCAACTGTTTGATCTTTTGGTATCAGTAACTGAAACATTTTCTGCATAAATGGATCTTTACTAGAAAAATCATCAATACACATAATGTGTTTTACACTGGTATATACCTTTAACCAGGCAGTTACAACCTGACCATGGATTAGACGGTCATCAACTCTAACAAAAACAATATTATCTTGCATATTTTTACCTCCAATATTTTCAACTGTTATCATTATTATAACATTTTTTATATAAAATAGATGTTATATTGAAATTTCATCAAGATAAAGCTTGTAGCTTTCTTCAAACTTCTCTGGTCCATACTTCATCATTGAACTTGTTCCAACTACAAGACTATCAGCACCAGCTTCCAACATTGAGATAGAATTTGGAACTGTAGTATTGCCATCTACTATAATTTCAATCTTATGTGCTGCTTTATCAACAACTTCTTTGATTTTTGCCAGTTTTTTTAAATGATCAGGTACCATTTTTTGACCAGCGAATCCAGGATTTACAGCCATTACTAAAATAAAGTCCAAAACTTCCAGACAATTTTCAATATAATCAACACTGGTGCCAGGAGAAATAGCCAGTCCTGCTTTTATATTCTTACTTCTTAAAGATTGAAGCAGTCTATAAGGCTGACGTGTAGCTTCCGGATGAAATGAACACAGATCATTTTCTCTTAAATCAAAATATGGAATGATTTTTTCTGGTTCTTCGACCATAAAGTGTGCATCGATTGGCAAATCACTTAATGTTCTTATTACTTCAAAATCACCTGTTCCAAGTGTAATATTTGGCACAAAATGTCCATCCATGACATCAAAATGAATAGCATCAACACCAACTTTTTCAAATACTTTAATATAATCTTTTATCTCCCATGGTTTTGAACACATGATTGAAGGATAAATTCCAATATGTTTACTCATTTATACCACCTTTTTCCTATCAAGACAGTGCGAGGCTTTCACCTCGCACTTTTTAAATAATTTAATTAGACAATTAAATTTTAGTAAGCACCAGCTAAAGCTTGTAAGCCAACGATAACTAAAGCTATAACGAATGCTAAAATAACGATTGTAGTAGGTTTTACACGTTTCTTCAACAGTTCTGAAACACCCAATACACACCCCAGTGGTAAAATACCTGGCAGTAATGTATCTAATGTTGCTTGAACATTGAATACTACCTGACCGTTAGGGTTTTCCCATACAAATTCAATGCCTGATAAATCAATTCCGACATTACCAACTGCCATAGAACCTACAACCATCAGACCAACGATAGAAACTAATTCCAGTATTCTATCGAAGATACCAGTTGAAAGTAGGTCAACGATAGCATCTTTACCTTTGTTATAACCCAACATGTAAGAGTTATAACCTAAACCAAGCATCAAAATTTTGTAGACAACTTCAAACAGGATAGGTCCTAGATAAGAACCACCCAATGCTAATTGAATACAGACACCAGCTAAAATTGGATAGGCAATAGATTGAGAAACAACATCCCCCATACCTGCTAAAGGTCCCATTAAAGCTGAACGTAAGCCCATAATGTCTTCAGCAGAAATGTCTTCACCATTTGCACGTTTTTCTTCCATAGCTGCTGTAATACCATGAATTACAGTACCTAACCAAGAAGGTTCAGTATTGAAGAAAACTAGATATTTCTTTAATTCTTCAACATGTTTTTCTTCTGGATACAATTCCCTGATTACAGGAACAAATGCATTAGTATTTCCTAAACCTTGTAAACGTTGATAGTTATAACAAGTCTCACCAGAATAACCTAATAGCCAGTTTTTTACTAAAGTTTGTTTAGATAATTGTTTCATACTATTCAGCCTCCTTCTGGAATTGGTAAATTAATAATGCAATCATAGCTCCAACAAATGTTACCATCATTGTACTTAAGCCCATAAATTTAGTTAAAGCAAAGCCAATAAAGAAGAATGGTAAAATCTTGTCTTTTGCCAGGTAGTTTAATAACATACCGATACCTAATGCAGGTAAGATAGAACCGGCAATCTTAAACACGTCCATAATCCATTGTGGGAAAGTTGCTAGAACTTCACCAAATGCTGCCCCATTTAATACAATTAATAAAGCAGGGATACCATTTAATACCAATGATACAAAGAATGATGGAACATAGTTCATTACACGAACCATCTTGATGTTTCCTGCATCCAAGAATTTTTCCGCTAAATCAACCCAAATTGAGTTAATTGACATGTACGCATTCCAAGTCATAACAGCAAACGCGCCAATTGTAGTTGCTACAGTAGTAGCTGTTTCCGCATCTAAGCCAGCTTTCAAAGCCAATGCTGTCCCTACTGGACCAGCAAACATCGCATTTGAAGGCATTGAGCCACCAGCTGTGATAAAGCCTACATATGGTAAGTTGATTGCTGCCGCAATTTGCATACCTTTTAAAGGTTCGCCCATTACAATTGCTACTAAGAACCCTGACCAAATAGGATATAGCCAAGTTCTAGTGACAGTGTGTGAGAACCACCATGTACTGAGAGTTGCGATTAATGCAACAAGAATAGCTTGGATCATTTGAATATCACTCCCCTTTTTATAGATCCCATGTGAACTTATCGTTGAAAATTCACACCTTATAAGGCAAAAAATAAATATAATTATATTTATTTCAGATAAATAACAACATTATTATCTTCTGCTCTCTTGATTTAATAATATAGAAAAATACAACTTTTTGCAACTGTTTCCAGAAATTTTTTCTCATAAATATCACATTTTTTTCTTTAAAATTCACATAAGTAAATTTCAATTAAATTTGTAATATTTAATTTTAAAAAAATTGATTTTACATCACTTTTTTATTTCATTTTTTAAAAAATCATTATTAAATAAGCTTCCTTATAACAAAGGTTCAAATATTTTAAATAAATAGGCAACTATTTTTGTCGATAGTTTCTGTTTGCTTACTTCCTTATAAGTTATCTCTTTACTTCTGCTGAAACAATTAAGCATATCATTTTTAGCATCCAATACTGATTGTGTTTTATACATATAAACAGCATTTTCAAAATGATGATATAGACTTCTATAATCCAGATTAATTGTTCCTACGACAGCTTTTTTATCATCTGA
This sequence comes from uncultured Erysipelotrichaceae bacterium, assembly GCA_964449115.1. GTDB lineage: Bacteria > Bacillota_I > Bacilli_A > Erysipelotrichales > Erysipelotrichaceae > UBA1783. The sequence goes on along the minus strand of CAYUXW010000001.1, from coordinate 12,952 downwards.
AACCATCATTTTTCCATGAGCAAAACCTTCAGTTAATTCATACATTTTCACCCCGGCATCAATCATTGATTTATAGTATGATTTGGCTATCTTATTGATATAAACCTTATCGGGTATTCCTGGCAATAGAATTCTGACATCTATTCCCTTTTGATAGGCAAATTTAATCGCATTTAAAAATTCATCATCGACAATAAAATATGGACTCATGATATAAACATAATTCTTAGCCTGATTTAAAATATCCAGATAAACACTTTTCCCTACCAGATTTTTGTCCATCGGAATATCTCCATAAGGAATAATGTATCCCTCTTGGTCATATTTTAAATCGTTACTGCTGTTGATATATTCTATTTCTTTTTCAGTAAATTTAACAACTGACATTTGCAGAAACATTAAAGTAAATGATTTAACAGCTTCCCCTTTTATCATTACAGCTGTATCTTTCCAATAGCCAAAAACCTCTTTTTCGTTTATATATTCATCAGCTATATTAAATCCACCTGTAAAGGCCACCTTCCCATCAATTACTGTTATTTTCCTATGATCTCTAAAATTGAAGTAGGTTGAAATAAATGGGTATAGCGGCGCAAATTTAATAGCTTTTATTCCCACTTTTCTTAACCATTTATAATAATTTGCCGGTAATTTGGTAAAATCACATGTTCCATCATACATTACTCTGACATCAACACCTGAATTGACTTTTTCAATAAGTATTTCCAATATCTGATTCCACATATTTCCTCTGTCAATAATGAAATACTCCAGAAAAATGAATTTTTCAGCTTTTTTAAGCTGCTCAAGATAAACTGGAAACATCTCTTCGCCAGATGAAAAATATTCAATCTCACAATTACTATATAAGCCCTTATTTCCACTCTTTTTCAAGAAGTTATGTAAATGATATAATTCGTTATCTTCATTTTTTATTTTTTCAACCAATTCACTATCAGCCTCTATATAATGCGAAGTATTTTCATTGATATTTATAAAGTGTTTTTTAAAACTGTTATTGAAAAAATCATGTTTGACAAATAAATAGACTAAACTTCCTAAAATTGGTAAAAACAGAATTATTATTGACCAGGTTGTCTTATATGATTCATAATCTGCTTCATCATTTAACATATATAGTAAAACTGAAAAATCAATAACTAGTACAATACTGATAATGGTAACGATATAATCAAGCAATTTAAGATAAATTATGAAAATTAATATCAGTTCCAATAGAAGTATTAAAAATACAAAACCAGTTGAGCCAAACAAAAAAGATAGTTTTGACATTTTATTTTCTGCTGATAGAAATACTTTATTTAAATCTTTTTTGTTCTGCATTTTAACCAAATAATTTTCCTATATCAGAAATTGTTATAAGAATAAATAAACCTAAAACCAAAATCATTGAGATTGTTAAAACAATTGATTCAATTTTTTCATCTCTTCTTCCAGTAATCATTTCAATGATTGTCATTAGAATTCTACCCCCATCAAAGATAGGAATTGGAAGCAAATTCATTACACATAAGGATATTGAAATTGATCCCGACAGTGAGAAATAAGACATTAAACTATATGATAAAGCTTCTTCGGTTATTGAATACATTCCAACAATTCCAGAAACATTTTCTAATCCTATGTTTCCGGTAAACATTGAAATCACCGATTTAATAGTCAGAGCTGCACTTTCAAATGTATGCTTGACACCTTCAATAATAGCTTCAGAAGTCTTTAATTTTTCATATTCCGGTTCTCCAGCAAATACTATACCTATCATATACGATTTGCTTTGCTCATCATAAACTGGTTCAACAGTGATATCTACACTTTCTCCATTTCTTAAAACTGTTACTGTATAAGCTCCCTTGTGAAGCGAGTTGTTTACTGCAACATCATAGGTATTTTCGATTGTTACTTTCTTTCCATCAGAATAAGTAATAGCTATTATTTCATCATCAACCATCAGACCTGCCTTTTGAGCAGGAGAATTCACAACAACTTCTTCAATTATAGGTTTTGGATAAATTACCCTTACACCTACAGCACTGAATATTGAAATAAAGATTACCATAGCTAAAAGAAAATTGAATAATGGTCCAGATAAAAGAACAACGATTCTTTTTAAAGCTGAAGCACCATAAAATGTTCTTTCTATTTCAATATCCAGTTTTTCAACCTTCTCTTCACTTTCACTTTCATCTTCTTCTAATTTAGTATCTTCAACCATAGCGGTAAATCCACCAAATGGTATAGCCCTTAGAGTATACAATGTTTCTTTTCCTTGATGAGATAACAGTTTTGGCCCAAAACCAACCGCAAATTCTTTGACGTAAATATTAAAAGCCTTGGCTGCCAACATATGGCCAAGTTCATGGAAAGTAATTAATACCCCAATCATCAATATGAATAAAATAAATGTCATTTACTTAATATTTCCTTCACTTTCTTTATCGCCCAATCATTTGATTCAATGATTTCATCTAATGTTGGGTTTTCTATGAATATTTCTTTTCCTAATCTTACAACTTCAAAGTTAATTCTTTCTATGTCTAAAAATGAAATCTTTTCTTCTAAAAATAAATCCACTGCTGTTTCATTGGCACCATTTAATATTGCCGGCATATTTCCACCCATATGTCCAACTGCATAAGCTAAATCTAAAAGTGGAAATCTGTCATAGTCTATATTTTTAAAAGTTAACGTTCCTAATTCTGTGAGCATCAAATCTTCAGAAGTGTTGTCTATCCTTCTTGGAAAAGTAAGAGCGTATTGGATAGGCAACCTCATATCAGTGACTCCCAATTGAGCTATTACTGATTTGTCAGTATATTCAGTCATAGAATGAACAATACTTTCCGGATGCATAATTACATCAATCTGATGATATGGAATATCAAACAAAACATGTGCTTCAATAACTTCAAAGCCTTTATTCATCATAGTAGCTGAATCAACTGTTATCTTGGCGCCCATTTTCCATCTCGGATGTTTTAAAGCATCTTCTTTAGTAACTTTTGCTAACTGCTTTCTGCTCAAATCTCTGAAGGCACCACCAGAAGCTGTAATAATTAATTTTTTAATATCTCTTTTAACATTGCCGCGAATAGTTTGAAATATCGCAGAATGTTCTGAATCGACTGGAATTAAATTGACCTTATATAATCTAGCCTTTTCCATTACAATATTTCCTGCAGCTACCAGAGATTCTTTATTTGATATAGCAATATCACATCGATGCTCAATAGCATTTAAAGTTGGAAGTAAACCAACAAATCCTTGCAGGCAATTACAGACCATATCAATATTTTCAAGTGAAGTCAAAGAAATAAGTCCCTCATCACCATAAAAGAACTTGGTATTTGGATACTTGTCCTTAATTTTTAAATAATCTTCATAATGCTGAACACAGCCATATTCCAAAGGATATTTATCTAAATACTGTTCTAAGAAATGTACTTTTTTGCCCACTGCTAAAGCAACAACTTCAAAAATATCCTGATGTTGAGTTAAAACATCAACTGTCTGTGAACCAACAGAGCCAGAAGCTCCTAATACAATAATACGCTTTTTCATAATAAAACACTCATTAAACAAAACATCACCAGGGAATTAAAAGTCATTGAATCTACTCTATCCAATATTCCTCCATGCCCAGGGAATATACTGCCAAAATCTTTAATGTTAAAATGTCTTTTAATTGCGCTAAATGCTAAATCTCCCATTTGACCAATTATTGGCATAATCAATGATCCAGCAATTATAAATCCAATTGAGGCTTCTTTTATAAAGAAATAGCCAAATAAAAATGAACAGACTGCACCACATAGGTATCCACCTAATGTTCCTTCAATCGTCTTATTTGGCGATATTCTAGGATTCAATTTATTTTTTCCAAATGCCTTCCCTGTAAATAAGGCAAAGGAATCGGTAACATATGTCGCAATAAGAGTATAAAACAATAACATCTTATTAATTGAATACATCATTTCAATTGAGGCAATCGTTAATGTTACAATATTGAAGATTAAATAAATCAGTCCAATTGACTCAAAATCAACCTCTTGGTGCCAAATTAAAATTAAAAATAAATATAATAGTACCACACAATCCAATAAGACAAAATATTCAAAATTAAAAGCTGAAATTAAACCTAAAATAAAAATAATATAAATACTTACTATTGAAAATTTAGGCCATTTTTCAGAAAAAAGCTGTAGTAACTCATAACAGCCACCAATAGCAAAAATACTCGCTATAATTCTAAAGAAAATACCTCCAGCTAATAGCGATGGAACTAGTATCAGTAATAATCCAATAGCTGTAATCCACCTTTGTTTCATAGTAAACCTCCAAACCTTCTTTGCCTATTACTATACTCCTCTATTGCCTCTGCAAATTTTTTCCCTTTAAAATCTGGCCAATAACAATCAACAAATAATAGTTCTGCATATGATAGCTGCCATAACAGAAAATTTGAAATACGATAATCAAGACCTGTTCTAATCATCAAATCAACTTCTGGATAGTCTTTAGTTGAAATATGATTTGATATATCCTGTTCAGTAATCCTTGAAATATTTCCATCTTTGATAATTTCATTTACCGCATTGACAATATCGCTTCGACCCCCATAATTAAGAGCGAAAACCAAGGTCATTGCGGTATTTTTTTTGGTCTTATTCACCGCTTCATTTAAAACTTTTACAGTTTTTTCTGGCAAAGCAGATAAATCTCCAATTGTTTCAATTTTAATATTTTTTTCCATCAATTCTTTTAAAAATTTATCCATAAAAACAGCTGGCAAAGACATAAGATAATCAATTTCCTCTGTTGGCCTTTTCCAGTTTTCAGTAGAAAAGGCATACAAAGTCAATACTTTTATGCCTAACTCCTCAGCTTTGATGGCAATATTCCTGACATTATCTGTTCCAACAAAATGACCATAGGATCTGGGTTTTTTCTGTTGTTTTGCCCAGCGACCATTTCCGTCCATGATAATGGCTACATGTTGTGGAATATTCATAACTAAACTGTCATGATCTCCTTGTTTTTTTCTGCTACTATTTCATCAATCTGTTTAATTGCATCATCAGTTGCTTTTTGAATATCTTCAATTAAACTCTTTGAATAGTCTTCAGGAAGCGTCTTGTCTTTTTTAACAATATCATTTCCTTCTCTTCTGACATTTCTAACAGCCACTTTTGCCTCTTCAGCCATCTTGAGAACCTGATTTGCATACTCTTTTCTTTTTTCTTCTGTCAATGGTGGGACATTGATTCTGATTTGAGTTCCTTCATTTTGAGGAGTCAAGCCTAAATTAGCTGCAAAAATAGCTTTTTCAATATCTTTAACCACACGCATTTCATAAGGTTTAATCAATAACTGTTTTCCTTCGATTACTGAAATAGATGATACCTGATTAATTGGTGTTTCCATTCCATAATAATCAATTGTAACATGAGAAACTAGCCCTGGATTAGCACCAGAAGTTCTGATTTGAGCTAAATTACTTTCAAAAACTTCAATAGAGCTGCTCATCTTCTCCTTTACATAATCAACTTGTGACATAAAAAACCTCCTATATTTATCTTTTTACAACTGTTCCAATAATTTGTCCTGAAACAACTTTAGAAACATTCTCAATCTCATTCATATTGAAAATAATAGTCTGAATATTATTTTCCTTACACATACTGGCAGCGGTAAGATCCATGACATTCAATTCTTTTTCAATCATTTCATCATATGTCAAGACATCATACTTTATAGCTGTAGGATCCTTTCTAGGATCAGCACTATAAACTCCATCAACTCCGTTTTTCGCCATCAGTATCGCTTCACAGCCAATTTCCGCTGCTCTTAGGGCACTTGCTGTATCGGTTGAGAAATAAGGATTTCCAGTTCCCCCACCATAAACAACAATTCCACCATTTTCTAAAACTTCAATTGCCTTACGATAATCAACGATACCACTTACTCTAGTACATTCCACAGCACTTTGCATATAGGCGTGCAATCCATTCTCTTGGCATGCTCCACAGACAGCCAAAGCATTAATCATGGTACCTAGCATTCCCATCTTATCTGCTTCTACTCTCGGTAAACCAATTTCTGCCGCAAACTTGCCACGCATAATGTTTCCTCCGCCAACTACAATGGCAACCTGAACACCCATTTCTGTGACTTTCTTTAATTCTAAAGCCAATCTTTTTAGCATATCAGAAGAAAATGTTGCTTCCTTGCTGCTTAATGCTTCCCCTGATAATTTTAACAAAACTCTTTTGTACATATAAGACTCCTTCAATTAATTTATCAAAAACTTTCTATGTTGTCTACTCGTTATCTCTTCTTACCAAGACATCTCTAGGTTTTGATCCTTTAGGTCCTGAAATAATGCCTTCCTGTTCAAGACAGTCAATAAATTTAGAAGCCCTTGGAAAGCCTAAAGAATATCTTCTTTGAAGACCACTGGCAGAAACTGTCTTCTGGCTTGTAACCCATGTTTTTATATTACCATATAATGGATCATTATTACACGAAATTACATTAGATTCATAGTCATCTTCATCTTCATTAATCATAAAGATGTCTTCATACTGTGGAATATATCCACTATCAGTTAAATATGATACTACTCTTGATATCTCCTGATTTGAAACATAGACACCCTGTATTCTTACCTGCAAGGTTGAGCCAGCTTCAACAAATAACATATCACCATTGTTTAACAGTGCTTCAGCACCATTACTATCTAAAATTACTCTTGAGTCTATAGATGAAGCAACCTTAAAGGCAATTCTGGAAGGAATATTAGCCTTTATAACACCCGTAATAACATCAGCCGATGGTCTTTGAGTAGCTAAAATTAAATAGATACCTGCTGCTCTAGCCTTAGCTGAAAGTCTTTGAATATGGATTTCAATTTCTTTGCGATGGGTTGCCATTAAATCGGCTAATTCATCAATAATACAGATAATATTACACATCTTGTGAGTCGTTTTCTCACTTGCATTGTAATCTTTAATACTGTTTACATGTACAGCTGCAAACTTCTCATATCTTTCATCCATCAGAATACATAGTTTCTTAAGGATTTCACTGGCATCGGCATTGTCACTTATGATTGGACAGGCTAAATGAGGAATATCTTTATATTTGGTAAACTCCACTTTTTTAGGGTCTACTAAAACCAGCTTTACATCACTTGGTCTGGCATTCATCAATATGGTTAAAATAATACTGTTAATACAAACTGATTTACCCATTCCGGTAGCACCAGCAATTAGTAAATGCGGCAGTTTGTCAACTGAAGCATAGACATTGTTGCCAGCAATATCTTTCCCTAAAGCAATAGTAAGAGGATTATTTTTATGTTCTGACTTAATATTTTTTAATAGTTCAGACAATCTGACAGCTGTTCTTTCCGCATTAGGTATTTCAAAACCAACTGCTGACTTACCTGGAATAGGAGCTACTATCCTCAGATCTGTAACCGCTAAAGACATCTTGATATTTTCTTCAATGGTAGCATATTTTTTAATATTGAAATTACCGACAGGAGAAACTTCAAATTGCGTTACAGAAGGTCCGATATTAACATTTTCAAGTTTACTTTCTAAATCAAAACTTTCAAGAACGCCTGACAATTCTTCCCACTTGGCTTTGGCATTTTCATTGTTGGCATTATTCTTCTTGCTGATTGAATAAGTATCTAATTTATCAATTCCAGGAAGTTTATAATTTTTTTCATTATAGACAATCTTTTGAGCCGGAGTAGATAGATCAAATGATAATACTTCAATCTGCTTACTTCTTCCATCGATTGTTTCAGGTTTTGCCACAATTTCCTTGGCCACAGAAATAATTTCCTGTTTATCTTTTTCTTTATTTTTAGAATCAATCTCAACAAATAGTTTCTTTTCTTTTTCAAGTTGCTGTTTTCTTTGTTTCTCTTTAAGAGCTTCTTCTCTTCTCTTTTCCCTTTCCTCTTTTTTCTGTTTTTTAAAATCAGCTACATTTGCTTTTATCTGATCGAAATCTTTATCGTTAAAATCAAAATGAATTACTACTGATAAAAGAATCAGACCAGCTTCCACAATATATATGCCCATATAGCCTAAAAAAGAAGAAAAAAGACTATAAAAGAAGGTTCCGATTAAACCGCCATCGTTTGAGACTGTTCCAGCAAATATTTCCTTAGAATTATCAAAAAATTTGTTAATCAGCTCAAAACCTGTCGCCTTATCTTTTTGAATGGCTAGAAAAATTAAGACTGAAAGAAAAATGGCACTGGCAGAAACAACATATTTATATCCAAAAGTAAAATTAAAAATAATACATAATCCAGCAACTATCAATACTAAAAAAGATACAAACCAGCCTTTTCCAAATAGATAACGTGATACTTTAAATAAAAATTCTCCCAAGAAAGCTGTTTCTTCAAACAATAGACCTATAAAGCCAAGAGAAAGTAGTATTACTCCATATGTGATACGTAATACTTTTATTTCCTCTTTAGTATATTTTCTTGTTTTGTTCGTTTTTCTTTTCCTAGTCATTTAATCACCTAAACATTTATTTCAATAATAGCCGGTATGATCATTGGACGTTTACCGGTTTCTCTTAATACATATCTTTCTATTCTATTTCTTAATTCAACTTTAGCTTCTAGATTTTCATATGTTCCGTTTTCAACTTTTTCTGTGATAACATCAACAACAATTTTACCGATGTTTTTAATCAGATATTCACTATCTTTAACGTAAATAACACCTCTTGATTGAACATCTGGTCCGCCAATAATATCTTTAGTCTTATAATTTATTGCAGCGCCAACAATTATTACTCCATCTGTAGATAGAGCTGATCTATCTTTCAGTACATGTGAAGTTATATTGCTGCTGTCTTGTGAACTAATCATTATCTCGCCGATTTTTTCAACATAGTCAGAAGTTGATATCAATCTTTCATCAGCAAAGGTCGCAATCTGTCCGTTATCCAGAATAATGATTTTATCTGGAGTGTATCCTGTTGAAAGCGCCAAGTTGGCAGCGGCAATAAAATTGCAATAATCACCCATTACTGGTAAGACATATTTTGGTTTTAATAGTGATAAAATCATCTTGATATCTTCACTTGCTGGATGAAGCGATAGAATCTGTTTTGGATCTAATTTAAAGATATTGACATTATCTTTATAAAGCTCATTTTCCATTAAATTGGCTTGTTTTTCTGTTCCAGGAACCATTGGAGAAGCTATTATCACTGTATCAGTCGTTCTAAGTTCAATGGTGCTTTCTTCATTGATAGCTATTTTATTCATTACATTAAAGACATTGGCCCCATCACCAGAGACAATAACAATACAGTCATCAATATCATTAGCGAACTGTTTTTCAGTTATCATCATCTTTTCAGGTATTTTATAATATCCATTTGAAGAAAATATTTTAATCAGTTCACGCATCTTTTCGTCAAAAAAGAAAATCTTCTTCTTAAATTCTGACGCTACAGCAATTATTTCTCTTAATCTAAAGAAATTCTGTTCATAAAGAGTAAAGAATACTCTTCCTTTAGCATCTTCTATTATTGGACGGATGATATTTGAAATCCTGTGTCTTGGAGATGTAAAACCTTCTTTTTCAGCATAAGATGACTCAATCAGGCAACATAAGACCCCTTCTTTTCCAATATCAGCAATAGCTGCAATATCACATTCATAAGCATTGTCATGCATATCAAAATCAACAACAAACTGCTCAGCAACAACAATATGTCCCTGCTTGGTTTTAAAAGAAATACCAATTGCATCAGGAGTTGAATGTGTCAAACCAAAAGTAGTTAACTCTACACCATCAATTATAGTCTTACCATATCTTGGTAATATTTTTACTCTTAAATGAGATTTTCTCATTTTCTTAAGTTCTTCCTTGATAAAGATACTGCATAAATTAGGAGCATAGACATCAGCTTCTAAGTCTTTAAGCAGATAAGGAAGTCCATCCATCATGTCATCATGAAAATGAGTAATAATAATACCACTTAATCTATTTTTGTTTTCTATAACATAACTAAAATCATTGACAATAAACTCTACCCCAAATTGATTGTCTTCTGGTCTTTTAATACCACAGTTCACGACAAACAATTTTTTGCCTATTTCAATGCAATACATATTTTTTCCATATTCATCAAGCCCGCCGAGAGCAAAAATTCTAATATTATCCATGATTCTCCTTTCCCAAATGGACCTGTACACCATTTAGTGAGTTTTTCATACCTTGTGTAATTTCCACATAAATTATATCACCTATTTGAGCATTATCATAACTAAAATTAACCAATTTCTGTTGCGGTGTATATCCTGACATAATCTCAGGGTTTGTTTTAGAATAGCCATCAACCAGAACTTCCACAATCTGACCTTCCCATTTCTGGTTATTAAGCTTTGAATAATATCCCAATCTCAGGTTTAATTTTTGCAGCCTTATCTTCTTTTCTTCAAGTGTAACTGTATCTTTCATTTTAGCTGCTGGAGTATTTTCTCGCGCAGAAAAAACAAAAGAATAGGCATTATCATATTTACAGTGTTCAACCATCTCCAATGTATCTAAAAACTGTTCTTCAGTTTCATTTGGAAATCCGACAATAATATCGGTAGAAATAGCAACATTTTTAACTTTAGCTTTTATTTTATCAAATAGCTCTCGATATTGTTTTGAAGTATATCTTCTACCCATCAATTTTAAAATCTCATCATTTCCTGACTGCAGTGGTAAATGAATAAATGGCATCAGATTTTCTCTTTCAGCAATGATATCAATCATACTGTCATCAAAATCCCAAGGGTGAGAAGTTGTAAATCTGATTCTTTTTATCCCTGTATCACTTACACTTCTAAGCAGATCTCCAAATGTGTATCCTTCTTCCAGATCCTTGCCATAAGCATTAACGTTCTGCCCCAGCAAGGTTATTTCTTTATATCCTTTTTCTTTAAGTTCATTTACCTCGTTAAGAATATCTTCCATTTTTCTAGATCTTTGTTGTCCACGAGTATACGGAACAATACAGTAGGTACAGAACTTATCACAACCATCCATAATATTTACAAAAGCTTTATGTCTAAATTGTCTAACTGATGGTAAATCTTCATAAATACTGCCCAGAATAGAAAATACTTCAACACTTCTTCTTTTTTTAGTTATTACATCTTCTAATAAGACTGGTAAAGAAGTGATATTATGTGTACCAAAAATTAATTCTACAACCGGATATTTATCAACAATCATCTTAGCGATGTTTTCCTGTTGAGGAATACAGCCACATAATCCAATAACCATATCAGGATTTAAACGTTTAAAAGACTTCAGATAACCGATAAAACCCAATACTTTGTTTTCAGCATTTTCTCTAATGGCACAAGTATTTAAAATAATAACATCAACATTTGCATAGTCACTTTCAAAAGTGTATCCCATTTGTTCCAGGATACCACTGATTACTTCACTATCTCTGACATTGGCCTGACAGCCATATGTGACAACGTGATATTTTTTATTAACACCTAATATTTTTTGCGATTCTGTTAATTGAATTGAGTTATATATTATAGGTGCTTTGTATGTTTTACGTCTAAAACGTGCCTCTTTGGCACTTGGTAACTTGTATTCATTCATAATTTTATTCCACAAAAAACCAAGCAGGTTTTGCTTGGTTATTCTTGACTAATAGCTTGTACTGGACAGTCATCAATGCACGCACCGCAATCAATGCACGCATCTTCATTGCATTCAGCTAATCCATTTTCGTCTAACTCTAATGCTTCAACTGGGCAACTTGCTAAACAAGCTCCACAACCAATACATAAGTCCTTATTAACAGTAACTGGCATATTCATCAAGTCTCCTTTTCCTGTAAGTATTATAACATAATTGTGCAATTTTACAACATTTATACTTTTATTTATTATCGTTTGTCATTTATACTTTTATTTATTATCGTTAGATTTAAACAACTATTTCATAGGTAATCTTTATAAAATCAATAACGAAAAATGAAATAAATCACATATCCCCAGCTTAGCAATCCATGAAAAATTGCCCAGCCTATAGATTTCCAGGTAGTATAACTTATTACCATAGCTAAAGCACTGCCAAATGTAATTCCTGAACTAACATATTTTTCGACTACTACTCTATCTTTCGCTTCCATACTAGTAAACCTCCTCAATCATACAGATTATACAATAAATAATTATATTTTAAAAATTTAGCTGATTCAATATCTTATCTATTGTTATAATCAATTGTTTACAGTGATGCTTTCTATTAACTTCCACAGTTCTGAACTATCAAGACCATAAGTTACTATGCGATAAAAATTATCTGATGAAAATATATGTATATATAAAATATATTTATCAGGTCCGGAATCAGCATAAGTGCTAATCAATTCGTAGCCATAATAACTGCTATAGACATCCGCAAATACTCTTTTTTCTTCTTTATTGAGCCACTCATCTTTAAACTTAAGAAAATCATCAATTGAAATATCTGATTTTTCTATTGCTACCGATGTCATGTCTCGACTTATATTTCTATTAACAACTTCATTTCCATAGGTAATACCATTTTTACCATCTTCATCAATTTCTTTGACAATAAACGGAACTGTAAATTCTAATTCTTCAAAACTTATTTTTTCACTTTTTGGCATCAATGAAGATATTAATATCATAGCTATTATTACTGTAAATATTAATAATACTATTTTTTTAAAATTTGCACTCATATTCGTGACCTCTTTTCCTTTAATGTGAAGATTTCATCAATTCATAATATTATTATAACTCTAGTAAATCATTTCAAATTAAAAAATCATTCAAAATGAATGATTTCAGACTGTTGACAAACGACAATTTGAAAAAGAATTGTCGTTTTTTAATATA